>PXQZ01000020.1 GCA_003021755.1 Halobacteriales archaeon QH_8_67_36 | reverse complement strand
TGATGACGAGAGAGGAAACTCTCTCGAACCACCCCCGAGTGTAGCAGGCCGGGGCTTTCTGGCTCTCTGAGTCCATTGCTGCTAAACTAAACGCGACCTCGGCGGAACGGACCAGAACCGACAACAGCGCCCGTCCCAAAGGGCCGGTATGGACCCCGAATCGGTGGCGTGGCCGTCGGCCGAACCCAGCTACCGGCTTCGCCCGCCGGCGACTGACGAGGACGCGGCCATCGACGCGCTCGCGGCCGTCCTCGACGTGACGCCGCGGCGCCCGGAGCGCCTATCGCTCCGCCTCGCCGTCGGCCGCCGCATGGACCTGCTGGGACCGCGACGCGACGCACTGGAGGCGCTGTCGGGCCACGATGGCGTGACCGTCGCCGACGACCACACCGTCGGCACCGTTACACTCACCGAAGCGACGTTCGCCGACCTCGCCGAACTGTTTGCCGATCTCGACCGTGCAGCCGTCCGGGACCCCGACGGCGTCGCCATCGCCGACTGGCGGGACGCTATCCTGCGGTTCGCGCTGCCGGAGTCGGCAGCAGAGCAGGTACGCGGGAGCGTCGACGCGGCCGTCGCCGACCGTATCGAGCGCGTGGACTAGTGGAGAGACGAACGCACGGCCCGGGACCGCTCGTTCGATGGATCAGTTCTCACCGGTCGATCAGTCCTCGGTCCAGTAGTATATCTCCTCTTTCGGCGCGCCGCAATCGGGACACTCCTCGGGGATGCTCTCGTCGATGTTGCCCATCGCACCACACTCCCAGCAGCGCCACATCAGTTCGGCTTCGCCCGCGACGCCGGTGGTCCGGTGGTCGTCCGAGAGCGACTGGATGCCGTCCTCGACGGAGACGTAGAAGCCGTGCTGGTCGAAGCCCCGAATCGTGCCGAGTTCCTCGCCGTCCTCGTCGTACACTGTCTGTCCGAAGGCGAGGTCTTCCTCGTCGGCGCTGGCGAACATATCACTCATACGTACGTATTGACGTACTAACGTATGATAAAGTCTAGCGCGAAAAGAGGCTGTTGTGGACGGGCGCGAAGTCCGGCGGCTCCTCGTCGGACTCCTCGGTGTCGGAGACGGCGCTGCCGGAGAGCCCGACTTCGAGGAAATCGGCCAGCGGCGGGCCCACGTTGTCGGGTTCGACGAGGAAGGCGTCGTGGCCGTAGTCGGAGTCGACGACGTGGTGAGCGACGGGAGTGTCGCTGGTCCGCAGCGCCGCTGCCAGCGCCTCGCTCTGCTCGCTCGTGAAGTGCCAGTCGCCGGTGAAGGACATGACGAGCGCCGAGCCGTCGAACGCGGCCAGCGCGTCGGCGTCCGACTCGAAGCCGCTGGCGAGGTCGTAGTTGTCCATCGCCCGCGTGAGATAGAGGTAGCTGTTGGCGTCGAAGCGCTCGACGAACTTCGAGGCGTTGTAGTCGAGGTAGGACTCCACGTCCCGGTACGGGAAAAAGCGGCCGGCGGGGTCCGTCGGGAAGGCCCGTTCGGCCTCCCGTGTCGCGGCTCGGCGGCCAAAGCGACGCTCCATGCTGGCCTTCGAGAAGTACATGACGTGGCCGATCTGGCGGGCCAGCGCCAGCCCCTGGTCCGGTTCGGGGCTACCGTCGGACACGTCCGACGAGGGTCCGCTCGCGTCGCTCGCGGAACCGCCGTAGTAGTGCCCGCCCTGCCAGTTCGGGTCGGTCGTAATCGCGCGCCGGGCGATACCGTCCAGCGCGAGACACTGCGGGTCCAGTCGCCCGGCGGCGGCGATGGGGACTATCTTCTCGACGTGGTCGGGGTGGCGCTTTGCCCACTCCAGAACGTTCATGCCGCCGACGCTGCCGCCGACGACGGCATAGAGGGCGGGGACGCCGAGTTCGTCCAGCACCCGGCGCTGGGCCTCGGTCCAGTCGGCGACGGTGACCGGCGGGAACTCGGGACCGTACGGCTCGCCGGTCTCGGGATTCTCGCTCGACGGGCCACTGGAGCCGTAGCAGGAGCCGGGGACGTTCACGCAGACGACGAAGTATTCCGTGGTGTCGATTGCCTTCCCCGGGCCGACGATGTCGTCCCACCAGGCGTAGGCCTGGTCGCCCTCCTCGAAGCGGCCCCGCGAGGCGACGTGGGCGCTCCCGGTCAGGGCGTGACAGACGAGGACGGCGTTGTCGCCCTCGAACTCGCCGTAGGTCTCGTAGGCCAGTTCGAGGTTCTCGATGGTCTCGCCGCACTGGAACTCGAACTCGCCGATGGAGACGGTGCTGGAATCCATCTCAGCCCACCCGCGCGATGGCGTCGTCGATGTCCGCGATGATGTCCTCGACCTCCTCGATGCCGACGCTCATGCGCACGAGGTCCGGGCTGACGCCGCTTGTGCGCTGTTCTTCTTCCGAGAGCTGTGCGTGGGTGGTGCTGGCGGGGTGGATGACGAGCGTCTTCGCGTCGCCGACGTTCGCGAGGAACTGCGCGAGGTCGGTCTCCTCGCAGAAGCCCTTGCTGGCCTCGTAGCCGCCCGCTAGCCCGAAGGCGATGACGCCGCCGAACCCGCCGGCGGACTCGTCCGTCGAGGGTCGGCTCGCGCTGCTCGCCGCCCCGCCGCTCAAGTACTGCGTGGCCAGGTCGTGTGTCTCGTGGGAGTCGAGGCCGGGGTAGGTAACCCACGACACCTTGGGGTGGTCATCGAGGTGTTCGGCGACGGTGAGCGCGTTCGAGCAGTGTCGCTCCATCCTGAGTGAAAGGGTCTCGATGCCCTGCAGCGTCGCCCACGCGTCGAACGGTTTCTGGCCGTCACCGAGCGCCCGGAGCCCACGCTGGCGGGCGGCCATGGCGAAGGCTCGGTCACCGAACCGGTCGGCGAAGTTGAGGTCAAAGGCGGGGTTCTCCCCGCCGATTTCGGGGTACTTCTCGGGGTGGTCGCCCCAGGGGAACGAGCCGCCGTCGGCGATGACGCCGCCCACAGTCGTCCCCGAGCCGTGAATCCACTTGGTCGTCGACTCCCAGACGATGTCGGCGCCGTGTTCGAGCGGCCGACAGAGCGCCGGCGTCCCGAAGGTGTTGTCGACGAAGAGGGGGACGCCGTTCTCGTGGGCCACGTCGGCGATCTCCTGCAGGGGCGGGACCACGAGCGAGGGGTTTCCGATGGTCTCGCAGTGGACGTAGGCGGTGTCGTCGTCGATGGCGTCGGCGTAGGCTGCGGGGTCAAGCGTGTCGACGAAGCGCGTCTCGACGCCGCGCTGACTGGCAGTGTTGGCGAGATAGGAGTGGGTGCCGCCGTAGATAGAGGAGGCCGAGACGACGTTGTCGCCCGCGCCCGTGAGGACGGTGGTCGCGGCGTCCAGCGCGGCCATCCCGGAGCCCGTCGCGACGGCGTCGACGGCACCCTCCAGCGAGGCCAGGCGCTTTTCGAGCGTTCGAACGGTGGGGTTGTCGAACCGAGAATAGACGTTGCCGTCGTCCTCCAGCGCGTAGCGGTCCGCGGCCGTCTCCGCGTCACCAAAGACGTAGGAGGACGTCTGATGTATCGGCGGCGCTCGCGCCCCTGTGGCGGGGTCCGGCTCCTCCTGGCCGGCGTGGACACAGCGCGTTCCGAATCCGTAGCGATCAGTCATGTGTGCTGTGCATATATCCCTACACTTCTATAACCACGAGTTACGGCAAAACTCACCCCGATGCCTGCCAGGGCGTGACAGGGTGTGTCGGAAACCACAGTCGCTGACCGGCGAGGCGCCGCGTTCCCGGCGTGAGACACCACAAACCCCTTTCGACCGCCACCGCTACTGCCGGCTATGACCGAGTCCGAGGAGACGGCCCGGTGCTGGCTGGTCGAGCGGTCGAGCTTCGGTGACGAGCGTATGGTGACGCTGGTCTACGCGACGACCGACGGCGACTACCAGCTCACGAAGCAACTCTCCACGAACCTCCTTGTGCGGACCGCAGTCACCGCCGCGAGAGACGTCGAACGCGAGCGACTGGCGCCCGTCGACGACCCCGAAACCCGCGAGCGCTACGCGGCGGAGGCCCGGCGGATGGCCGACACGCACGACCCCGATACGGAAGTGTGACGGTGGCGACTGATATGAGAGACTATGCTGCGACCACCTGTTTGTCCGGCAGTCCCGTTCGCTTCCGCGCACGGCTCCGACGCTGAAAGACGTGGGCGGAAAACCGCCCATTAGGCTCGTCTGACAATATGAAAGACTATACCCGAGGCTGGTCCAAGCGACGCATATGACCGCCATCGAACTGAACGGCCTCCGTAAGGAGTACGCCGATGTCGTCGCCCTGGACGGCGTCGACCTCACCGTCGAAGAAGGTGAGGTGTTTGGCTTCCTCGGTCCGAACGGCGCCGGGAAGTCCACGACGATCAATATCCTCCTCGATTTCGTCCGGCCGACGGCCGGGTCGGCCGAGGTACTCGGCCACGACGCACAGGAAGAGCCGACGGCCATCCGGGAGCGGATCGGCGTGCTTCCGGAAGGGTACGACGTCTACGAGCGACTGAGCGCTCGCGAGCATCTGGCGTTCGTCATCGAGTCCAAAGACGCCGACGACGACCCGAAAGAGCTACTCGAACGTGTCGGTCTCGCCGACGCTATCGACCGGCGGGCCGGCGGCTACTCGAAAGGGATGAAACAGCGCCTCGTCCTGGCGATGGCGCTGGTCGGCCAACCCGACCTCCTCGTCCTCGACGAGCCCACCACCGGGCTCGACCCGAACGGCGCCCGCGAGATGCGCGAACTCATCCGCCAGGAGAGCGAGCGGGGCGCGACGATATTCTTCTCCTCGCACATCCTCAGCCAGGTCGAAGCGGTCTGTGACACCGTCGGCATCCTCCAGAGTGGACAGCTCATCGCGAAAGACAGCGTCGAGGGGCTCCGGGATGCGGTGCAGGGCGGGATGACGCTGTGGGTCACGCTCGCCGACCCCGCAAGTGATATCGGAACGGTCGAGGACACCGTCAGCGGCCTCGACGGTGCGAGCGTCACCGAAACCGACGGCGACCGCGTCGCGATCGGCTGCAACAGCACCCAGAAGATGGACGTCCTCAACGCCCTGAACGACGCGGGCGTCGACGTAGCGAACTTCGAGACCGAGGACCAGTCGCTCGAAGAGCTGTTCACGGCTTACACCGAGCAGGAGGTGAAAGCATGAGCGGCGAAGGCGCGGACAGTCCCGCTGAAGCGCGGTTCAAGCAAGTCGACGACGCGCTACACGACCAGTTCACCTGGTATCCCGTCGCGAAGAAGGACTTCAAAGACGCACTCAGGTCGAAGGGGCTCTGGGTGCTGGCAGCGATATTCACCGTCCTGTTCATCGCCCCGATAGCGATTCGACTCTACGCCGAAGGTATCGGCCCGTCGCCGCCGGACGGAGGGCTGGACACACGATTCATTATCGAGGGCGTATATCTCGACCTCGTGACGGTCGTCCTGCCGATCGTGACGATTTTCGTCGGCGTCGCGGCGATCACGAAGGAGAAAACCAGCGGGTCGCTGAAGCTGCTCCTGTCGCTCCCGTTCTCGCGTCGGTCGGTCATTATCGGGAAGGTCGTCGGCCGATGCGCGGTCGTCGCCGTCCCGTTCCTCATCGCCACGTCGATCACAGCGGTGTTCATGGCGGCCTCGGACCTCAGCCTCAATTTCGAGATGTACACCCTGTTCGTGCTCTTCTCGCTGCTGTTCGTGCTGGTGATGGTCGCTATCGCGGTCAGCATCTCCGGTGCCGTCTCGACGACACTCCGCTCGGTCATCGTGAACGCGATATTCTACGTCTACGTCACCTTCGGCTGGAACTCGATGGCCAACGGTATCGGCAGGTTCCTCTACAACGACGTGGGCGTCTCTCGGTCCCTGCGGTGGAACACCGTACTGTTCCTCAAGATGGCGTCGCCGACCCAGGCGTACAAGACGCTGGTAAGCAGCATGCTGGCGAGCTTCTCCGACAACGTTCAGCCGAGTCTGCAGCAGTTTGCGAACCAGTGGAACCTGTCCTGGAGCCAGCTGGGATCACAGCAGTACTCCCGCTACTCGCTGTTTAACACCCAGGGCTCGCTGTTCTCGCCCGGACTCCCGGCCGGCGACAAGCGCGTCCTCTGTGAGAGCGTCGCCGGGGGCCTGTATCAGAACGCGACGCTCACGACCAACAATCAGACGAACACGGTAACGGTCACGACCGCGGACGGGGCACAGACGTTCCAGAACGTGGGTAACATCTCCGTCAATCAGACACAGATGTCCTCGTTCTGTACCGGTGGGGGCAGCGAAATTCCGTTCTACTTCTCCGACCCCGCCGTGGTGCTGTTCATGCTGGGGTGGATCGGACTGGCCGCCGCACTCAGCTACTACACGTTCAACATCGTCGACCTGTAGCGGCGAGTCTGTTTTTGCGACGTGGATTTCTGACGGCCGGAAAGCCCGGGACTCTCCGGGTCTCAAGGTTAAAGCGCCGGACGTGACAGTTGTCCCGACACCCCGGACGATTACAGCACGCCCTTCGATTCGAGCAGGGTCACGAATTCGTCCTCGGGGAGCATCTCGACGTCGTTCGCCTCGGCGTCATCGCGCTTGCGCTGGCCCGCGTCGTCGCCGACGACGAGATAGTCCGTGTTGCCGGAGACGCTGGAGGTAGCCGACCCGCCGGCTCGTTCGACGAGATCCTGGGCGCCGCCGCGGGTGTAACCGTCGAGCGAGCCGGCGGGTCGGCTACCTCCAGTGTCTCCGGCAACACGGACTATCTCGTCGTCGGCGACGAC
>PXQZ01000019.1:11314-24536 GCA_003021755.1 Halobacteriales archaeon QH_8_67_36 | reverse complement strand
CGAAACTCGGGTTCTGTCTCACCGCGGACCTGACCGGCAACGGCCGTGAGGACATCATCGTCGGCGGCGCCGGCGAGGGGTTCCCCGGCAAGGGCATCGTCTGGGAAGCCGAGCGCCGCGGGTTTCCCACCGGCCCGTTACGGTCGGCGGTCGGCATCGGGGAGGCCAACCTCTTCTGGTACGAGAACCCCGGCTTCGAGCGCCACGAGATATCGTTCACGCCGTCGCTCGATGTGGGCGGCGCCGTCGGCGATATCACCGGCACCGGGCAGCCAGCGGTCGTGGCCGGCCAGGGGCTTGACAACACCGACCTCTACTGGTTCGAACCCGGAGCGGACCCGCGCGAGCCCTGGGCGCGCCACCTCGTCACCGACCGCTTCGAGAAGTACCACGACGTCGCCGTCGCGGACGTGGACGACGACGGCGAACCGGAGGTCGTCGGGCTCTCACAGGAATCCGAGACCGTCTTCTACTACGACGTCCCGCCCTCGCCCCGGGAGGGTCCCTGGGGCGACGAACACCTCCACATCGTCGACGAGGGCCGCGAGGTGGAGGGAGTCGCCGTCGTCGACGTCGACGGCGACGGGCGGACCGAGCTCATCGCCGGCCCCAACGTCTACCACCGCGACGCCGACGCGCCAACTGGCTGGCGACGCGAGGCGATCGTCTCCGGGTGGGACAATACCCGGGTTGCCGTCGCGGACGTGGACGACGACGGCGACCTGGAAGTCATCCTCTCGGAAGGTGACTCACCCCACTTGGGGAGCCATCCCGGTCGCGTCGCCTGGTTCGACCCGCCCGACTGGGAGGCGACGATCATCGCGGACGGACTGTTCTGTCCCCACTCGCTGGAAGTCGAGGACTTCACCGGCGACGGCCTGCCCGACATCTACGTCGCCGAGATGGGGCTGGGCAAGCACAGCGACCCGCGCCACTTCGTCTTCTACAACCGCGGCGGCCGCTTCGAGCGTGAGACGGTCGCGTCCGGCATCGAAACCCACGAGGCAAAGGTCGTCGACCTGACCGGGAGCGGACAGCCGGACGTGGTCGGGAAGTCCTACGGCCCCGACCACCACGTCGACGTCTGGTTCAACAGACCGTAGCGACCGTCACCATCTGTCTAGTTCTCCTCAAGCGAACCGTCCCCAGTTCGGAGTATACACTGTCTAACAGGGTATATCGATAGTTCCTTCCAAGCGAGTGGTGTCAATGGAGCCAACGAACTCACAGCGCCAGGAGCCGGCCGAGCGAACCCGTCAGGGCGAGCGAAGTAGGGCGTTATACCTTCGTCTGCTCCATCACCGAGCCGACGCTACCCATCGCTACCATCACGACGCCGGCGACGGCCACGGCGACGAGGCGGGTGAACAGCGGCCCCTCGCCGACGTTGGCGACGGTGATGTTTGCAAGCGGGAGATACGCGACGGCCAGCGCCGCGGCGAGGGCGGCGAGGACGACGCCGACCCCGACCAGCGTCGGCCACGGCCGCGTGACGTAGCCCGATTCGGTGAGGATGCCGGCGACGGACCGAGAGGGCGAGCCCCAGCGCGACGAACACCGGCCACGGACTCGCCGTCCGGTACTGGTCGCTCAGTCCGGGTTGCTCTTCCATACCCGGATATGGGTGTCAGGCATCATATGCCCATCGGAGTCCCCCCGCGTTCGTCCGATGTCAGACGGTGGCACAAACTATTTGTCTGCCATGGGGCTTGGTGGAGGTAATGAGTATGCGTACAGTAGAGCTAGTATCCGAGTGGGACCCGGTGTCCTTCGACGGCGGCTATGACGGGCTCCGGTCCCTCTCCGACCGGGGTTTCTCCGGGGCCGTCACCGCCGGATCCACACAGCTGTTCATGCTGAACGGCACCGTGGTGGGCATCCCCGACGGCGATATCGAGGCGTTCGACGGCGCCGACGGCACGGCGCGGGCCGCGCCCCACGACGCCTTGCCCCTGCTCGTCGTGATGCAGGACCGGGCCGAGGCCCCGCGGGCACAGTACTACACCGAGGACACGGCCATCTCGGAGGTGGACCGGACGCTGGAGGACGGCAACTTCACCGGGTACGTCGAACTGTCCGAAAACGTCCTCTCCGGGGACTACTATCTGGTCTACCACCAGGGTCGCTCGATGAGCGTCGCGTGGGTCGGCAACTCACGGAAGCTCGTCACCGACGAGGACGCCTTCGAACAGGCCAACGACGAGGTGGGCATCTACCAGGTCATGCCGGCTGACGTCCGGCCCGTCGAGATTCCGGAGCCGCCCGAGCCGACCACGTCGAGCAACGACGCGGGCACCGCCGCCGGAGCAGCGACCGCCGACGATGCGGACGAGAGCAGCGGGACGGACGTGGGCCGTAATGTAACGCCCGACAGTGCGGTGGCCGACGAACGCGAGGGGACGGTCCCCGAGGCGGAGTCACCCCGGACCAACGAGCGCGCGGTCGGCGCGAACGACACGTCGGAGCCGGACGGGCCGTCGAGTGCGGACGACGCAACGGCCACGGGGACGGAGCGCACGGCGGCGGCCGCCACCGAATCGACCCCGAGCGAACCCGAGGCGGCGGAATCAGTCGCCGAGTCCACATCGCGCGAACCCGAGGCGGTCGAACCCGCCACGGAGTCCGCGCAACGGAACGCCAAGACGGCAGACGCCACGAGGACCGAGAGACCGGACACTTCGGGCAGCAGGACCACACGGGCCGGGTCGACCGGGGCCTCGACGGACCGGCCCGAGGAGCCGGTAGCAGCCGACGACGACCGGACCATGGCCGCGGCGGCCGACAGCGACGCCGTGGGCGCCCTCGAAACGCGGTCGGTTCCGTCGCTGGACCCCGAGCGGTCGAGTTCGACGCCGGAGCGCACGACGGCCGCGGCACGGTCGCAGGCCCAGCAGTCGGGCACAGCCGCGGATTCGGCGTCGTCACAGTCCCCATCTGCACGGACTGACACGACATCGACTCAGGAGTCACAGCCCCCCGAGTCGAGTCAGTCGGCGTCGGCGGAGCCGACGGTGGAGGATGTCGATCGGACGGCGCCGTCCCCGGAGCTGGAGGCCGAACTGGAAGCTCGCGAGGCCGAAATCGCAGAGCTGGAGGGCGAGATACGCGACCTCGCATCGGAAAACGAGGAACTGGCCGCCGAGCGCGACCGGCTGCTCGGCGAGCTAGAGGAGGCCCGCGCCGAGATACAGCGACTGGAAGAGGAGCTGGCCGCGGCCGGCGGCCCCGCCCCCAGTGGGCGGTCGCTCTCGGCGGCGGAGGCCATCGACGGGACGAACCTCTTCGTCCGCTACCACTCGAAGGGTGAGGCCACGCTGGCGAAGGCACGGGACGGGAGCGCCGACAGGGCGTCCGTCGAGGAGAACCTCCGGCTGGAACACCACACCCAGTTCGACGCCGGCGACGCCGCCGTTGACGGCGACTCCTTCGAGGAGTTCCTCCACGCCAGTATCCAGTATCGTTTCGTCGACTGGCTCGTCAGGAATCTCCTGTACGAGATACGGGACACCGGCCACGAGAACGCGATGGGCGTGCTGTACGACGCGCTGCCGGCGGTCGACCGCGCCGAACTCAACGGGACGGTGTCGGTCACCTACACCGAGAACGGCCAGGAACACCGTTCACAGGAGACGTTCGACGTGGTCGTCCGCGACCGGATGGGGAACCCGCTCGTCGTCGCCAACATCAACGACGCCCGCCAGCCCGCGACCGAGGGGCAGATGGCCGACATCGTGCGCAACGCGGAGCGGGTCGGCAACGCCTCGGACTCGCTGGCCGCCGCGTTTCTGGTCACCAGTAGCTTCTTCGAACCGGAAGCGCTGGAGACGGCCGAGGAAGCGACATCCAGTGGCCTGTTCAGTCGCGACAAGCGCAAGAGCTTCGTCAACCTCTCACGAAAGGGCGGCTACCATCTGTGTCTGCTCGAAGCGCGAAACGATGAGTTCCACCTCGCGGTTCCGGAACTGTAAAAGGAGACTACTTAGCTCTCTATCTCTGCCGCGTCGTCGATTTTCATTCCCTCGAGCTTGTCGATTATCTCGTCGATTTTCTCGTCGAGGTCGTCGACGAACTCGCCGGTCTGTTCCGTAGTAATAGCACCCTGGCTGGAGGGCTCGATGAGGTTCTCCTCTTCGAGGACCCGCAGCGAGTACCGAACCTTGTGGTGGGGGTAGCCCGTCTCGTTGGACATCTTCACGATACCGATAGGCTCGTTCTCTATTACCATGCGAAGCACCTGTAGATGGCGCTCCAGCATGTCGACTTCCTTTTCAAGCCTGTCTATCATGGCAATTGTTAACTTGTGGTGGGTGGGTTTAAAAGTTACCCTCGTATGCCCGACCTTGCCGGTTCTATCGTACCCGTCCTGGGTTCTTAAAACCGTCGTAACGATTCACATGGGGCGTGTTGACGTACGTAGACGGCCGGTAGAAGAGCGCCGACGGCGTCTACGCCACCCGCTCCGTCGAACACTGTGAGACCGTAATCTGTTTATCACGGTGGCCGGAACGTCCGGGCGATGACCGTAACCATCGTCGGCTCACAGCTCGGCGACGAGGGGAAGGGCGGCATCGTCGACCTGTACGGTGACGACGTGGACATCGTCGCCCGGTATCAGGGCGGCGACAACGCCGGCCACACCGTCGTTCACGAGGGCGAGACGTACAAGCTCTCGCTGGTTCCGAGCGGAGCCATCCGCGGGAAGGTCGGCGTACTCGGCAACGGGTGTGTCGTCAATCCGCGAACACTGTTCGACGAGCTGGATACGCTACGGGAGCGCGGGCTGGACCCGGACGTACGCATCGCCGAGCGCGCGCACGTCATCTTCCCGTTCCACCGCGTCCTGGACGGTATCGAAGAGAAAGCCAAAAGCGAGTCCGACAGCGAGGTCGGCACCACGGGCCGGGGTATCGGCCCGACCTACGAGGACAAGGCCGGCCGACGAGGAATCCGGGCCGGCGACCTGCAAAACCCCGACGTGTTGCGCAAGCGACTGGAGTACGTCGTCCCCCAGAAACGAGCAGTCGTCGAGGACGTCTACGGGATGGCGGTCGAGGACCTCGAGAACCCCGACGCACTGGACGTCGACGCCCTCTACGAGGAGTTCCGCGAGTACGGCGAGCGGTTCGAAGCGGAGAACATGACGGTCGACGCCAGCGTCTTCCTCACCGAGAAGATAGCCGAGGGCGAGAACGTCATGCTTGAGGGCGCCCAGGGAACCACCATCGACATCGACCACGGGAACTACCCCTACGTCACCTCCTCGAACCCGACGGCGGGTGGCGCTACGACCGGTACCGGGCTCAGCCCCGGCGTCGTCGGCGGCGGCGAAGTCGTCGGTATCGTCAAGGCCTACCTCACCCGCGTCGGCAGCGGCCCCCTGCCGACCGAACTGGGCGGCGTCGTCGGCGACACGCCCGGCTACGAGGAGCAGGGCGAAGGCGAAAACGAGGAGCTCGCGACGCGGATTCGCGAGGAGGGCGGCGAGTACGGGACCGTGACCGGCCGACCCCGACGGGTCGCCTGGCTCGACATGCCGATGCTGCGACACGCGACGCGGGTCTCGGGCTTTACCGGTCTCGCCATCAACCACCTGGACGTGCTGGCCGGACTGGACGAGGTCAAGGTCGGCGACGCCTACACGCTCGACGGCGAAGAGCTACGCACGCTACCCGCCACCACGGAGGAGTGGGGCCGCTGTGAGGCGACCTACCGGACCTTCGACGGCTGGCCCGAGGTCGACTGGGCCGAGGCCGCGAGCGAGGGGGTCGAGGCGCTGCCCGAGAACGCACGCGCCTACGTCGAGTACATCGAGGACGAACTGGGGGCGCCAGCCTACGCCATCGGCGTCGGCCCCGGCCGCGGCGAGACCATCGTCCGCGAACGGCCCTTCTGACGGCGCTTCCGGGGTTGTCGGCAGACAGTACCCTTTTATTCCCACCGGACCCAGATTCGGGTATGAAAGAGGACCTGATGGACATCATCTGCTGTCCGCTGGACAAACACGACCTCGACCTCGATGTCGACGAGCGCGACGGCGAGGAGATCCTGGCGGGGACGCTGACCTGCACCGAGTGTGGCGAGCGCTTCCCCATCGAGGACGGCATCCCGAACCTCCTCCCGCCGGACATGCGGGAGGAGGCCCCCGCGTAACCCCCTGAATCTTTTTCTTCGAGGCCGACGGACACTCTAAAGTGTCCGATGCTCTGACAGTCCACGTCAACCGTGAGGCACTCCACAGCCTCTCGGTCCCCGACGACTTCGAGGCGAGCGACAGCTTCGACGTGGTGCTCGTCAACCACGGCGAGTCCACGCACGTTCATCTCCATCTCGACGACGCCCTCTCCGAGCAGGCCGCCGTCGACGCGCCGAACCACCACGTCGAGGGCGACAGCGAACGCCGGGTCCGGGTGACCCGCACCGGCGACGGGACCGCCCGCGGCAACCTGAAACTGGTCACGGCCTACGGCGCGACGACCCGCTACGTCGACGTCCGGCTGACCGAACCGGTGACGACCGACGACGGGGTCGAGGTGGGCGAGGAACTGACGAAACCCCAGCCACGGACCGAGGGGAACGGGAACGCGGGGAAGCTCCCGCTCGGTCCGCTGCTCGCCGCCAGCGGGGTAGCGGTCGGACTCGCCGTCGGGGCCGCGGCCGTCTTCGAGAGCGCCGTCGCAGCGGTCGTCGTGATAGCCCTCGCGCTCGTCGCGCTCGGTGTGCTGGTGCTGATCGGCCGACACGGTGCTGACGGCTGACACGAACGGCCCACCGACTGCACCGCGGTCGGGTGTACACTAGTTTGCAGCGACTGTCCTAATTGTCGGTCTCAACGCCGGCGAGGTTGCCGTCGTCGTCGAACAGTTTCGCGCGGAGAAACCGGGTCCGGTAGCGGTTCGCGCCGTCGTACACGTCTGCCTCGCGGATGTCGTCGGCCCGGCCGTCGGCGACGGCGTCGATGACGGCCTCGACCTGCTCTTTCTCGCTTGGGGTCAGTTCGAACTCGTAGGTCTCGGACTGTTCGCCCTCCAGTTTGGTCCACTGGCGCGCGGCCGCGATGACCAGCGAACACGGTTCCCGGCAGGGGAACTCGCCGTCGCCGCCCGCGACGTCCAGTTCGGTTTCGTCGTCGTACTCCCACTCCCGGCGTTTCAGACACTGGGAGTCGTCACAGCAGGCCTCGGCCACCCAATTGACGTGTTCGTGACCCTCGCCGCGGTCCCAGGTTCGGACGACGCCGTAGATGCCGGTCTGGCGGTCGACGGTCTCGCGCCAGTGGTCGACGTCCAGTTCGCCCTCGCGCTCGCGGTGCCAGTTCTGGACCGTCGCCGGGTAGAACGCGTGGACGGCCTCGACGACGTCCGCGGCGGCGAGGCTCGGGAACCGCCAGCCGGTCTGCAGCGAGGGGGCGGTCTTCAGCGGGCGGTAGTCGCCGTCGTCGTCGTGCTTGGCGAGTTCGCGGGCATCGAGCGGGTCCTCGTAGCCGTCCAGTTCGTCCGCCGAGGTCCCGGCGTCGTCGACGTGTCTGAGTTCGTAGCGGCGACCCGCGGGGCCGTCCAGCGAGACGGTGACCCGTAGCTGTCCCCACTCGGTGGCGAGCCCGTCATCGAGTGCGTCGTAGCGCTCGGCGACCGGCTGTTCTTCGGCCCCTTCGAGCCAGCGGAGGAAGGTCCAGCGGGCGTCGGTCTGCGGGGCGACCGCGTGCCAGAAGTACCAGTTCCCCACGTACGGGTCGCCCGTCGCTGCCTCGCGGAGGGCGGCCGCGGCGAGCCCGCTGGCCGCGTCGGCAGGCGTCTCGAACGTGTAGCCGTCGCGCTCCTCGACGCGGAGGCCGTCGAAATCGATGCCGTCCGGCGCGGTAGCCACCAGCGCGTCCACCGGGTCCTCGTTCATACCGGACCACGGGACTCTGCGGAAAAAAGCGAGTCGGTTCCCACGGCAGTTGCCGCGTCAGGCGCTCCGCGGCCGTCAGTCGCCCGCGGCGCTCGCGTCGTCCGTTTCGCCCCGGACCTGCTCGATGGCCGCGCGCACGTCGGCGCCGGCGTCGGCCGCCCGCTCCAGCACTACGTCTGCCATCAACGGTTCGGTCCCCACGGCGCCCGCGTACCAGATGCGCCTGTCGTCGACCGTCTCCGGAACGCCCCAGCCGTCGCGGTAGTCCTCACACAGCCCCATGTCCTCCGGGATGTCCTCCTGGGTGTGGTAGCCGTCCGCGATGAACAGGGGGACGACGACGATGTCTTCACACGGGCGACGCCCGTGTGAACGGCCCGAGGCGCTGTGCGTCTCGCTCCCGAAGAAGTCCGTCACGTCGTCGACTTCGGGGTCCTCGTCCATGAACAGCGCCGCCACCTCGTCGAAGCGGTCCATCTTGGCGATGCGGTCGGCGTGGTACTCGATGGCCTTCGCGGAGTTCTCGTTGCGCTCGGTACCGTGACCGACCACCGCGAGTCCGAACCCATCGCCCACGTCGGGGTCGTCGGTGACCGACTTCGCGCGCTGGACGATGACGTCGCTCATCGAGTCGTGGGTCCCGACGGGACCGCAGTAGTGGACGGTCTGGCCGGTGTCATCGGCGGTCAGCGTGGCGGAGTCCGCGCTCGTCCCGTCGGAGTCCCACAGCGCCGGGTCCCAGTCGTCCAGGCGGAACTCCCGGGGGATGACCTGCTCGGTGAAGTAGCCCTCGGAGATGAACAGCGGGACGAGATACACCTCCTCGGCGTCTACGGTGCGAAGGGCCTCCCGGAAGTGGGGCTCCTCCTTCCAGAAGGACTCTCTGACCTCGCTGAACGCGCCGGTCGCGCGGATGGTGTCCGCGTGGGAGAACGTGGGGGTGCTCGACTCGGCGTTCAGATGTGAGCCGTGGGCGGCGATAACCAGCGCTTGGTCCATACTGGGCGTTGGGCAGAATCGGCCTTAGGGGCTTCGCCACGCGACGGGCGGGCCCGATATCCCGCGGCGTCTTACTCGTCGACGATCTCGGTCACGTGGCGGGGGGCGAGCGAGTCCGACTTGACGAGTCGAACCCCGAGCTCCTCGGCCAGTCGCTCGTCGGCGTCCCGCACCGTGCCCGTCGTCGCAAGCAGCACCGTGTCCGTGCCGGCGGCGCCAGTGACGACGTCGCAGTGTTCGATACTGCTCCTGACGGTTCCGTCTTCGGGGCTGTGGACGACGATGCCCCGAGAGCACCTTGCTGACCATCTCGGTCACCGCCTCGACGACCGGCGGGTCCGTGGTGTCGCTCATCGTCGCCACGTTCCGGAGTCGAACCCCGAGGTCGGCGGCCAGTCGCGCGTCGACGTTCCGGACCGTGCCCGTCGTCGCCAGCATCACGGTGTCCGTTCCGGCCGCGCCCGTGATCGCGTCGCAGTGCTCAATGGTGGGACGGTCGATGCGTCCGTCCGACGGACAGTCGACGACCACGCCCACCAGTTCGTCCTCGCGCTCCGCGAGCAGGTCGAACGGGCTCTTCGGCTCCGCACCCCGGGCACGCCAGTCGGTCTTTGCGAGCGCCTGCAGAACGTCGTCTATCGCCGTCTCCCCGTCCGGTTTGTCGGGTCGGTCCGTGTTTGACTCGCGGCTGCCGGCCTCCCCCGTATCGGATGTATCGCCCGGGCCGGTCTCGGCCCGCCCGCGCGCCGAGTCGTCCATGGCCGGTATCAGCTCTGCGACCTGGTCGCGTTCGAAAGACTTCGCCGAGCCGACCGTGGTCTCGAACAGGCCGCGGATGGACTGGCCGGCGGCCTGCCCCCGCCCGCGGCTCCGGCACGCCTCGCTCCTGTCTCTGAGATAGTCGGCCACCTCCCCGAGTCCGTCGGCCTCGGTCCGAACCGTCCACGTCGGCGCGTCGGCCCGGTCGATGGCCAGCTCGCAGGTCCGCACGTTCGTCGTCGCGGCCACGTCCGTTATCTCCGAGATGTCGAGGGTCAACTGCCGGTCACCCCCTATCTTGCCGACCAGCCCGATTACTCGTTGGTCCGTGACGACGACGACAGTCCGGTACCGGCTGTCCGGTATCACGTGTCGGGTCGTCCCGTTCCGTATCGCGATACCCTGCTTCCGGTTCGTCACGACGAACTGAACCGTCTCGTCGTCCGAGACGGCGTCTATCGCCGGTCGGTCGGCGAGATACTCGCCGGACCAGTGCCCGCTCTTTACGGTCTGTGTGAGAGCCTCGGGAAGGGTTTCGTCCCCACCGTCGACGTTGATTATCTGCCCCACGGATGTAACCCCCAGTCGACAGTCTTGCGTCTGTCTTGTAGTTGTATTCATACTTTGTGTGCTATCGAATAAAAAGCTTCGCTAGTGTAAACGCCCGTCTCCATCGCTCGGTCCGGCCTGATGCGGGCTCGAATCCGCCTACGCTTTTGATAGTGGAGCCCCCGGAGAAGGGTATGTCACTCGCCGCCGCTACCCGCGACGCCGTCCGCGAGCGCCCGTTCCTCTACGACGGGCTCCGCGCCGGCGTCGTCAACTACACCGCCGCCGCCAGAGCGCTCGACGTGGACGGCGACACGGACGCCGTCGCCACCGCCCTGCGGCGCCTCGCCGAGGAACTGGCCGACGACCCGGCCCACGAGAGCGAGGCGCGCGTCTCGATGCGGAGCGGGCTGGGTCGCGTCGAGGGCGACGGGCTTCTCACCGTCGGCGACACCCGCTTTGGCGAGGGTGCCGGCTCACTGACGGGCATCGTCGCCCGTGGCGACGTGTCAGCAGCGGCCCTCGGTAACGTGCTGGGCCGACTGCGCGCAGCCGAGATCGCCATCGAGGCGGCCGGCGTCGGCGACGGGACGCTCGTCGTGGTGGTCGAACGGTCGAACGGACCCGACGTGCTCCGGGTGGTCGAGGGCGCTGTGGGCCGGTAGCCGGCGACAGAGACACGCGGGTGGGACTTCAGCTATCAGTGACCGGACCGGTGAGTCAGGACACAGTGACCAGTTCCGACGCCTTCAAGCAGCCCGGTCCGGTGAACTCGGGTAATGACGCTGCGCGTGACGAACACGCTGACCGGCGAGACGGAGCCGTTCGAGCCACGCGACCCCGACTCCGTGTTGCTGTACTACTGCGGACTGACGACGTCGGACCCGCCCCATCTGGGCCACGCCCGCGGGTGGGTCCACGTCGACGTGATGTGTCGCTGGCTGGAGTGGCTCGGCTACGATGTCCACCACGTCGAGAACTTCACCGACGTCAACGAGAAAATCGTCGCCCGCGTCGGCGAGGACGGCGAGAGCGAGGCCGACGTGGCGCGCCACTACGTCCGGGAGGTCATCGACGACATGCGGTCGCTAAACCTCGCTCGTGCCGAGGTGTACCCGCGCGTCTCCGAACACGTCCCCGAGATTATCTCGCTGGTCGAGCGCCTCGTCGAAGGTGGCCACGCCTACGAGGTCGACGGGTCGGTGTATTTCGACGTGACGAGCTTCGAGGAGTACGGCGCGCTGTCGGGCCAGTCGGTCGAGGACCTCGAATCGCAGGGCGAGCGGACCGGCGAGAAGCGCCACCCCGCCGACTTCGCGCTCTGGAAGGCCGGCGGTGTCGACCCCGAGGACATCGCGGACCACCAGCACTCCGAGGCCGTCCCCGCCGAGGAAGCCTGTAGGACGGCCCGGACGTGGGAATCGCCGTGGGGCGAGGGCCGACCCGGCTGGCACATCGAGTGTTCGGCCATGTCGATGACCCACCTCGACGAGACCATCGACATCCACGTCGGCGGGCAGGACCTCGTCTTCCCCCACCACGAAAACGAGGTGGCTCAGAGCGAGGCCGCGACCGGTCGGCGTTTCGCCGACTACTGGCTCCACGTCCGGCTGCTGGAGACGAAAGGCGAGAAGATGTCCTCCTCGCTGGGGAACTTCTTCACCGTCAGCGAGGCCGTCGACGAGTTCGGACCGGACGTCCTGCGCACGTTCCTGCTGTCGACGGCCTACACCTCGCGGGCGACCTACGGTAGGGAGACCATCGGCGAGGCCGAGGAGCGCTGGGACCGTCTCCGGCGTGGCTACGAACGTGCGGTCGAGGCCTGCGACGGCGTCGACGCCTACGCGACGACCGAACACGCGGCCCTCCACGAGGCCGTTACCGAGGCGCGCGACGCGTTCGAGGCAGCGATGAACGACGACTTCAACACCCGCGAGGCGACGACCGCGCTGCTCGACCTCACCGGCGCTGTCAACGGCTACGTCGACGACCACGACGAGTACGACTACGCCGCGCTCCGGCGAGCCGTCGGGACGTTCGAGGAGTTCGGCCGCGGCGTGCTGGGGCTCTCCTTTGGAGGAGACGGGTCGGCGGGCAGCGACGTGTCGCTGGCCGGCGACCTCGTCGAACTCGTCCTGCAAGCCCGGGAGAACGAGCGGGCGGCGGGCAACTACGAGCGGGCCGACGAACTGCGCGACGAACTCGAAGCGATGGGCGTCGAGGTCCAGGACACCGACGAGGGGCCGACCTACAGGCTCACAGACACCGACTGAGCCGAGCGTGTCCGACTCGTCCAAGAACTTTCGCTCCCAGTCACAGCCACGAAACTTATAAAGTAAGAACCGGGTTGTAGTGGTATGAGACGTGTGATTCTGACGACCGTCGTCGCGCTACTGGTCGTTTCTTCGGGGTGTGTCGGCCTGATAACGGGCGAAACAGTGGCGTTCGAGGCCAACAACGCCACGGTCGAGGACGAGGCGCTGTCTTCGACTGATTACGAACTGAACAACTCCAGTACGCGGTCGCTCACCCGCGACGTGGAGTTCTTCGGCCAGGAGCGGACCATCCGCGTCGTCAACCAGGTCCAGCGATACACCAGCAACGGTTCGCTGGCGGACATCGCGGACAACGAAACCATGGGGAACAACGAGACGCTACGGGACGCCGCGGCCAACGAGACGGGCGGTGACGGCGAAGTCGCCGGCCTCAAGCGGTTCGTCGTCGTGTCGTCCCCGGGCGCGACGGTTGCCGGCCGGAGCCTCAACCCCGCGGCGAGCTGGTCGAACGAGCGCATCCTCGAACAGGTGGCCGATCAGACCGGCCAGTTGAACGACCTCGAATCGGACGGGAACCGGACCATCGAGTCCCTGGGCGAGGAGCGTGAAGTCAGTGCGTTCAACGCGACGACCCAGATAAAGGGGCGTGAGGTCGAGGTTCGGGCCCACGTCGTCAGCTTCGAACACGAGGGCGATGTCGTCATCGCCGTCGCCGTCCATCCGGCGGAGATAGACGAACAGGACAACGT
>PXQZ01000019.1:0-11243 GCA_003021755.1 Halobacteriales archaeon QH_8_67_36 | reverse complement strand
AGCCTGAAGTTTCCCAGTTCCGACTCCTCTTGGTCGTGGGCCGTCCGGAACGCCACCACTTCCTCCTCGTCCAGTCGGGCGGGGTGGTCCAGCCCACGGTGCAGTGCGAGCCACTCCTCGCGTGCGAACGGGCGTCCGCAGTGGCGACACTCGTAGGCCGGTTCGTCCTCGGGCACGTCGTAGTCGTCGGTCATAGATGTGGCAGTGGCACCTCCGGTCGGGAGATCACCCAGAGGCTCGTCATCGTGTAAAACACCATCACCGCGATGAAGGGGTACTGCGAGTGGACGGCCTGGAGCCGCGAGGGGAAGGCGTCGTAGGCCGCGGCGTGGGCCACCCAGATGGCGACGAGGTGGCCGGCGATGACGGCGGCGATACCGACGCCCCCGAACCAGCCCGGCGGGTCGTAGACGGGCACCGTGCCGGGGTCCGACAGCGGCGAGAGTAGCGTCACCCACAGCGCCGGCACGAGCACGAGGAAGTAGCCCAGATAGTGCGCGAGGTGGTAGCCGGCGGCGATGGCCAAAAGCGGCGGCGCGAACCGCTCGGCGAGTTCCCCGGCGTCGAGATACGTCTCGGCGACCCGGCGGCTCAGCCGGACCGCGAGCAAGTACGCCCCGAGGAAGAGGGCGAAGCCGGCGGCGAGTGCGAGCGGGTACAGCAGCTGGGCGGGCAGCCCCGCTGTGACCAGCGGCGTGGTCAGGTCCCGCCAGGCCGGCGTCGTCACGAGCCCGTCGAAGGTGGTCCCCCACAGCAGGGCAACGACGAAGGCCACCTCGTCGCGGCCGTCGACCAGCCGCGGCGTCGAGAGGTCCATTCCGGGCAGGCGGAGTCGCAGACGGCCGTCGACCCGGCCGATGGGCGCCACGCGGCCGTAGTAGCGGAAGACGCGCTCGACCGGGTCGGCCTCCGCGAACCACGTCTTGCGGCCGAAGACGACGGCTCCCGAGAGCGTCAGGACGCTGTAGCCGACCACGGCGGTCGCAAGCAGGCGTGGGTCGTCGGCCAGCGGGCTCACGACTTCGAGCCAGATGAGCGCCAGCAGGCCGACGACGCCGGGCCAGGCGCCCACGCGGTCGGGGTAGGGCCGGTCCAGCGACGGCAGCGCCAGCGCGATGGTGTCGAGCGGATTGAGCGCCCGCCAGGTGTTACCGATGAGATACGTCGTCATGGCGAGACCGGCCCACCAGCCGACCCACACCAGCAGAATAGCGAGGTTCGTCCGGGGCGTCGTCGGACCGAGGAAGCCGATGGCGAGGACGGTCACGTAGCCTGCCAGTCCGACGGCACGGGCGAGCAGTCCCGGGAGCCGCGAGTCGCTCTCCGTCAGCGGGGCTCCCCAGCCGTGGATACGTTCGATGAACGAGCGGTCGGTGACGAAGGAGGCCAGCAGGAACGAGGCGCCGACGGCCGCACCGCCCGTCGAGAGGAACAGCCACGTCGGTACCGTAATCGAGTCGCGGCCGCCCCCCGCGAGGCTGCCCCCGTGGGCAGTCGCGGTCCCGGCGGCCAGCAACAGACAGAGCACCCCCGCCAGCCGACCGGCGACGCGGCGTCGACGCGTGGTCATCAGCGGCGCTAGGGCCTTCGGACCCGTGTAGCTTCCGACATCTCCGCGTCGTCGGTCGGTACCTCGCGAGCAATGGGATGGGCTTTTAGTAATCCGTCCGTAAGGGGCCGGTATGAGCACATCCGACGAGCATGAGGGGGGACACGAACACCACCTCCCTGCGACGGAAGACTGGCCACACGGCTTCGGCGAGGCGAGCTGGTGGCCCTTCATCACGGCCATCGGCGGGTCCGGGATATACGTCGGCGCGGCGCTGTTCGTCCTCTCGATGGGCGAGGACGCGCTCGTGAGTACGACTATCGGTGCCGGCGCTACCGTCGGCAGCATCGGCCTGTTCCTGGTCGGTATCTACGGCTGGCTCTACCACGCCTTCGTCGCCGACTTCTGGGAGCGGGGAACGGACCACCACTCCGGCCGCACGCTGAAGTTCGCGATGTTGCTGTTCCTCGGCACCGAGGTCGCGACCTTCGGCGCCGGCTTCGTCTACTACTTCTTCGTTCGCGGGAGCGACGTCTGGCTCGCGGCCGACATCCCCCACGTCTGGGGGTCGCTGGTCGTGGTCAACACCCTCATCCTCATCGCCAGTTCCGTCACGCTGCACTACAGCCACGTCTCGCTGCGCAACGGCAACCGCTCGGGCTTCCTGAAACTGCTGGCCGTCACGCTCCTGCTGGGCGTCGTCTTCATCGGCGGCCAGGTGTACGAGTACTACGAGTTCATCGTCCACGAGGGGTTCACCATCGGTGAGGGCATCTACGGGTCGGCGTTCTACGGGCTGACCGGCCTCCACGGCCTCCACGTCACGATGGGTGCGGTCCTGCTCGGCATCGTCTTCCTCCGGGGCTATTACGGACAGTACTCCCCCGAGCGACACACCTCGGTGTCGACCGCTTCGATGTACTGGCACTTCGTCGACGTCGTCTGGGTGTTCCTCGTCGTCGTCCTCTACGTCGGCGCGAACCTGGTCTGATACGGATCGTTGTAGATTGTTTCCGGATATCGTCGACCCCAGAGTCGGCGACTACCGGCAAATCACTACAATAAACCGTATAGCTCCAACGCTTAAGCGCCGGGGCACCTTCGAGCTTCTATGGAACAGCTAGACGTCAGCGACGGCTTCGACGTCCACGACTACCGCCACGGGTTGAAGCTACTGCGACAGGACCGTGGGACGATGACGCTGGCAAACCGTGACGGGTTCGCCTGCCCGGCCTGTGGCGACCCCTTCGAGCGGCTGTTCGTCAGCGAGCGCCGGACCGGCAGTTTCGGCGACCCCGGAACAGCGTTCTGTCTCGCTCGGACCGACGAGCGCCTGCTCGTACTCACACACTGACGCCGGTCTCCCCGCCGGCTTCGGGTTCACGAACGATTCCGAAGACGACTGCAGACGGGTCTCGCCGATGTTCCGGCCGTCCAAGCGAGAAATCAATAGTAGGATTTTATAATGATTTATGACTATCGTTTAGAGGATGCGAGCCGCCAGATTACACGAGTACACCGACGAGATGGAGGACGGGCTGTCAATAGACGAGGTAGACGCGCCGGAGAGTACCGGTAGCGACGACGTCATCGTCAAGGTCGAGGGTGCCGGCTGGTGCCAGACGGACAACCACATCATCGAGGGGATGTGGGAGCAGTACGTCCCACAGCCCCTGCCGATGACACTCGGCCACGAGAACGCCGGCACTGTCGTCGCCGTCGGCGACGAGGTCCAGCTGGTTGAGGTGGGCGACCAGGTCATCTGTCATCCGGTCCAGACCTGTGGCACCTGCCGGCCCTGCCGGCAGGGCGAGACGATGTACTGCGAAAACGACGCGTTCAACGGGCTGACGACGGACGGTGGCTTCGCCGACCGGCTACACACGAGCGAGCGGTCGGTCATCCCCCTGCCCGACGGCGTCGACCCGGCCGACATCGCGCCCCACGCCGACGCCGGTATCACGGCCTACCACGCCGTCAAGAAGGCCGTCGGCGGCCTCAACCCCGGTGACGCCGCGGTCGTCATCGGCGTCGGCGGCCTGGGCCACATCGGGCTGCAGTGTCTCGACGCGATGAGCGCCGCCGACATCGTCGGCGTCGACATCAAGCAGTCGGCGCGTGACCTCGCCAGCGACCTCGGCGCCCAGTACACCATCGACCCGACGAGCGAGGACGTGGCCAGCGAAATCGAGGGCATCACGGACGGTGCGGGCGCAGCGCAGGTGCTCGATTTCGTCGGCGCCGACGAGACCACGTCGCTGGCCCCGGAGGTCTGTGCGGCCGGCGGCGACCACCACATCATCGGCTACGGCGGCCACATCCACGAACCCGCACAGGCGCTCGTCAACGGCGAGTTCGCATACCAGGGGAACATCGTCGGCCGCTACGCCGAACTGCAGGAACTGATCGCGCTCGTCGAGCGCGACGAGGTCGACCTCCACACGACGCAGTACGACCTCGAAGACGTCAACGATGTCGCGGTGAAACTGGAACACCGCGAGATAGACGGCCGGGCCGTTATCGTCCCCTGATACGGATTATTGTCGCGATTTACCGGTATGTACCGACCCCGGGGTCGGCACAATCCGGGAATAATCTACAATAGACCGTATGAGGCACCGCGGCATCGACAACCCGGGACACGTCGGGCCGTTTCACTGCTGCCGTCATCCGCGCAGTCGCTGCCGGAGGAGCGGGACGAAGTCGTCGAAAAAGCCGGTGGAGGGATTTGAACCCTCGGCCTAATCCTTACGAAGGATTCGCTCTGCCAGTCTGAGCTACACCGGCGCATTGGCACACCCGACCAGGCACTCGTAACGACAACACGTCTACAGTGTGCCACTCGGCAGTAGGTGATAGTGCCGATGGCCCCAATAAGGATTGCGAATCGGCGCCGTCTTCAGGCGGGTTTCGTGCCCACGATGGTGACCGGAACGGGCGATTCCAGCAGCACCTGCTGAGAGACGCTTCCGAAGATGACCTTGCCGGTCGGGGACCGCTTTCGCGACCCCATCACGATGTGGTCGACTTCGTGGTCCGCGGCCAGGTCGAGGATGCCGTCGGCCGGCGGGAGTCGCCCCATAGCGAGCGTGATGTCGTAGCCACGATCTTCGAGATACTCCCGCGCAAGCGTCACTGTCTCGACCTCGTCGAGGCTGTCGGCGTCGTCGGGGTCTTTCACGTCGTCCGGCGGCAGCGCGTGGGTGACGACGACCTCGATGTTCGCCGCGTCGGTCGGCAGGTCATCAACGAAGGCAGCCTGCCCGCGGGCACGGTCCGGGTCCGTATCTACGGGAACGAGTATCCGGTGCATGGTGATCCGAGGGACCATCGGGTCCCGTTAGGTCCGGATTCACCGGCGTACCCCGTAACCTTTGTCACTCCGGCGAGGTCACCGCCGGAGTCGGGCGTCGATGACGACGTTGTGCTCGCCGGGGGCGTACGACCGGACGGTCCGACGGGTCTCGACAGTTACCTCGTAGTCAGGTTCGGCCGCCGCGTGGATGGCCCGCTCGCCGGGGCCGAAGGGGTCCGTCTCGGGCTGGATGTCGTAGTAGTGAACCGTGCAGTCGTCGCCGGCCAGTTCGACCGCCGTATCGAGGAAGTCGTCGGCGCTGTGAGGGAGGTTCATCACGACGCGGTCGGCCCACCCGCCGTACTCCGTCGCGACGTCGAGGACGTCGCCGGAGATGGCCGTGACGCGGTCGGCGACGCCGTTGCGCTGTGCGTTCTTTCGCAGGTACTCGATGGCCCGCTCGTTGATGTCCGTCCCGACGCAGGTCGCGCCCCGTTTCGCGAACGGGACGACGAAGGGGCCCACGCCGGCGAACATGTCGAAGGCCTGCTCGCCCTCGCGTACCTGTTCGACGACGCGGTGGCGCTCGGTCGCCAGCCGCGGCGAGAAGTACACCTCGGCGAGGTCCAGTTCGAACGCACAGCCGTACTCGCGGTGGCGGACCTCGGTGGTGTCGCCGGCCAGAACCTCCCAGTCGCGGACTCGCTCGGTGCCCGTTATTTTCGAGGCGCGGTTCAGGACTCCCTCGACGGGTAGATCCGAGGCCACGATGGCGTCGGCGATTCGGCGTGCCCTGTCGGGGTCGTCCTCGTCGATGATGACGAGGTCGCCGATGCGCTCGTAACTCGGCGCGAAGTCCAGCACGTCCGCGGGCATCGTCTGTCCCTCCCGGACCGGCGCGTCGAACTCGACGACGTCGAAGCTGTCCGGCACCGGAGAGGGCTCCGTCACGGGGATGTACAGCGTGCCGTCCTCGGCGGTGATGTCGTAGCCATCGTCGATGGCATCCGCCTCGGCGAGGCGCTGACGGGTGACCTCACCCTCGGTGACGGGCACGCGAACGCAGGGAACGCCCATACGCTCTGGCCTCTACGACGAGCGCTCGGTCACCGTCGAGGGACGGGACGCTATCCGTGACGCCGACCGCGTCTTCGCGGAGTTCTACACCAGCCGCCTCGTCGGGACGGATCTCGACGCCCTCGAAGCGTTCCACGACACCGATATCGAGGTCCGTGACCGGGCGGGCGTCGAACGGAACCCCGACCCCGTCCTTGCGGCCGCCGAGACGGCGTCCGTCGTCTTCCTCACCGCCGGCGACACGATGGTCTCGACGACCCACGCCGACCTCCGCATCCGGGCCGAAGAGCGGGGCATCGACACCCACGTCGTCCATGGCACCACCGCACGGACGGCCGCTAGCTCGCTTACCGGGCTCCAGAACTACCGCTTCGGAAAGGCGACCACGCTCCCCTTCGAGACGGCCCACGGCGGCGACGGCGTCCCCGACAGCGTCGTCGCGACCATCGAGGACAACCGGGCGCGTGACCTGCATACGCCCGTCTACCTCGACATCAAGGTCGACGACCCCCACTGGGCCGAGAGCGACGACACCTACATGACCGCCGACCGGGCTGCCCGGCTACTCGGCGCCGAGTTTCCGGACCGGCTCGCCGTCGTCGTCGCGCGGGCCGGCAGTCCCGACCCGCTCGTCGTCGCCGACACGCTGGCGAACCTCGCGACGCGTGACTTCGGCGATCCGCTGCATCTGCTGGTGATACCGGCCGAGTTACACCCCATCGAAGACGAAGCGCTCTCGGCTGTTGCCGAATCCTAGTCGTCGCTCGGCGTCGCGATGTCTTCCGTCTCCTCGCCCGCGTCGAACGCCGCCGCCAGGTCGTACTCGGTGCCCGTCACGAGAAAGAGGAGGTCCTCGACGAGGACGGTGATTTCCGGCAGCTCTCGGACCAGGAAGTAGGTGATGCCGACCAGCACGACGACCGACCCCGTCTGTGCGAGGATGCGGTCGGCGACGTAGTACGACACCATCTGGGGGTCCTCCAGCCCGAACACCGTCATCACGAGCCCGGGAAGGATCTGCATCCGCTGCTCGCCGAAGGAGACGGCGATGAACACGTTCCGGAACAGGTTCAGCACGTAGATGACCGACACCGTCAGCGCCAGCGCTCGAAGTTTGCGACGCCACGGGGCCGCTACCGACAGAATCGCGCCCGCGAAGATGGCGATACTCCCGATCCCGGTGCAGGCCAGTAGGATGTTGTACGTTATCGGCCGTGAGTTGCCCTCGAACCAGAAGGTACTCTCGTAGGGGTACGGTTTCTCCACTATCTCGATACCGTTGTGGCTGAACCCGTCGACGACGAGCGGGTCGAACCCCAGCAGGGATAATAGTAGTGCCGTCTGGTCGGTAACCGACTCCACGATGGCCTGTCGCAGCGGGCCGATGGTGAGGAAGGGGACGTACACCAGTCCCATCAGCCCCACTGCCCGCGTCAGCACGAACAGCGAGTCCCGGCCCCGGTATAGCTGGTAGCCCGCCCACACCGACAGCGGCACCGCCGCCAAACTGCCGATCCCCTCGACGAGGCTCTTCTGTGTCAGAACGAAATGCGGGATCAACACCAGCCAGAACGCCCCGAAGGCGATCCAGCCCGCGACCGCGACCCGGCGTGCCCACTCCCTGTCGGACAGCCCCAGAACGGCACTGCCCAGAAACGCCGAAAGTACCAGCCACATCAGCGGCGCCGACCACACCAGTGGGTCGAACGACACCCCGCCGGCGGAGATGGTCGACTGAAGCACCGGGACACCCATTGGTCTATCTTGTCCAATCCGGCCTAAATGCTTTGTCGTTGTGCTAGCGGCGGTGTTTAGTTAAGTGACAGCGACGACAGACAGCCAGAAAGCCCCACCTGTAGCCAGTCGACCAGCCGGCATGAGTGAGGCTGAAAGGGGCCGTGCTCTCAACGAGGCAGTGTTTAGCTAAGCGACAACGACGGCAAACAGCCAGAAAGCCCCCGCGTTCTCAGCTCCCGCGCGGGTGGGGTTGAAAGGGGCGGCCTGCTACACGAAGGTGGACGACGTAAGCACCGCAGGGAACGGAGTGACCGAGGAGCGCAGCGAGACCCCCGAGTGTAGCAGGCCGGGGCTTTCTGGCTCTCTGAGTCCGTTGCTGCTAAAATAAACACGATCCTCAGCGAACTCGGACGGAGCAAGCACGCGGAGTGCGCAGCGAGCCAGAGGGCTGAGTCCACGGGGGCTTTCTGGCTATTCACGGTCGTAGTAAGAACGGTCACGCAAGCAGCAACGAGCGCTGTTGCTACCGGGTTTGCATGCAAAAAAGTTCGAACGTCAAGGACGGGGCGATCCCGTTAGTTGTTGCGTCGGACTGCCAGCAGCGCAGCGGCGACGAGGGCGATGAGAGCGAGTGCGGCCGTGAAGCCGGGACCTTCCTCGCTGGTCGGGGTCTCGCCGGTCTCGTTCCCGTCAGCCGGCTCGGTTCCGGGTTCGGTTGCCGTGTCCGTCATGTCCATCGGCTCGTCCGGCGTTGCCGTGTCCGTGTCCGGCGTTGCCGTGTCCGTACCCGGCGTTGCCGTGCCTGTGTCCGTCTCGTTCGGCGTGTCCGTTACCGGAGCGTCGCCTTCAACGAGACGACCGTCGACCTCGTCTGAGTCAAGCTCCGAAACGTCGTTCTGGAGCACCTCTGCGGTGAACTCGGTTCCGGCGTTGTTCTCGTCGCCGAAGTCAGCGACAGCGGTGAAGGTACCGTCAGCCTGGACGGTCGCTTCGGGCCGCTTCACGAACGGGTCGTCGCTGGCCTCGCTATCGAGTTCGACTTCGATCTCGGTACCGGGTGCGAGGTTCGTGGTACCGCTGACTTCCTGCCCTGCAGCGTTTGCGAGCACGATTTCGTCGTCAGCGTTCGTGTCGAGTTCTGCCTCTCCGTCGTCAACAGTGAAGTCCTGCGTTACGGAGTTGTCGTCGTATTGCTCCGTGTTGTCATCGTAGGTGGTGAAGTTCGCGGTGTACTCGTCACCGTCTTCGTAGTCACCGTTCGAAGCGGTGGCGAGATCATCACTGCTGAAGATCACGTAGTGGGCGTCGACCTCATCGTCGTAGCGGACAGTGACGCCATCGCTCTCAGCATTGATATCACTGATGCTCACGAAGTTGTCCGGTGCGTTCGGTGCACTGTCTTCCTCGAACGCCATCGTGAAGATGCCGTTGTCGTCTTCATTTTCGATGTCACCACTGGCACCGGCAAGAGTGTTGTAGTCTCCTGCTTCGACAGCACCTTCGAAGCCAGATGCTTCGATCTGAGCGACGACCGTGTCGCCCTTGACGATGGAACTGGTCTGCGTGAGGTTCCCGGCCTGTGCGTAGGCGGGGATGTCCTCGGCGTCTGCTCCCTGAAGGTCGCTCAGGGTGTCAGCAGGCGCGGTCCACATCTGCACGTTCTCGACGGACGGGTCGTTCAGCGAGAGCGAGGCACGGCTGTCGGCCTCACCCCGGGTGAGACCTTCTGGGTTCGATCCGCCATCATCGATGACACCGTCTGCGGAACCATCGATATCATCCGAATCACCTTCGACGGCGAGCAGGTCGTAGTCGCCCGTGTCGAGGAAGTCGCCTTCGCCACTACTGGGCAGCGTTCGGTCGAAGTCACCGTACTCGTTGAAGTTGGAAACGCTAGTGTCGTCGTCACCGGCAGAGATCGGGTTGATCGAGCTGCCACCGGAGACGCCGCCGGCCTGGTAGCTGTTGAATTCGATGTACGCAACGCCGTCCTCGTCGTCGTCCGTCACTTCTACGAGGGCGCCGTAGCCGTCGTTGTCAACGCTACCGACCTGCACGAGTGCGGTGTCGGTACTGGTCATCTCGACCGAAATGTTGGTAACGTCACCAACCGCGTCCGAGTAGATGTTGTCGGCGAAGCCAGCCTCGGCGTCGCCGGAGTCAGTGACCTCGATATCGTCCGAATCGGATGCGCTGGTATCCGTCACGTTCGCCTCGAACGTGTAGGTACCGGCGTCGATTTCGTCGAAGTTGAGTTCACCGTCGAGTTCTGCACTGTTGCTACCGTCCGCGCGGACGGTGATGGTGTCGTCGTCTTCGTACTCCGTGACGACGGTGAAGTCACCGTTCTCGAAGATACCGCTGAGTTCATCAGTGTCCAGGTCACCCTGTGCGGAGACATTGACGAGATACGTGCCTCGGACGTTGGAGTCGATGTCGTAGTTGACCGTCGTCGAGGTACCGTCGTTGCCGACGGCCGCATCGTCGAACTCAGCGGTCAGGTCCTGTGAGACGACTTCGAACTGCTCGCCGTCAGCCAGGTTCTCACCGTTGCTATCTTGAGAGGTACCAGACACGTCACCGTTATCGGTGTTGGAATCACCGTCATCGATACCCGCGAACTCACCATCATCAACCCTAACCGTGTCGCCGTCTGCGTTGACAATAACGAAGTCGCCTTCGCTGATCTGACCGTCCAGATCGAACGTGATGGTGTCAGCGCTACCATCGTCATTAGTGTCTTCCGCAGTGACTAGACGACGGAGGTTGTTCGGGTTGTCGTCTCCGTCAACAGTCAGGACTCGGTACTCGTCACCGGCACTCTCGGAATCGAGGCCCTCGACGTAGACTTCCTGTCCACCGTAGAAGGTGGACTGAGAGTCGAGCGGCGTGGCACCGATACTGACGGTGTCGGATGATGCCGAACCGGTCGAGTCGCCATCATTAACGGTTACGTCGACGGTGCCGCTCGCGCGGTCAACGTCGGACCAGTCGACGACGAGGTCACCGGACACGGTGTAGGGACCGTTGTCGGAGTCCTCATCGACAAGAATCGTCAGTGTCCGGACATCGCCGTCCGTACTAGAGGTATCAACCGCTTGGACAGGGACGTCATTTCCATCGTCGTCAGTCACACTGATACTGCTGGCATCGGCGTTGATATCGCCGACAGGCACTGTAACTTCGATGGTCGAAGTACCGGTTTCATCGTCGCCATCGATGTCTGACCCTGTCTCACCGTCGATATTGACTTCTTGCCCCTCGTCGAGTCGATCGACCGAGATACTATACGCGTGCGTTACTTCTCCTGCGGTATCGTCAACGTTTGTCGGCTGGAGCGTGTCGAATGACACGTCGCTGTTACCGACAGCCGCAGCGGCACTCCCGGACAGCGCGATGGACCCGGCGAACACCGAGAAGACCATCAGCGCAGCCAGAATCAGGCTACGGAGCTTGTCTGAATTGTTTGTCATAGTTGTTGATTGCTATCGGGCGGCGTCAGCCGTTTTCCACGTGGTCGGAACGCAGTCACTGCGACCACGCGTAGACCGAACCGGTGTACTCACTTCTGGCGCCATGGGTAGG
>PXQZ01000018.1:9245-43597 GCA_003021755.1 Halobacteriales archaeon QH_8_67_36 | reverse complement strand
CAGATGGGGCCGTTCCCGGAGGTCCGGAGTATCATCGAACATGGCCGCGACGAGATGCCCGTCGGCGAGGACATCAGTGACGCGCTCCGTGCGCTGAACAACGAGGTCGAAGCGGGGCTGTTCAGCTGGGAAGCGGGCCAGTAGCGCCGGAACCGCGCTTGGGATAGCGCAGACGGACACAATGGCCGGTTGTATTTTCTCACGCCGTGGCCGCTGGGTACTGGCCGAAGGGGTGCCCGGTAAGTGGTGTCTTTTGCTCGGTCACTCCAGATCGGATACTCGACAGTGCCATATCACAGCCTCACATTCTGGCATCGACGGCCGTCGTGTCTCCGACACCCCGTGTCGAACGGGGACACCGACCAGTCGTTGCCCGGAACGCCCGACAGGCCGATGCTCGGGGAGCTACGCACGATGCTGAACGAAGCTGGGACCGTCCACGAGTGTCGACGATGCGGAACCTCGGTCAGCCCATGGGTGCAGCACCGGCCGGCCTGTGGAACTGACAGTATCGCTCGCCACACGGTCGGGTGAGCGCACCAACGGCGTCGAGTCGCTAGGTCCGCCCGGCGCCACGTGTCGCCGGAGCGCAGACGAGTCCCAGCGCCACCGCTCGGTGCGAGTGTACAACTGAAAAGGGTTGTTCGAAACGGTTCAGCCGAACATCTGTCTCATCATCGGGTGCATCTCCATGAGCTGCTCCTCGGCGATCTCCTCGTACAGCTTGTACGTGATGGAGACCGTCAACAACAGCCCGGTTCCGGAGACGTTTCCGATGGTGCCCATCATGTTGGCGAGCACTGCGAGCAGCCCGACGAGGGCACCGCCGATGACGGTGACCTGTGGGATGTACCGCTCTAGCACCTTCTCGATGACGCCGACATTCTGGCGGAAGCCCGGAATCTGCATCCCGGAGTTGTGAATCTGCTTTGCCGTCGCCTCGGGGCCCATGTCGGTGGTCTCGACCCAGAAGACGGCGAAGATAGCCCCGCCGACCAGCATGAACGTCAGGTCGACACCGATGCGGATGAGTATCTGCCAGACCGGGTTCGTCGTCGGGTCCAGGAACCACATCCAGTCGCCGGGCGCCTGGATCGGCGCCAGGTAGTAGAACAGGCCGCCCACGGGCTGGCCGGCGTTGTTGTAGGTCCCGACCCAGCCCGGCAGGGTCGTGACCTGCTGGTTGAGGATGCGCCCCAGGAACTGGATGTTGGCCTGGAGCGCACGGACGAGAATCATCGGCAGGACGCTCGCGTAGATGAGCTTCACGGGGAAGCGACCGCGCGCGCCTTTCACCCGCGCGTTCGAGAGCGGAATCTCGACGCGGACCGACTCCGCGTAGACGACGATGGAGAAGATGAGCACCGTCGTGATGAGCGCGAGCAGTCGGCCGCCGCCGGGCGAGAGAAACAGCGTCTGGATGCCCGAGGCCGTAAACAGCGACCCCGTGGCCTGCTGGCCCGTGATGTAGAGGTACCACGTGTAGATGATACCGTTCCGGTTGCCGATGAACGGCGTCGACAGCAGCCCGCCCAGCAGGCGCTGGCTCACGCCGGCGACGATGAACAGGCCGATACCGGAGCCGACGCCCCACTTGGAGATGACCTCGTCCATGAACAGGATGAGGACGCCGCCGACGAACATCTGGGCGAAGATGAGCGCCTGCACGCCGGTCGTACCGATACCCAGCGACTGGGCGACGGCCGTATCCGGCGGCAGGAAGTCCGCCGCGAACACCATCGGGAGCCCGGTCAGACAGATCATCACGACGACCAGCAGCTTCTGGAGCCCCTGGTAGAGTATCTGGTCCCGCGGGTCGTCCTGCGTGTTCAAGCCGAGCAGGTTCGCCCCGCCGAGCAACTGCAACACGATGGAGGCGGTGACGATGGGCCCGATACCCAGCTGCATGATACTCCCCTGGCCGGAGGCCAGGATCGACCCGAACCGACCGAAGACCTGCTGGCTCGCGTCGATGTCGAGGCCGAACAGCTTCACGTTCGTCAGGAAGAAGTACAGCACCAGCACGCCACCCGTCCACGCGAGCTTGCGCTTGAACGGGACGTGCCCCTCCGGACGGCGGATCGCCGGCATACGCACGAGCAGCGGTTCGGCGGTGTCCTTCCAGCTCATTGTCTCTCCTCAGTCCTCGTCGTCCGACTTGCCTTCGGTGTCGGCAGCTGCCTGCCGCTCTTTACCGAAGTCGGTCAACTCTGCGGTGCCGCCCGCGTCTTCGACTTTCTCGATTGCGCCCGCCGAGAACTCGTCGGCGATGAGGGTGAGTTCGTTGCGGACCTGGCCCGCACCGAGCACCTTCACCACGTCGGCGTCCTCGGCCTCGTCGACGACCTCGCGGGCGTCGATGATGTAGCCGTCGTCGGCCGCTTCGGCGAGGCCGTCGGCGGCCAGCAGCGGCGCGTTCTCGTCGAGTTCGCGGACGTCGACCGTCGCGACCGCTTCTTGTACCTGCTCCGGGCGCTTGAAGCCGCTCTTGCCGAGCGGGTCGTAGTTGTGGAACTCGTGTTTGTCCCGGCCGGCGGCGCCGCGACCACCGCGGTGACCGGCACCGCGTCGGTTCTTGTGCGAGCCGCCGCCGTGCGTGCGCGAGCCACGCTGTCGTCGTTTCTTGTTCGTCATTATCGCATCGCCTCCAGGAGCGCGTCGATGCCCTCGGTGTCGTGTCGCCCGAGTTCGCCGCCCTCCTTGGTCGGGTGTTTGATGCCGTCGTGGCCGCCCCGTGGCGGGTGCAGACGGAGTGTGGGGGAGAGGCCCTGCTCCTTGAGGGTCGTCTCCTCGGAGACCAGCGCCCAGGCCAGTCCCTCGATGTCGTCGAACTCGGTGTTCTCGGCGATCCACTCGTCGTCGATGTCGGCGTCGCCCTCCGCGGGCTCTGCGCGCGTCGAAAGCAGGAGTTCGACCGTCTCCTGGCTGGGTTCGCCGAAGGCGACGAAGTCGTTGACCTTCGTCACCATCCCGCTGTAGGTCTCCGTGTCGGGGACGAACGTGCAGTGGTTGACGTGGTGGATGTTCAGCATCTGCAGCGTGTCGTGGATGTCCGTATCCATGTTCACGTCGCCGCGAATCTGGACGAGTGCGTGCATCACTCGATCACCTCTCGTTTCTCGAAGGTGCGCTCGGGGACGCGGGCCTCGGCCGTGTTCTGCAGGGCGTTGAACGTCGCCTTGGCGAAGTTGACCGTGGTTCGCGTGTTCCCGCTCGAACGGGTCCAGATGTCCTCGATGCCGGCGAGTTCGAGCACCTTGCGGACGGTCTCCCCGCCCGCGAGTCCGAGCCCGCGCGGTGCGGGCTGGAGCTCGACCTCGACGCTCCCGGCCTTGCCCTCGGTGCGCAGCGCGACCGTGTGCGGACGGCCACAGCCACACTCCCAGGACCCACAGCCACGGGAGACGTCGATGATGTTCAGTTTGGCCACGTCGATGGCCTTCTGGATGGCGCCGCCGACCTGGTCGTCACGCCCTTCGGCGTAGCCGACCAGCCCGTCGCGGTTGCCGACCGCGACGACACAGCGGAACTTCACCCGCCGGCCGGAGTCGGTCATCCGCTGGACCATGTTGATGTCCAGCACTTCGTCTTCCAGGTCGGGAACGAGCTGGTCGACGACGTCCGATTCTTTCAGGGGAAGTCCCGAGTTGAGCGCCTCCGTCATGGAGTCGATCTCGCCCTCGACAACCCGCTTGCCGAGGCGTGTCCGGGGTTCCCAGCCGTTGTTACCGCTCATAGTTCGATGTCACCTTCCAGTAGTGTCTCCCGGGTCTCGTCGAAGTGCTCCGGGAGGTCTGCCGCGTCGAAGTCCCCGCTGTACAGCGGTTCGTCCAGCATCTCGGCGTACTCGGCGATGTGGCCACCGCGCGTGCGCTGCCAGTCGGCGAGTACGTCGTCGTTGTGGGGGATTTCCAGGCCGGCGTCGATTGCGCCCTCCTGTATTGCGAACACTTTGCTTCCGGGGGTCGGGGTGTTGAGGCCGATGTCGAGCACCGCTTCCTCGACGCCCGCATCCAGCGCGCGGAGCCCGGCGAGCAGACCGGTGAGGTAGGCCGCGGGCATGTTGCCCGTCGGCGCCTCCCAGCCGTACGCCTCCAGGTCACCGGACTGTGCGGCCGCCAGCGTTCGGTCGCCGTCCGGCCCGAGAGTCACCAGCTGCGCCCTGGTGTGCTTGTTGCTCTTTCGAGCGACAAGGCGGGGCTTGCCGGATTTCAGCAGGCGCAACCGCTGATGGTAATCGGTTCGGGCCTCGCGGCGTCGCCGCATCGGCACCGTGTATCGTGGTCCTGTCGCCATTATTCGTCACCGTGGTTTGCGTCGATGTATCGTTGTAGGTCGGCGACGCTGTCGAACTCGCCACCGCCGGCCTTGTCGTACAGGTCGCGGTAGACGGACTTCGACAGCGTGCCGTCGTCACGCAGTTCGCGCAGCTTCGTCCGCTGTGCGCGAATGCGGGACTCCCAGTTTTGCTTCTCGTTCTGTCGGGCCCCGGCCTTGCCCTTCCGGGAACCGGCTCCCTTCTGGTGGCCGTAGGCCTGCTTCTCCTTGCGTTCGCGAGCGCGACCGCGGGAGTTGCCCTTCGCGTCTTTCGCCGTGATGGCACCCTCCTCGACCAGTTCGCGAACGTCCTCGCGAGTGATGGCGTCGGCGATGTCACTCTGGCGCTCGGGGTTGAGCCAGACGCGGTCTTTCCCGACGTCGAGGATGTCCGATGCGAGTCGCTTCTGTGCGGAGAGATCCGTCATTGCTCGCTCACCTCGACTTCCTCGTAGGTGGGGTTGAGCACGCGGACGCCCGCGTCCTCGGCTTCCTCCTCGATGCGCTCGCGCTTGCGAGCGCCGACCTTCGAGGCGATGCGGACGGCCTCGCTGTCCCCGTCGACGCCTTCCAGGTCGTCCACGTTGTGGACGCGGACTTCCTCGAAGCCCGAGGGGTGTTTGCCACGTGCGGCCTTCGGGGTTCGGAAGCCGGCCTCGACGGTGGCGCCCTTGCCCTTGATGTCGCGGCGCTGTTTCGAGAGGTCGCCGCGTGGCTTGCGCCAGGACGTCGACACGCGCTTTTTCTTGTGGTGGTCCTGTCGGTTGAACTGCGGGCCGCCGACGCGGTGTCGCTGGGCCAGCAGTCGAGCCGTCTCGTCGTCGAGGTCCGGCGTCTTCTCGCTGAGACCGCGGGCCCGGAGCTCCGTCTCCACGTCCTCGTCGGCCTCGGCTTCCTCGTCGCCCTCCTCTTCGACCTCGGCTTCCGTCTCGGTCTCGACTTCGAGACCGCCGACGTCTGCCTTGATGCGGGCGGCGAGTGCGTTGCCGACGCCCTCGGCCTCGGCCAGTTCGGACTGGCTCGCGCCGCGGACGTCCTCAGCCGTCCGGAAGCCGGCCTCGCGGAGCGCCTCCGCCTTGGATTCGCCGACGCCGCTGATGTCGGTGAGCTCCATCCGGTCGTCGCTCTCGGCCTCGGCCTCGGATTCGGCCGCTTCGGCGACCTGGTCCGGGTCCTCAGCTGACTCGCCTGTGGTGGGCTTCTCGGACTCGATGTCTTCCTCGGGAGCCTCTCCCTGCGGGAGCCCTTCCTCGTTGGCGTTGGCGTCGTTACTCGTGTTGTCGGGGTTGTCCGCCATCAGGCGTCACCTCTGGACGGTTTCTGGGTGATGTACACCCCGTCCTGAAACACGCGCACGTCCTTGTCGTTGATGCGCGTGAGCTGTTCGATGTCCGCGGCGGTCTGCCCGACGGCCTCGATGTCGGGGCCGGTGACGGTCAGTTCCTCGCCGTCGACCGACACGTCGGTGTCACCGTGGACGGTAGTCCGACGGGCGGCCTTCTCGCCGAGGAAGTTCTCGATGACGACGTCGTCGCCCTCGACGGTGACCTGCATCGGGAAGTGAGAGTAGAAGACTTCCATCTCGTACTCCCACCCCTCCGTGACGCCGTGGAACACGTTCTCGATGTGGCTCTCGAAGGTCCCGACCGTCGACAGCGTCTTGGCGTCGTCCTCGTCGGACTCGACCGCGACGACGTCGTCCGCGACTGTGACGTCGATGTCGGGATACCAGAGCCGACGTGTGACCGTTCCCTCGGGACCCTCGACCGTGAGGTCGAGATGGTCCTGGGAGACGGACACGTCCTCCGGAATCTCCAGTTCTACTCGTGGCATTGTCAGTATACGTATGCGATTACCTGGCCACCGACGCCTTCCTCACGAGCCTCGTAGTGGCTCATGATTCCGTGGCTGGTCGTCACGACGAGGGTCCCGTAGTCACGGGCGGGGAGGAACCGCTTTTCCCACTTCTCGAACTCGTCTGCGCCCGCGGAGTGGCGGGGCTTGACCGGGCCACACTCGTTGATGGCTCCTTTCAGTTCGACCTCGAACTCACCGGCTTTGCCGTCGTCGACGAAGCTGAATCCGTCGATGTACCCGCGGTCGTAGAAGACCTCGAGTACGCTACCGATCTCGTTCGAGGCGGGCGATACAGTCTGCTCCAGATGCCCGACGCTCTCGGCGTTGTCGAGTGCCGACAGTGCGTTGGCGAACGGGTCGTTTCCTGTCATAGTTAGCTGTACTTCCTGAATCCCATGCCCCGGGAGATCTCCCGGAAGCACTGGCGACACAGCCAGATGTCGTACTTGCCGACGAGACCCTGCTCGCGCCCGCAGCGCTGGCAGGACTCTAGCTGGCCGGTACGCTCGTCTTCGGCCTGTTGGGTTTCACTTTCGCTCATTCGCTCACCTCGACGTCGAAGGTCGACTCGACGAACGCGACTGCGTCATCCGGGTCGAGTCGGTGGTTCGACGGAATCGAGCGGGACGCCTTGTCCCGCTTGGCGACGCGATAGCCCGGGCGGACGAGGTTGACCGTCACGTCCAGCCCGTAGATTCCGATGCTCGGGTCGTACTCCTGGCTCGGGAACTCCGTGTGTTCCTCGATACCGAAGCTGAAGTTGCCGGTGTCGTCGAACTGGCTCGCGGCCAGGTCGGCGAGCGGGAGTGCGGTCCCGAGGAACGCTTCGGCGTCGTCACCACGCAGCGTGACCTTCGCACCGATGGGGTCACCCTGACGGATGTCGAACTCGCCGACGGTCCGCTTCGCTCGCGTCCGAACCGGGCGCTGACCCGTAATCTCGGTGACGATGTCCTCGCCGTTGGCCAGGTCCTGGCCACCGTGGCCGATACCCATGTGGACGACGACCTTCTCGATGCTGGGTTCGCGCATCTCGTGGAAGTCGGCGCCCGAGCCGCTATCGGAGCTCATTCGCTGTCACCCTCGCTCACGGCTTCACCGTCGTCTCGCGGCTCCGCCGCTTGACTGTCCGCGGAACTCTGTTCCGCGCTATTCGCGTTTTCCGATGCCGTTCCGGCATCGCCAGTAAAGTTCTCGTCGATGACGACGACGTACTCCTCGACCGTCTCGAAGCCGTCGGCGGCGTCGCCGCCTTCGGAGGCTTCATCGGGAGCCTCGCTGCCCCCGTCCTGTTCGACGAGGACGTTGTTCCGGGCCGAGCCCGGCGTGACCTGAATCTCGTCGATGGTGCCGATCTCGCCCGCGTGGGCACCGTCGACTGCCGTGACGAGTGCGCCCTCTTCGTACTCGAAGTGGGCGATGACGTCGCTGGTCTCGTTGTCGACGACGACCGAATCGCCGCCCGAGTACTCGTTGCCGTCCTCGACGATGAGCGTCTCACCGTCGTGGAGGCCGAGCTGGACGTCGCCGCCGGCGACATCGGTCTTGTTGACTATCTTCCCGAGCTTGGACTCGGCGGCGTCGGCCTCGATGGCCGTCAGCGCCAGCCGGCCGCCCTCGCCGGGGAAGACGCGGTAGTACTCCTCGCGCTCGGTGAAGGCCATGATGTCGAACATCCCGACGGGTCGTTCCTCGTCGGAAACGGCCGTCCCGTTGATGAGGACGTTGTCCTCGTTGAGCGCGTAGCGCGCTTCCTTGCGGGTGTCGGCATAGCCCAGCACGTCCCGCAGGACGATGAGCAGGGGGACCCCCGACTCACCGTGCGGGCCGGCACCGGCCTTGACCGTAAACGTTGCCGTCTTGCGCTCGACGGGCCAGCTGTCGGGCACCGACAGGCGCTTCTGATGCTTGCTCATGCGGTATCGTCCTCCGATTCGAGACGCGCCTCGCGGCGCTCGTCCTCGGTGTTCAGGTCCGTGACCCGAACGTTCGAGGTGTCCAGCGGGCGGGGGACTTCCTCGCCGTCGGTGGTCTCCAGGGTGACGTCCTCCACGTGGATGACGGTATCCGAGAGGTCGACGGCGAGGACCTCGCCCGACTCGCCGGCGTAGTCGCCACGGAGCACCTCGACGGTGTCCCCGGCGTTGACGCGGACGTTGCGCTGGCCGTACTCCTCGCGGAGGTCCTCGGTCAGCGTGGCCCGCACCTGCTTGTGTCGCTCGTGCAGCGGAGCGTCTCGGTCGCTCTTTCGCTGTTTGTCTGGTTGCTGTGTCATTGGTCTATACGATCATCGTCGCTGCGGAGGCGACGCTCCCGAACCGTTCCGCGACTTCCCGCGAGATGGGGCCTTTCAGCTCGGTCCCGCGCGGGTCCTCGTTCTCGTCCACGACGACGGCCGCGTTGTCTTCGAACTTGACGCGGGTGCCGTCGGGACGGCGGATGGGTTTGCGCTGGCGGACGACGACGGCTTCGAGCACCTGGCGACGCATTTCGGGTGTCCCCTTGGTGACCGAGACCGTGATCTTGTCGCCCAGCCCCGCCTTCGGATGGCGGTTTTTCGTCCCCGAGTAGCCGTGGACGGAGACGACTTTCAGCTGGCGTGCACCGGTGTTGTCGGCACACGTTACCAGCGAGCCCTTCTCCAGGCCCTGGGTGACGTCGGCGTTCATTGCCTCCATTATTGCTCACCGTCCTCGAAGTCGTCCGTGGCCTCGCCGGCCACACTCACGACGACGTGACTTTTCGTCTTCGAGAGCGGTCGACACTCTGCTATCGTGACCGTGTCACCGACCGCGAGGTCGAGACAATCGGGTGCGTGAGCCGGGACGCGGCTCCGCCGCTTCATAAAGCGGTCGTATTTGGGCACCTTCACGTCGTACTCGCGTTCGACGACGACGGTCTTCTCCATGTCAGTGGAAGCGACCTCTCCGTTCAGCGTCTGCCCGCGCACGGAGAGCTCTCCGTGGAAGGGGCAGTTCCGGTCGGAACAGGCCGTCTCCGGTTCCTGTACGTTCAGTCCTAGCGCCATTTGGAATCACCTGCGTTCGCTGTGCGTCGGGCGGGACGGTCGACGAGTCGCTCGCCCTCCACCCGGACCCGCGTTCGCGGCTCGTCGCCGCTATCTCGCGGGCTCTGCCCGCTCGATCGGTCCGCGCGCTCTGCGCTACTCACGCCTGTCGAGGCGCTGTGGGCCTCGCTGCTGCCCGAGGGGAGGTCGAACGCGAACGTCGCGTCCGCCTTCGGCACGTGCCACACCCGAGCGTCTCGCTCGACGGTCAGCAGCTGTGTCGTCTCCATGACGACGCGGCCGCTGATACCGACGGCGTCCGGGTTGGACGCCGCGACGACCTCGACGTCGAGGCCGACGAGTTCGTGCCGCGTGAGCGTCTCGGGTGTCAGTGGCATTATTCGTCCTCCGACTGGAGGTCGCCTTCTTCGCCCTGAATCGTCTTGATGCGGGCGATGGCCTTCTTCAGTTCCTTGATGCGACCCGGGTTGTCCGGGGCGCCACCCGCAGCCAGCGTGGCGCGGGCGTTGAGCAGTTCCGTCTTGAGGTCTTCGAGTTCCGCCTCCCGCTCGGCGGGGGTCATGTCGCGAATCTCCTGGACGTGGAGGACGGCCATTATTCGTCACCCTCCTCGTCGTCCTCGCGGCCCTCGCCGCCCGAACCGTCCGCGGACTCGCCGTCCGCGCTGTCCATCTCGTCCATGAGTTCCGCGGCTTCGGCCTCGACGTCCTCGTCGAGTTCCTCGTCGACGGCGTCTTCGAGTTCGTCGACGTCGACGTCCTCGACGTCGTCGTCAGTCGGGATATCGACCGCTTCCTCGATGACCTCCTCGTCGGCCGCGTCAGCGGCCTCCTCGGCGTCGGCTTCGGCGGCCTCGTCGGCCTCCGCCGGCTCGCCTTCGAGGAGTTCCTCGACGCTTTCCCCGTCCGTGTCGGGGACGTAGTCCTCGATCTCGACGTCCTCGTAGACCTCGAAGTCGTCGGGAAGCTGGGCGTTCGGCGGGATTATCTTCACCTGGACGCCGATGGTCCCGAGCTTCATCACGGCGACGCCGACACCGCTGTCGACGATGTCCTCGGCGGGTTCGCCGTTGTGCTTGATGTAGCCGCGGTTGAACTTCTCGACGCGCGAGCGTGCACCGGTGACCTTCCCGGAGAGGACGATTTCGGCACCGAGCGCGCCCGACTCCATGATTCGGTCGATGGTGGTGTGGCCGGCCTTTCGGAAGTACCAGCCGCGTTCGAGGGCGTTACCCAGGCGGTCCGCGACGATGCGGGCGTTGAGGTCCGGCTCATCGACTTCCTGGACGTCGATCTGTGGGTCGTCGAGGTTGAACCGCTCCTCGAGTTCCGTCGTGATCTTCCGGATGTTCTTCCCGCCCTTGCCGATGACCATCCCCGGCTTCTCGGCTTTGAGGACGATCTGCGTGCCCATCGGCGTCTTGGCGACGTCCATGCCGCCGTAGCCGGCGCGACCGAGCTCCTCTGCGAAGAACTCGTCGATCTGGGTCCGCTGGAGCCCGTCCTCGATGAACTGCTGTTCGTCGGCCATTACGTGTCTCCCCCGTCGCGGCTACCGCCGCTCCGGTCCGAGGCCTCGGCGGCCTCGCTATCCTCGAGGATGAGTTCGACGTCGACCTGCGTGGCGTTCCAGGCGGACGCCCGGCCCATCGCACGCGGTTTGCGACCCTGCGACTCGCCGACCTTGTGGGCGGCGACGTGCATTATTTCCATGGTTTCACCGTCGAAACCCTGGTGGTCGGCGTTGCCGATGGCGTTTTCCAGCAGGTCGATGAAGGCCTCGCTGGCCTTCTTCGGGAAGCGACCCGCGTCCCAGCCGTCGACCTTCGACTCGTGGCCGACGCCGGAGTTGTGCTGTTTGAACGCGACCGGCCGGTCGCCCGCGGCGACCGATTCGAGGAACTCGACGGCCTCGCCGGCCGTCTTGCCCTTGATTTCGCGGGCAATGGCCTTGCTGTGCTTGATGCTCATCTGCCGCTCCCGAAGCATCGCTTTCGCGGTGACGTCCGGGTCGGCGTCGACTGAGTAGCTGATTCCCATGATTACTTGAGCGGTACGAATTTCGAGGAGCGTGTCGCCCCGATGCCGGCCTGACCGTGTTCGACCGAGCTGCGGGTGAGCTGGAACTCACCGAGGTAGTGGCCGAGCATCTCGGGCTCGACGCGCACGCGCTCGAACGCCTGCCCGTTGTGGACGGCGAAGGTGAGGTCGACCATCACCGGCAGCACCGGCATGTCGCGCAGGTGCGTGCGGATGGGGTCGTTGGCCGTCGCCTCCTCCTCGGCGTCGCGGGCCTTTGCGAGGAGCTTCTGCTTTTCCTCGGTCAGACCGCGTTCGATACTTCGCCGCTGGCGAGCGGGGAGCAGTTCCGCGACTTCTTCGAGCTCCATGTCCTGTAGCTCGTCGAGCGTGTGGCCTCGGAAGGAGAACGCTCCCTCGTGGCCGATTTGATACTCTGAACTCATTTGTTCTCACCTCCGGTGACACCGATGAGGGTGTTGCACACACAGCGTGCAACGGACCTCATTCGTTACCACCTCGACCGGTCCGCTTCGAGGCGATGTCCCCGACTTTGCGTCCCGGTGGAGCGTTGCGGGAGATGGACTTGGGCTTGCCGGGGTGCTGTCGGCCACCGCCACCGAAGGGGTGGTCGACGGCGTTCATCGCGACACCACGGACGCGTGGGTACTTCGTCCCGCGGGCTTTCATCTTGTGATGCTTCTTGCCGGCCTTGACGTACGGCTTATCGGTCCGGCCGCCACCGGCGACGACGCCGATGGTCGCACGACACTGCGGGTCCAGTCGCTTCATCTCCCCGGAGGGAAGCGTCACGACCGCGACGTTACGATCGTGGGTGAGCAGCGTGGCGTTGACGCCCGACGAGCGGGCGAAGCGGCCACCGTCACCGGGGCTGGACTCGACGTTACACACCGGTACACCCTCGGGAATCTCCGCGAGCGGAAGCGTGTTCCCGGGGGCGATTTCGGCACTGACGCCGACCTGCAGTTCGTCGCCCACGCCCACGCCTTCCGGCGCGAGCACGAGTCGGTGGTCGCCGTCGCCGGACTGCGTTCGGCTGCCCGAGGCGCTTTGTCCCTCGCTGTCCTCGAACTCGACGGCCGCGACGGGCGCCGAGCGGGCCGGGTCGTGCTCGATGTCCACGACGGTCCCGGCGACGACGTCGCCGTCTTCGACCTTGCGGTGCTGCAGGTCGGCCTTGTAGCGGTGCGAGGGCGCCCGGAACGTGGACGTCCCGCGACCGCGTCGTTGTCCTTGAATTCGTCGTCCCATCGTTAGAACACCCCGATCCTGGAGGCGACTTCCTGGGCGTCGTCGTCCTCCGAGAGGCGCACGACGGCCTTCTTGTCGCCGTCCATCGTGTGCTGCGTGTTCACGCCGACGACTGTGACGTCGTACTGGGATTCGACGGCCTCGGCGACCGCCGGCTTCCCAGCGGCGTCGTCGACGACGAACTGGAGCTTGTTCTGGAAGTCCATGTCGTTCATGGCCTTCTCCGTGACGTGTGGATACTTGATGACGTCCCAGCTCATCTGGAACCGACCTCCTCGACGGCGGACTCGGTGAAGACGGTGAGCCGGCCGGGCGCGGCGCCGGGCGCGAGGTCTTCCGCGTTGACCTCACGCGCGGTGGCCACGTCGACGCCCGCGAGGTTGCGGGCGGCCGTGGACGGCTCGTCGCTGGTCACGAAGAGGATGGAGGAGGGGCGGCGGTACTTCCGTCCGCGCATCGAACCCCGTCCGGCCTTTATTTTCGTGTCGTCGGCGCGCTCGATGTCCGCGTCGATGTCGAGCGCCTCCAGCAGCCCCAGGACCGCCTGGGTCTTGACCAGGTCCTCGAAGTCGTCGGAGACGACGACGGGGACCTCATCACGGTCGAACTCGTGACCGCGCTCGGCGACGAGTTCGGCGTCCGTCGTGGCGGCGAGCGCCGACCGGACGGCGAGTTGGCGCTCCTTGTCGTTGATGTCGACGGAGCGGTCTTTCTCGGCTTTGGGCGGGTGGGCCGCGCGGCCCTTGACCGCCTGCGGGACGCGGCGGGCACGGCCGTCCTGTTGGGGGACGTGTGCCTGACCGCGGCCGCTACCGAACGACTCTGCCGGCGTTCGCAGGCCGGCGTACTCGTCGGTTCCGTAGTCCTGTTTTCGGTTTGCCTGGGCGGCGTGTACTGCCTTGGCGATGAGGTCCGAGCGGACCGGCGTCTCGAAGACACCGGGGAGCTCGACCTCGCCGTCGGCCTCGCCGTCCAGATCGTAGATGGTTGCCTGCATGGATTATCCCTGGTTCGATTCCGTGGAGACGAAGCGCACCTCGGGGTCGAGGCGCGGCTGGTCGTTGGGTCGGACCGCGGGCCGGAAGCGCACCAGGCGCTTGTCCGGGCCGGGGACCGAGCCTTTGACGAGCGTGTACGGCCCGTCGACCTCGCCGTAGTTGACGAAGCCGCCGTCGACGGTGGCGTCGTCGCCCTCGCCGACGTCGATGAGGCGCTTGTTGAGTTCGGTGCGCTGGTGGTAGCCGGTCTGTCCCTGCTGGGGGACCGTCGAGCGCACGCGAGATGGGTTCCATGGGCCGAGGTTGCCGATGCGTCGGCGCCAGCCCTGGCGGGCGTGTTTGCCCTTCCGCTTCTGGACGCCCCACCGCTTGACGGGACCCTGTGTCCCTTTGCCCTTGGTGACGCCCGCGATGTCGGTGTACTCACCGGCGCGGAAGACGTCGTTCATCGAGTGCTCGCCACCGTCGTCGACGAGTTCGAGGGCGTGGTCGAGGCGGTCCGCGACGGACCCACCGCCGACGCGAGTCTCCATCACGTCGGGCTTTTTCTTCGGGACGCTCGGAACGGCGTCGGGGACGGTGTGCGTGATGAGACGCACGTCCCCGAGGGTGTCGCTCCCGAGAGCGTCGCGTATCTGTTCCTCAGCAGCGTCCGGGTCGTGGTCCTCCGGCAGGTTCAGGGCCCGGTCGAGGTTCTCGTGGAACTCGTCGGTCCAGACCTCCGTCAGCGGACGCTGACCGTACGGCGTGTCTTCGTACGCACGCAGGGCGACGGCGCGCATCGGCGGCGTCTCGACGACTGTCACCGGGACAGTCTCCTCCATCCCTTCGCGGGGGGAGTTGGGTTCGTCGTTGACGAGTACGACGTGTGTCATACCCGCCTTGTAGCCGGCGAACCCCTGGACGCCCGGCTGGCCGTCGTCGGACGGCCAGCTGTTGAAGCGAGGCGTCTCGCTCGTCGAGCGCTTGCGCGGGCCAAAGCCCAGCGAGCCTTTGCGTGGTCTGCTTGGTTGTGGCATTCGTTTACTCCGTGAGGGTTAGACAGGCGAGGGAGGCGAACATCGCTTCTTCAGTTCGCACGACCTCGCTGCCCTGGTTCGGAACCGTATTCAGCCAGCGGTCGAACCCTGTGGATTCGTCGTTGTGCTGGTCTCCCCGGACGGAGTCCGGGTCCACGTCGAGTATGGACGGTAACCCACGCTCGGGTGCCCCGAAAGCGACTGTCATGCCGCCCTCGGTGTCCCGTCGGTGGGCCAGTTGGCCCAGCCGACGAGTCGTTGCCAGCTCACCGTATCGCGATGACGCGATGGTGAGTCCGGCGTCGTCACGCGAGAGTGCCCTGTTGAGGTCCGCGGAAACGACGTCGAACCCCGGCGTGGGGTGGTCGACGAGTTTCGCCCGGACCGGCCGTCGCGAAGAGACCCTGACGGTCACGCGCTCCCCCTCGCCCGCGTCCAGTCCGTCCGGAACGGGGAGGGAGATCGGGTGTTGCATACCGCAATTGACCCGGACGCGCCCATCAGCTCCGACCTCGGTCACGATTCCCTGTCTTAACGACCCCGAACCCTCGGATCCGGAGCCGGTCTGTGAACGCACGCGGAGCGGCGGCAGGACGCCGACGTACTCTAGTTCGTCCCGCTTGCCCCACATCTCCTTTCGAAGGTGCGGCGGCGTCGCGGCGTACCGCAGCACGGTTTCGACGAACCCGTCTTCCCGTTTGCCGGCTCCGTCTGGGTCCGGAAACACCGTCAGCCGGTCGACCTGGAACGTCGTGGCCGCGCGGGCCACGTATCCCAGTTTGCGAGTCGCCTCGCGTCGGTCCTCGGCTTCCCGTGTGAGGGAGTCGGGCACGAGTACGCTGGTCGTCATGCCGTGACGCTTCCACGTCGCGCCACTAGACTGTAGCGATACTACTCCGCCCCTACGGTAAAAAGACCCCGCTTCGCGCGTGCGATGGGACGCGTTCACACGCCCCTTCGAGGCCCGTCGCGTGCGAACGGCACACACGGCGATTGCCGCTTCCGAAAGTCGTCGATGTGACCGCGGTGTCAGTACCGGGTGACAACACGATACCCACGTTGCCCCCGAACTTCCCTGTGAAACGCAAGGCTTTTTACCATCACCCCCGCCAGTCCGGAATGCAGCGGGGCGACGTGCGCACCGGTACCGAGCGACCTCACATGGTCGTGAGGGCGGGGCGAACGAAGTGAGCGCTGGTAGTGTAGTTGGTATCACGTGACCTTGCCATGGTCACAACCTGGGTTCAAATCCCAGCCAGCGCATTTCTACGACGAACTTTCCCGCGAGCGCCGCGTAGCGTGTACTCGCACCCGTGAGTCGTGAAATCGCTTCTGGATTTGAACCCTATCAGTCGCAGCCCAGGAAACGAACGGAGTGAGTAACCAGGAACGTCTGAGTCCGGTTCAAATCCCAGCCAGCGCATCTTCTCAAAACCTAACTCCTAAGCGGGTTGTTTCCGGATAGCGCCTGCGGGGTCGGCGACTACCGGTACGTCGCTACAATAATCCGTATTACTCACCAGGTCTGCGATATCGTCGAATTCGTCCGCCAGTCGATCGATGTCGGTTCGTGGACGTACGTGTCCAGCTCCGTTTCGGGCAGCCGCCGGTCCAGTGGGACTACGCCAGTGTCCTCGGTAGCGGTCTCGGACGCGTCGCGGCCGTCGAGATCGACACGAGAGAGCCAAACAAACAGTAGCGTTAGGAGGGTCCCGGGCGCAATGCGAACCATGACCTGCATCGGATTCCTCTCGGTCGCACCGGTCGTCGAGGAGAGCATGGCACCCTACGTCGCCGACGCGGTGGCCGCCTTGGACGAGTTCGACGTCGAGTACGAGACGACGCCGATGGGCACCATCGTCGAGGCCGACGACAGCGAGGAGCTGTTCGCGGCCGCCCACGCGGCCCACGAGGCCGTCGGCGCCCGGTCCGACCGCGTGGAGACGTTCCTGAAAATCGACGACAAGCGCGGGGTCGACCGGCGGGCAAGCGAGAAAGTCACTCGGGTCGAGGCGGAACTGGGCCGCGAGGCCAGGAGCGACGCGCCCGAAGGCGGCAATTAAAAGGGAGGCTGGCGAAAGCCGCGTATGAACACGCTCAATCGGATGGCCACGGAGCTGGTCGACGAGGCCATCGACTTCGCGGACGAACTGACGATAGACGTCCACGCGCTGGATGGTGACGCCGCCGTACTCGACTTCGGCGTCGAGGTCCCCGGCGCCGTCGAGGCCGGGCTGGTACTCGCCGAACTGCAGACGGCCGGACTGGCGACGGTCCAGACGGACATGGCGGCCGTGGCCGGCGCGCCGCTGACCCACGTCGAACTCGGGACGGACCACCCGGCACTGGCGCTGCTCTGTTCCCAGAAGGGCGGGTGGGAGCTTGCGACCGACGGTTTCGAGGGGCTTGGCAGCGGGCCGGCCCGCGCGCTGGTCGCCGAGGAGGACATCTTCGGCCGCATCGGCTACCGCGAGGACGAGCAGTTCGCCGTCCTCGCGGTCGAGGCCGACCAGCTACCGGGCGAGGCCGTCGCCGCGCAGGTCGCCGAGCGAACCGGCGTCCCGGAGACGGGCGTCTTCCTGCCCGTCTTTGCCACCGCAAGCGTCACGGGCAGCGTCGTGAGCGCGGCGCGGGCCGCCGAAATCGCCGTCTTCCGGCTGACCGAACTGGGCTACGACCCGGCCGAAGTGCTCTCTGCCAATGGGCGTGCGCCGGTCGCCCCCGTCGCCGCCGACGAGGCGACGGCGATGGCTCGAACCACGGACGCGCTGGCCTACGGGAGCGAGGTCCACCTCACCGTCGACGAACCGGTCGACGACGTCGATGACGTGCCTTCCATCGCCGGGGCTGAGTACGGCCGACCGCTCGAAGGGGTCTTCGAGGACGCCGACTGGGACTTCGCCGAACTCCCGGTCGACCTGTTCGGGCCGGCGAAAGTCACGGTCGACGTGGTCGGCGGCGACACCCACGTCGTCGGCGAGACGCACGGGGACGTACTGGCCGAGAGCTTCGGCCTCTAAGGCCGTGCGCTACAAGGTCGTCCCGGAACCACGGTCGGTGGCCTTCCTCCGTGACGTCCAGTCGGCGCTGCCGCTCGTCCCCGGGACTGTCGCGGACTGCTGTAGCCGGATTCGCGACCGCACCGACCTGCAGTCACGCGACGAAGCCAGGGAGTACCTGACGTTCGTCCGGGCGCTGGGCCTCGCGGCCGGACACGACCGCGGCTACAGCCAGGTGCGCGACGGGCCGGCCGATGGCGAACTGGGAGCCCGGTTCCGCGAGAACGTCTTCGGCGCTCGGGAGACGCTGGAGGTCCTGGAGGAGACTCGGACGGCGATGGAGTGTTTCGAGGTGGTTCGGGACACGGTGCCTCGCTGGGAACGCGAGCGACACGTCGACTGGGCTGCCGTCTGGCGCGAACGGACCGAGCGCCTGCTGGCGTGGGCCGTCGAGTTCGGGCTAGCGAGCCACGAGAACGGCGAGTACCGGCTCCGTGAGTCCTGACCGCGATGGCTCGCACTGATTCGCCGCCCTCGGCACCTTTCACGCGCCAGCCGCCGGCTCTCATAGACCGCCGTGGCCGCCGGACTGTGCGTACTCACGGAGGCGCCGCCCGACGCGACCGCTGGCACCGAAGACGGGCAGCTTCGTACCGTCAAAAAGTGCGCGACTGATAAAGCGAGCGTGCCCAACGGGGTCAGTCTGTCCGTACGTCCGTGACCGTGCCGACGCCCTTCGAGCGGCCCTCGCGGAAGACGAACTTCTGGCCCGCCTCGACGAGGTACGACCGGAACTTGAACCGAACCTGCGTGTCCCCGGCGTCGCCCGGCAGCAACTGGCCGTCGTCGGGGTAGAACTTCGCGGCCTCGCTGATGGTCTCCAAGTGGACGACCGGCTCGTAACCGTCGCCGATGCGTGTCGGGTGGTTCAGCACCATCACCTCGGCCTCGAACTCACGAACCGGCTCGGGGTCGGCGTCTCCCGGAAGCAGGACCATCCCGCGTTCGATGTCGGCCTCGCGGACGCCCTTGAGCGCGATGCCGACGATGCGGCCCGCCTTGGCCTCGTCGACGCGGTGGTAGTGCATCTCGATGGAGCGGACCTCCACCTCGCGGAACTGGCCGTCCTGCATCGGCCCGAGCAGGAGTTCGTCGCCGGCCTCGACCTCGCCGGATTTTACGGTGCCGGACGCGACGGCGCCGACACCCTGGACGTTGTAGGTCCGGTCGATGTACATCCGGAACTCGCCGATCTCGCCGCCGGTCTTGGGCAGCCGTTCGAACATCTCATCGAGCGTGTCCAGACCGCGCTCGGTGACGGCGCTGGTCGTCACCACGGGGACTACGGTTTCGGATATCTCCTCGATGGCGGCGTCGACGCCGTAGCGCTCGACCCGTAGTGGCGTCTTGTCGACCTCCCGCAGCGCCCGCTCGACCTCGCGTTCGACCTCGGTGACCCGCTCGTCAGTCACGAGGTCGGTCTTCGTGAGCGCGACGATGGTCGGGAGTTCCGTCGCCAGCAGGATGCCCAGATGCTCGCGGGTCGTCTCGGTGACGCCGTCGTCGGCGGCCACGGCGAGCAGTCCGTAGTCCAGTTTCTGGCCCACCAGCCGTGGCCGACGGTGTCGACGAAGCTCACGAGCCGGTCGGACTCCTCGACCACGCGGGCGCGGTCGGTCTTGCGGTGGGGGTTGTCCATCCGGACCGGCCCGTCCTCGTCGAAGCCGTAGACGCCATACGAGAGGTCCGCCGAGAGCCCGCGTTCGACCTCGTGGGGCTGAACGTCGAGGAATCCTCTCGTGTTTCCCTCCCCGTCGTCGGCCTCACCCGTCACGAGCGAGCCCACGATCGTGGACTTGCCGTGGTCGACGTGGCCGGCGGTGCCGACGACGATGTGGTCGTCGTCTTCAAGCACCGCGCCCTCGCGGACGGTTGCGACGCCGACGATGCCCTGGGCGTCCGCGCCGTCGGTGTCGCCCCCGACAGCGCTATCGACACCCCACGTCTGTACCTCCTCGATGTGGGCGCCCGCCTCTTCGGCCAGCAGGCTCAGCACGTCCATCGACTCGGAGAAGTCGTCGGGGGAGATACCGGCCAGCCCGCCGTCATCCGTGACGCCGACGACGTAGGTGGCCTCGCCCTCGCCGGAGAGGACGCGGTGACGAAGCTGTGCGGCCAGCGATTCCAGCCGTCCCTCCGAGAGGTGGAGGTCCTCGGTGAGCCGCTCCTTGAACTCGACGCTTCCACCCTCCTGCTCGCCGCGGTCCAGCGCGCGCTGGAGGACGGCCCGGTCAGGGCTCATGGCGGTCCGTAACGGAGGGGAAGACAAAAGCTTTCCCCGGGTATACGGTCGCTTCTTCCCGTTGTGTCCGGTGATCGTCTCTGTCTCTCACAGCGAGGGTTTATATCTGAAGGCAGGGCCAGGGCGGTCTATGTAGCCAACGTATCGGCGGGGTTCAGCGGTCGTGTGACACCAGCCCCGCTCGTCCGCCCTCCCGTCGATGTCACCAGTTTGCCCCTATCGGTACGGCTCGACCGCTTCGAGGAAGCCGTCGGCGTATCTCGCCTCGGTCACGCGGTCGGCACGGGCGAGAGCCGTCTCGTCTGCGTTGGCGACGGCCACCGACTCCCCCGCCACGTCGAACACCTCGGCGTCGTTGACGGAGTCGCCAACCGCGAGGAACGCCGTCGGCTCCAGCCCCAGTTCCGCACAGACCGTCTCCAGTCCGGTCCCCTTGTTTGTACGGGTGTCGGTGACGTGGTAGGCGAAGCCGGTGTCCAGAAGTTCGAGTCCGTGCTCCTCGGCGAGGCGTCGCAGCGGCTCCACGGGTTGGGAGATGTCGACGACCACCTCGGTCTCGCGCCACCGGTTCGCCAGGTCGACATCGCCGAAGCCAATCTCGTGGCCCATGTCGCGGTACGCCTCGGCGACCGCGAGACACGCGGCCCTGTCGCCCTCGATATGGAGCGAGTCGGTCGCCTCGATGAACACCACTCCGCCGTTCTCCGCGATGACCGTGTAATCGATGCCGACGAACTCACAGAGCGCGATGGGGTAGTGCATCGCCTTGCCCGTCGCGACGACGACCGGTTCCGGCCACTCCGACAGCACCGGGAACACGTGCGGGTCGACAGCTCGGGATTCATCCGTGAGCGTTCCGTCGATATCGACCAGCAACGGCGGCGTCTCGGTCATACGTTCTCTGCTGTCGGCACGGATTTGGTCGTTGCGGTCCTCAGTCGTCGGTGAGCGTCTCGTAGGCCGCCTGCACCCGCTTGAACTCGCGTTCGCTTCCGCCGTCCGTGTCCGGATGGGTCTCCTTGACCCGTTCGCGGTAGGCCGCCTTGACCGCGCTCTCGTCGGCGCTGGGGTCCAGGTCGAGTCGGTCGTAGGCCTCTGCCGGGCTGGGACCGGAGCGCTGCTGGACGCGCCGGCGTCGTCGTCCCGCTTGCTGTTGTGCGCCCCGGGCCTGCTGGCGACGCGCTCGCTCCTGTCGCACGCGCTCCGCAGCGCGGCGCGCCCGTCCGTCGCGGGGCGGCTCCCACTCCTCGCGCGGTCCGGCGCCGAAGCCGCCGCGCCCGTCACCCCGGCGGGCGCCGCGTCCGTCGGTCGCCGCCCGTCGCTCGACGCGCTCGTAGACGCTCGCGGCCATCTTCCCACTGAGATGGTAGTACATCAGATACGTCGAGGCCCCGAACATCAGCGCCAGAAAGAGCACGGCCGGACTGGAGAGGATGCCCACCACGGTCAGTACGGCTGTGAGGACGCCGAAGACGGCCGCGATACCCTTCGTGAGCCGCTCGTACTGCACGCTCGCCGGTTCGGGCCAGAGGACCGTAAGCGTCTCGCCTCCGGCGACCGCTCACGCCCGCTCGACGGTCACACGGCCGTCGTCAGCGAGGAGTTCGAAGCCGCCGTCGCGGAGCCAGTCGGCGGCGGCCCCGTCACTGTGGAGCAGGACCTCGGCGAGGTCGGACGGTTCGTCGATGTCCGTCGCCAGCCGTCGCGAGTCCACCTCGGCGACGGTCGCCCCGGCCTCGCGGGCGATGTGGCGGTGGTCCCGAACGGACGCCCCGTGGTAGTCCACGCGGAAGTCGGGATGGCGACAAACGAAGGCGTTGGTCCCCCCGCCCAGTCCGGGCGCCAGTACGACGTCGGCATCGGGCTCGAACAACCGTTCGACGGACGACCGTCCGAGCAGCGGCAGGTCGGCCATCACGACCGCGAGTTCGCCATCAGTCTCCCCCAGCAGGTCGTTGACGAGCGAGTCGAGGCCGCGTTCGTCGACCGTGACGGGTGCGTCACAGTCGACCGGCGCCGTCGCGACGACCTCGGGACTGTGGTCGGCCGCACGGAGCGCAGTCAGCACGTCTGCAAGCATCGCCTCGGTGAAATCGCGGCGCTCGTCGGACGTGAGAACGGGGGAGAGGCGTGTTTTCGGGTCGGACCCCGAGACGGGGACGACGAGTCGCATTACAGCTTGCTGTAATCGTCCGCTTGAGACTGGCTGTAGGCGTAGTACCCGCCGCCACCGAGCAGGAGAACGAGCACGACGGCGCCGGCCGCGTACAGCAGCGTCTGCGTGGTCTGCTGGCTCTGCTGGGCCTCTTCGGCGGTGTTCCGGGCCTGGTTCGCGAGTGAGATGGCGTTCTCGAAGTTGTCGTTCTCGTAGGCTGAGATGGCGCCGGTACGGAGGTTCTCGGCCTCGCTGTTGCCGCCGGCCTCGTCGATAGCCGTCCCGGCGTCGTCGATGGCCTGGCGGGCCTCGCGGCTCTGTTCAGTGTAGTGGTGCGCGGAGTCGTTCCGGAACTCGTTCTCGTTGCTCCCGGTCACTCGGGCGAACTCGACGAGGCTGTAGTTCTCCCGTGGCTCGTAGGTGTAGTTCTCGACGGGCGGGACGGTCCCTTCGAGCGTGATGCGTACCTCGTCACCGTTCTGGTCCCCGTCGCGGTCCATGGACTGGCTGAACGACTGGTCGCCGTACGTCGTCTGGTCGACGCTATCACCCTGGTCGAACACCTCGACGGTCCAGCTTACGTTCTCCAGTTCGGTCTCGCCCTCTATCGTGTACTCGTTCGGGGGCCCGTCGTACGGGTCCTCGATGACGTACGTCACCGACACCTCGCTGCCGACGGCGGTTTCGTTGGGGACAGTGCCCTCCGGGGAGACGGTGAAGGCACCCGCTGTGCCCGCAACGGCCACCAGCCCAACGACGCAAAGCAGTGCAACGGTCGCCCTAAAATAGTGGATCGAGTTCATCCTCATCGTCTTCAACCAAGTTCTCCAAGTTATCTTCGCTTTGCTGGCGGATGTCGTCGATGTTGTCCTGTGCCTCGATGGCGACCTGCTGGAGCTCCTTGATACGGGGGACGTTGTGGACGCCGGCCAGTAGGATCGAAGCGGCGACCTTCGGGGCGTTGGTCGGGTAGTCCCCGCCGCGGACTTCCATGGAGCCGGTCTGTTCCTCGAGCCACTTGCGGCCGCGCTCGATACCCTTCCGGTTCAGATGCTCCGGCGGCCCGGCCATCACGAGCAGGGCGCGCTCGGTGCCTTCGATCTCGCAGGGCAGTGTCAGCCGCCCGAGCGCGGCCTTGCGGACCAGCGACGTGATTCGGTTGGTGGTGTTGGCCGTGTCGATGCCGTCGTCGCCGCCGCTGTCGCCTTTGAACCGCGATAGCAGCCCGCCCCCGGAGCTGACCTCGACGTCCTCGGAGGCGTAGCCGACGGTGGAGACGCCGCCGCCGTCGAGCGTGTTGATTATCTCCGAGGAGTCGACGACGCTCTCGGCGATGTTGTCGCCGGCCTCGACCTCGCCAGCGCCGAAGAGGACCCCGAAGCGGCGGACGATCTCCTCGTTGATGTGGTCGTAGCCGCCCTCGACGGACTCGCCGGTCTGGCGCCAGGCGTCGTTGTCGAACACCATGAGGTTGTCCACCTCGCGGACGAACGTCTGGAACGACCGGGCGGCGTTGAGCGTGTAGATGCCGCCCTCGTCGCTGCCGGGCAGGACGCCGAGCCCGTAGACGGGCTCGGTGTAGATGCGTTTGAGGTGTTTCGCGACGACCGGCGACCCACCGGACCCGGTCCCGCCACCGAGGCCGGCGACGACGAGGAACGCGTCGACTTCGTGGACGGGGATGTTGTCGATGGCCCCCTGGACCTCGTCGATGTCCTCCTCGGCGATTTCGGCCCCGAGTTCGTTGTCGGCGCCCACGCCGTGGCCCTTGACGCGGGCCTGGCCGATGAGCACCCGGTTCTCTTCCGGTATGTGTTCTAGCCCCAGCAGGTCAGCTTTGGCCGTGTTGACCGCCACGGCCGAGCGGACGATTCCCGAGCCCGTCTTCTCGTCGTACTCGAGGAATTTATCCACGATTTTGCCACCGGCCTGCCCGAAGCCGATCATCGCGAGTTTCATTGATATGGTTCTCCGGTTGAAAGTGGTAAGTAGGATAGTGCGTATAAGTTTTTTGCCCAAATCTCATCGATGAAAGCTCTACGAAGAAATAAAAGATATCTGACGTACTCGGAGCGTTTTCAGTCCAGACTATCGACAGACGGCGACAGACCTCCGTTCGCGGCCGGGTGACTATGAGAGGCCGAGATACGAGCGGAACGACCGGAGCGACGCGGGGTCGCGACCGAACGACTCGACGTCGTTGGTCGTCGGCGTATTGTCGAAGTCCAGCCCCTCGTACTGGTCGCTCCCCATCGGGAACCCGAGAGAGCCGAGTACGGGGAGCCCGATCTTCGCCAGCGGCATCGGCAGGGGGACGATGGTGATGGACGTGCCCTCAGCCTCGAAGACCAGTTCCGTCGCTTCCCGCAGACTCAGCGTTTCGGACCCGCCGACCTCGTAGGTCTGGCCGACGTGGTCGTCGTCTTCCAGCGCGTCTGCGAGCATCGGCACGAGGTCCTCGACCCAGATGAGCTGGAAGTGGGCCTTCGTTCCGCCGCCCGGGAGCGGGTAGAGCGGGACTGCGGGCGCGAATATCTGTTTCAGCCGCTTGGTGAAGTAGACGAACTCGCCGCCGTCGCCGAAGACGACCGACGGGCGGAAGATGACCCAGTCGAGATCGGACTGTTTCACGACTGCCTCGGCGTTCCCTTTCGCGCGGAGGTAGTGGGTCGCACCGGCAGGGTCCGCGCCCAGCGCGCTCATCTGGAGGAAGCGGTCCACGTCGTGTTCCTCGGCCGCGCGGACGGCGTTCTCGGTGCCGCCCAGATGGACTACCTCGTGCATCTCGTCGCCGCCGTCGGGTTTGAATAGGGGCGAGAGCGCGGGGAGGAAGACGACGGCATCCCGGCCCTCGAAGGCGCCTTCGATGCTGTCGTAGTCGGTCACGTCACCTTCTTTCCGGATGACGCCGTCGGGGAGCTCGGCGTCGTGGGGGTTCCGTGACAGGGCGGTCACGTCATGGTCTCTATCGTCGAGTTCCCGGCAGAGATACTGTCCAACGAAGCCAGTCCCGCCGGCTACAAGTACGTCCATACGCCCTCCTTTCCGCCGAGAGACTGTAAAGATATGGCGAAACCAGCTGGGGGCGGACGGACTGTCCGAGTCTCTTTCGGGTATCCTCGACTCCGGGTGTCGTGGACCGGGAAACGGCTCGGCAGTCCGTATCGGGGTTCGGGGCGCTTACGTACCCGGCCACCGACACACCGGTATGCTCGTGACGCTGGAGGGGCTCGACGGGAGCGGGAAGACGACGGTGTGGGAACGGCTGCGGGCCGACGACGCCCTGCCAGCCGACACCGTGTTCACCCGCGAACCGACCGACAGCTGGTACGGCGAGGCGGTCATGCGCTCCATCGAGGACGACGGCGCCGACTCGCTGGCGGAGCTGTTCCTCTACACTGCCGACCACGCGGCCCACCTGTCCGACACCGTCCGGCCGGCACTCGACGACGGGTCGCTTGTCATCTCCGACCGCTACGCCGATTCACGATACGCCTACCAGGGTGCCACGCTCGCCGACAGCGACCGCTTCGACGACCCGCTGGCCTACGTCAGGCGGGTCCACGACCCCTGGACCCGGCCTCCGGACCGCACGGTGTATCTCGACCTCGACCCCGAGACGGCCGCCCGACGCAGCGGCGCCACGAACAAGTTCGAGACGGCCGACTACCTCGCCGACGTTCGGGTGAACTACGAACGGCTCATCGACGCCGACCCCGACCGCTTCGTTCGGGTCGACGCCACACAGGGGCCCGATACGGTCTACCGACAGGTCCGGGACGCGGTTCTCGACTAGGTCGACGTCGGCAGTTCGACGTCGTCGGGCGAGGGCATCCAGACGTAGTCGAACGTCATCCCCAACGTTAGCGGGAGCACGACCACCAGCGCCAGGAACGTGATCGTGCCGAGGTCGATGAACGGGCCGACGGGCACCGACAGCACGACGCCGAGGACGAGAAGCGCGAGCGGACAGAGCAACAGCGAGTAGAGTAGCCCGCCCCACCGAGTGTGGAGGCGAACCCTGAAGAAGCGTGTCATCAGTGCCGTCACCGCGCTGTTGACAAGCACGATGACGACCAGCCCGGCGACGGCGACGGCGCTGACCATACCGTCCGTATGGCGGCGAGACTCTTTGCCGTGTCGGAACTGCTCGACGAGTCTCCGGTCACGGTCGATCACGGTTCCACCGTTCACCTCGAAGACGGCTCCCGGGGTCGTCGGGCGACTGGGTCACCCGACTGCTCCCGTGGTCGATGGTCCCGCACTGGCCGGTGTCGGTTACTCCAGACAGATGTAGGTTCGTGTGTCGGCGACGCCGTCGAGGTCACGCACGCGTGTCGATACCGACTGCATCACGTCGTACACTTCCTCGCCGGTGGCCTCGGCGATGATGTCGTACTGCCCCGCGACGATATGTGCCTCCGTGATGCCCGCCGAGCTCCGGACCGCGTCGAGCAGTTCCTCGGACTTGCCGGCGACCGTCTTTAGCATGATGAACGCGGATGCCATACTGTGGTATAACGTACCACGGTATGAAAAACGTTCGCGCGACTGACGACTTCCGGCGGCCGACCGACGGTAGGCAAAGCGGCGTGCGGGGTACTTTTATTCGTCCCCGTCGCATACTGCCGTCTATGCTATACGTTATCGTGGGTGCCGGCCGTGTTGGACTTCGGACCGCGCGGGTACTGCGGGAGAGTGGACACGACGTCACACTCATCGAGCGCGACGAGGGTGCCGTCGAGCGGGCACGGGCCGCCGGCTTCGACGTTCTCGACGGCGACGGGGCCCTCGAAGAGACGCTAGAATCGGCGAACCTGGCCGAGGCGGACGCCATCGGTGCGCTCACCGGCGACCTGAACGACAACTTCGTCGCCTGCATGATCGGCAAGCAGTACGGCTGTCGCACCGTCATGCGCATCGACGAGGACTACCGCGAGGAGATATACCGCCGCTACGCGTCCGACGTCGACGAGATAATCTACCCCGAGCGACTCGGCGCCATCGCCGCCAAGAACGCGCTCTTGGGCGGGAACATCCGCGCCATCGCCGACATCGCCCAGCACCTCCAGCTCGTCGAGTTCACCATCACCGACTCCGCACCCATGAAAGGCTACTCGCTCTCCGAACTCGAACTGCCCGCCGACACCAGACTGCTCGCCCACGGGAAAAGCGACGCCCCACTGGACGTCCCCGACCCCGACGAGACGCTGGACGCCGGCGACCACCTGGTCGTGCTGGCCGACTTCGACGCGCTCTCGGACGTCCGGAGCATCGTCGTGGGTGAGAGCGGCCCCTCCAAGGCGCTGGGAGGTGCCTGAACGTGGTCACCGCCTACGTCATGGTCAAGGCCCACACCGGCGATGCCGACCGGCTGCGGGGCGAAATCGAGGGTATCGACGGCGTTACCGAGGCCCACATCGTCGCCGGCGACGTCGACCTCATCGTCAAGGTGAGCGTCGACACACCCGCCGCCGTCAAGGACGCCGCCGCGACACATGTCCAGGACATCGAGGGCGTCGAGTCCACGCAGACGTACATCGCGATGGACTAGGGAACCCACTTTTTATAGCACGGGGTTTCCTCGCGCCGCTACGCGGCGCTGCGGGAACCCCGTACTTCAAAAACCTGGCGAAAGACGGCCGGTGGCTCGCTTCGCTCGCCGTACGCTCCGGCTCGACCGCTACAGCGGCGTCCCGCCGCGACTCCCCTCACTGCCACCGGAACTCGCAGCGCTCATGAGGTCGGCGACGACGCCGACGTACTCGTAGCCGGGAACGATACCCTCGACGTAGGTCCCTTCGACGTACTCGACGAAGGTCTTGGCCACGTCGGCGGCCTCGCGTTCGCCACCGAGGCTGAAGCGGTAGGTGACGACGACCTCCTCGTCGTCTGCTTCGACCGTGTACTCGTCGAGGTCGACGGCGACGCGGGTGGACTTGGGAGCGTCTTCGAGGCGGCGTTCCAGCGTTTCGAACCAGCCGTCACGCACCGCGGGGCCGACCTCGTCGACCGTCGCGGCCTGTAGCGACGGCGCTCGGACGGTGACCTCGTAGTCGGTGCGCCACTGCTTGCCTTCGCTCGCGGTGACGTGGCCCTCGAAGCTCGTCGTCTCGACCACGTAGCCGCTGCCACTGGGGACGAAGGTTTCGCGGGCGTCGAACACGTCTGCAACGTCGTCGGGAACGTCGGTCATTGGCGTTCGATAGGGCACTGGGCCGCAAAAGCGCGTCGTCTCGGACGGAACTACTTCCAGGTGACGTAGCTCAGCGCGGCGATACCGACGGCTTCGAGAATCTGGAGGACCGCCATCACTTCGACCGCCAGCGCCGGCATCCCGGCGGGCGCGTTGAAATAGAAGTACAGCGCGACGGCGTTCTCGGCCAGCAGGAAGGCCGCAAACACGATAGAGCCCAACGTCATCGGCGCGCGTACCTCCCGATACGTCCGGACCCAGATGGCGATGATACCACCCAGCAGCAGGATGTTGACAGCGGCGGCGATTCTCGCGGCGTCGAGGACGAGACTCATGGTGCCTCCCGAGTCCCGTCGACGACCCTGGCCCGTGATGGTGCGTTCATATCAGTCGTCCACCTGTGTGAGTATCTGTTCGACCGTGTCCCAGTTGTCCCGTGCCCGCTCGCTGGGCAGGTAGATGACGCCGTAGCTGGCGTCGCTGCTGGTGACGACACCGTTCTCTTCGAGGACCTCCAGATGGTGCCGAATCGTGTTGTACGCCAGGTCGAGGTCGTCGGCGAGCTGGTTGGCGTTGCGCGGCTGGTCGTCCAGCGCACGAAGGACACGGGCGCGGTTCGGTCCCCCGCGTGTGCCGGCAAGCGTCTGCCAGAGGACCGTATCCATTCGTGTGGGCTTCCGAAGGATACGAAAAGAATCTACCGACATCGGGGTCCGGGCACCGACTGCCGGTTCGGCCGTCGCGGCGTGACTCGCCGCCGAACTCCGGCCTCACCGACGTGTGGACTGCGCCCGAACGCCTCTTTCCCATGTATCATACTCGGGGAATATTCGGTAAAACCATTTCGGCCACTCTTTCACGTAGCGTGTTTAGAGAGATTCTCGTCGGAGTTTGCAGGGATTTGAGTGAGAGTTTAGTCCGAGTTGCGAAATGTATTATATTCCCGACACTCTTCGGATGCAAGTGATGTCATCGGATACAAGCCGACGGAGGGTCTTGCTCGGTATCGGAACGGTAGCGACTGTCGGACTCGCCGGCTGCGGGGGTGAGGGCGGAGAGAGTTCCCCCACCGGGACGGTCGACAGCACTGAGACGGACGGCGGGATGGCCCCCGAGACGGAGACGGAGACCGACACCGACGATGGCGAGATGTCGGAGATGGCGATGGTCCGCGTCTCGCACATGTCGCCGGACGCGCCGAACGTCGACGTCTACGTGGACGGGACGGCCGTGCTCGAAGACGTAGCGTTCGGGACGACGAGCAGCTATCTCGAACTCGCTGCCGGCGACCACGACGTCGAGATCACGGCGGCGGGCGACCGGAGCACGTCGGTGTTCGACGACACCATCACCGTGGAGGCCGACACAGCCTACACCGTCGCCGCGGCCGGCGAAATCAGCGACGGCGCCGACGAGGCGTTCGCCCCGGAGATACTCGTCGACGACACCAGTTCGCCGGGCGGCGACACGGCCCGACTCCGTCTGGTCCACCTCTCGCCCGACGCCCCGGCGGTCGACGTCACCGCCGCGGGCGGCGACGTCGTGCTGTTCGACGGCGTCGACTACACGGAATCGGGTTCGACCGAGTTGGACGCCAACGACTACACCGTCGAGGTACGCGGCGACACCGAGAGCAATGACGGCGACGTCGTCGCCGACTTCGACGTGAGCCTGAACGGCGGAACCGGCTACACCGCCTTCGCGGCGGGGTATCTCACGCCCGACGACGAGCCAAGCGACACCGGCTTCGACCTGTTCGTCACGCAGGATTCGGGCTGAGCGGGGCTCGGCGACCGAACACGGCGGCTCTGACACAGGCCCCGCGGTTCCGTTTGCGGTACCGAAACCCGGGAGCGACGTGGCCGTCGTTCGCGAACGAGACGCAGCAAGAGTGATGCGAGGGACGCGATTTGAACGCGCGGACCCCTACGGGAGCGGGTCTTAAGCCCACCGCCTTTGGCCAGGCTCGGCTACCCTCGCGCGTCCCCACCTGAACGCCCCGGGGGAAAACGGGTTTCGGTTACCAGTCGACGGAGAGGCTGCCATCGCCGGCCGGATCGGGGGCGATCTCCTCGTTGGCCCGGCGGTCGACGACGTGGATGACGCCGCGGCCCTTCTTCGCCGGGCAGATGTCGGCCGCTGCGACGTTGTGGTCGAGTTCGTCCTCGCCGAAGAAGTACGTCTCGGGCTTGGCGACGCCGGTGTCGAGGTCCAGCGACCAGTTCGTCGACATCTCGGCGCACTTGCCAGCACCGAAGCACTTGTTGGCCTCGAAGATTATCTTGTATGGCTTCTCCTCGACCGGCGGTGCGTTCTGCTCCCCGACCTCGCTGGGGTCGACGGGTTCGTCGGCCTCTGTCATAGCGCCCGGTAGCGCGCCGACGGACTTTCCGCTGTCGGTTCCCGTAGCACTCACGCGACGAGTTCGACCTCGTCGCCGACGGCGATGGTCTCCCCGCGGTCGGCTTCGGGGACGCTGGCGATGATCATCAGGCTGTAGAGGTGGTCGAAGGCGTCCCGGTCGGCCCACTCGGGGAACGTCTCCTGCCGGTTGGTGAGGAACTCGGTGCGGAACTCGGGGGTCGGCTCGCCGGTGTCGGGGTCTCGCGACGGAACGACACAGCGCCCGCAGGGAGTGACGCCCTCGATGCGCACGTCGCCGGCCCGGAACGCCGGCGCGTTCTCCCCGACGAACCGGTCCTCCCAGAACGCCGGGACGCCGCCAACCTCGACGTTCGCGCGCAACCGCCGCCGCGCGCTCTCGACGGTCATGTCGTCGAACCAGCCGGCGACCGTCTCGATCGTCGCGGTGCTGATGACCGACGGGCCCATGCTCCGGCGGTCGACGTGTCCCACATCGGTGTTCCGGTCGAGCCGACGGTCACCGTCCAGCCCGAGAGCGTCGGTGAGCCACGCCGCCGCCTCGGCCCGTCCGTCCTCGCTGTCGAGGGCGAACTCGCAGCGCTCGGGCGCGTCGACACGCAGCGTCACCGTCTCGGGGTCGTAGGTCGTCTCCAGCGCGTGAAAGCGGTCGGACTGCTTCGCGTTGACCCGCTCGCCGTCACCGTCCAGTAGCGCGAACTCCCGGTCGTGTTCGAGCGTCCCACCGGGACGCACCCGCGACCGGTCGACTGTGAGCCGGTCCAGTCCCTTCACCGGATACACTGTGAGTCGTTCGATGTGTGCCACTGTCCGGAACGAGAAGCACTGGCGCAATAGCTGTTTCCCACCCGTCAGATACTGCCCTAGGCACATAGGCGACAGAGTTACATGTAATAGTAATAACATTAAAAACGCCAATGGTTCAGCACACACGGACACTCGATTTCAAGATCGCTTTCGCGATCGGGCTCGGAACGATGATAGCGGCCGGCATCTTCTCGCTGTCGGGAACCGCCGTCGCCGCCATCGGCTCCAGCGCCGTCGTCGCCTTCGTCATCGCGGCGCTCATCGCGGGGGTGACGGCGGCGGCGTACTCGGAGTTCGCCTCGATCTACTCCGAGAACGGCGGCGGCTACCTGTTCTGCTCGCGGACCTTCGAGGACCGGGACCTGCTAACATACGCCATCGGGATGTCGCTGTTTCTGGGCTACACCGGGACGACGGCGTTCTACCTGGCGACGATGGACGAGTGGTTCTTCGAGTTCGTTCTCCCGGAGTGGCTCCACGTGCTCCCTCACGGGACGACCGGCGTCCTCACGGCCGTCCTGCTTGGCGTCCTCAACGCCCGCGGCACCGAGGAGAGCGGCGGCTTCCAGCTTCTCGTCACCGGGGCGAAAGTCGCCGTCCTCATTGCGTTCATCGGCGGCGCGTTCACCTTCCGCGGGCCGACCACGGCGGTGACGGAGTTCACGACGAGCTTCAGCAGCGGCGCCGTTGACATCCTCACCATCTCCGCACTCGCGTTCATCACCTTCTTTGGCTTCTCGGCCATCGCGGCCAGCGCCGGGGAGATAATCGAACCCCAGCGGACCGTCCCGCGGGCCATCGCCGCGAGCATGGTCACGGTCACCGTCCTCTACGCGTTCGTCATCGTCGCCATGGTGAACTCGCCGGTTCCGGCGGAAATCATCGCCGAACAGGGCGAGACGGCGATGGGAGAGGTCGCCGCCGGCTTTCTCGGTCCCATCGGCCGCTCGCTCATCGTCGCCGGCGCCATCTTCTCGATGGTCTCGGCCTCGAACGCCTCCATCCTCGCCGCGAGTTCCATCGGCTCACTGATGGGACGGCAGGGACAGGCCCCGCGGCGGTTCTCGCGCATCCACCCGGAGTACGGCACGCCGTTCTGGAGCGTCGCCACCGCGACGGCGGTCATCATCGTCCTCATCGCCGTCTTCATCGGCGTCCTCCCCGCGGAGGGCGGCCTCGGCGCGGCGGTCGGACTCCAGCTCGGGCTCACGGCCCTGACCGGCTTCGCGACGCTGAACCTCCTGCTTCCGCTCGCAGTCGTCAACGTCGCACTCATCGTCTCCCGGCGGCGGTTTCCGGATATCCAGCGCGGGTTCAGCGTCCCGGGGGTGCCCGTGGTCCCGGTCGTCGGTATCCTGGCGAACCTCGGGCTCATCTACAACCTCCCCCTCGAAGGCGTCGTCACCGGCCTCGTACTGACCGGGGTGCTGGTCGTCGCGTACGTCGTCTGGGGCGGTGCGCCCGGCCGCAAAGAGTTACGTCGAGAGGTCCCGCACGAACCGGAACCGGAAGCGGCGGCGGAGGCGGAGGCGGAGACGACAGCCGAACCGACCGCTACTGACCGCCACCGGATACTGGTCCCCGTCGCCCGACCCGGCCGGGCGCTCCGGTACGTCCGTCTCGCCGCGGCGCTCGGATCCACCGCCGACCGGGAGCTGCTCGTCCACGTACTCAACGTCACGCAGGTGCCCGACCAGACCCCGTGGGAAACGGTGCAGGACACGGCCGCCGCCCGCTCCCGGCGCATCGAGGACGAACTCGACGAGGCCACCCTCGACGTCGAGTACATCGTCGAGGGCCACACCTGCAAGGACGTGGCATTCGACATCGTCCAGACGGCTCGCGACGACGACGCAGACCGCATCCTGATGGGCTATCCCGAGCGCCACCGGGACGTGACCGAGACGGTCGGGAGCAAAGCCCCCTGTGACGTGTTCTTCGCCAGCGAGACCGTCGTCGTGGACGACCTGGACACTATCAACGTCGGTGCTGGCGGGGGCCAACACCACCGGGCACTGCTCCCGGTGGTCGACACGCTCGGGAAGCGCGGGAGCGACCTCCACCTCATCAACGTTTCGTCCGGGGAACAGGGAACCGACGAGACCTCCTTGGGGACGGTGGACGCGCTCGATGACGTAGAACAACCCGCCGTCACCGACGTCTTCGCCGGCTCGGTCGCCGAGGGGCTCGTCGAGACGGCCGCCGACAACGGCGGCGTCCTCATCGTCGGGGCCTCCCGGGACCGCTGGCTCAAGCAGGCGCTGTTCGGGAGCACGCCCGACGAAGTGGTACGGCTGTCGGCCCAGCGGGACGTACCGGTGCTGGTTTACGCCAGTGAGACGGGCGTTCGCGGGCAACTGAGTGAGCGGCTCTTCCCTCTCGTGCGGTATCTCAGAAAGCGGTTCCCGCGCCGCCGGCCGACGACACGGGGAACGCCGAGTCGGACCGAGTGATTACCGGTGAACGTCGACTGATTCGAGGTGAATCGGCGTGGTGGGTGCGTCGTTCGGGTCCGTCTCCGTCGCGCCGATTTCCTCGACGACGTCCATGCCATCGGTGACCTCCCCGAAGACGGCGTGTTTCCCGTTGAGGTGGTGCGTGGCGCCCAGCGTGATGAAAAACTGCGAGCCGTTGGTGTCGGGGCCCCGGTTCGCCATGCTGAGGATGCCGGCCTCGTCGTGGGTCAGGTCGTCGTGGAACTCGTCCTCGAAGGTGTAGCCGGGGCCGCCGCGACCGGTGCCGGTCGGATCGCCCATCTGTATCATGAAGTCATCGATGACGCGGTGAATCTCGATGTCGTTGTACAGCGGGTCGATGCGCTTCTCGCCCGACTCGGGGTCCTCCCAGGCGCCGGTGCCGGGGCCGACCTCGGCCCCGTCGTAGTCGTCGGCGCCCTCCGCCAGCGCGACGAAGTTCTCGACGGTGTTGGGGACACGGTCTTCGTACAGTTCGACTTCGATGTCGCCCGCTGTCGTGTGGAGCGTCGCGGTCAGGTCGCTCAT
>PXQZ01000018.1:0-9195 GCA_003021755.1 Halobacteriales archaeon QH_8_67_36 | reverse complement strand
GGTGTGGGCTGTTCGTCACCCGAGATGCTCGACCAGCAGCCCGCTCGCCCGTTCGGGCGCATCGAACTGGACCCAGTGACTCGCGTCGGGCAGGCGCTCGACCCGGATGTCGGGGACCCACTGCTCCAGCCCCTCGGTCAGGGACACGTCCAGCGCCACGTCCCGCTCGCCCCAGACGAGCAGGGTCGGCGCTCGAACCGGAAGGTCGCCGACGCCGCCCCGCGTCAGCGTCAGCTTCGCGGTCCGTCTGGCCATCGCCCGGTAGTAGTTGAGCGCCGCCGTCCGGGCGCCGGGCCGGCCGAAGGCGGTCTTGTAGCGCTCGATGTCCGTCTCGGTAAACGCGTCGGGCCGGACCGTCCCCTCGGCGAGCATCCGCTCGATGGCCGCGAAGTCCCCCGCTCCGAGGCTCCACTCGGGCACGAGCGGCAACTGGAAGAAACCGACGTACCAGGACTTGCCGAGCTGGGCCGGATTCGAGCGCAGGGCCCGCTCGTAGGCCGAGGGATGGGGCGCGTTCAACACCGCCAGCCGGTCGACGACGCCGGGGCGGTCGATGGCGGTGTACCACGCCACGAGCCCGCCCCGCGGCGACCCCCGAGGGCTTCTCCGAGCGGTTGTAGCCGCGCATATCCGGCGCGACGACGCGAAAGCCTGCCTCGGCCAGCACCGGAATCTGGTGGCGCCAGGAGTACCAGAACTCCGGGAAGCCGTGCAGCAACACGACCAGCGGGCCGTCCTCGGGACCGGCGGTGACGACGTGGAGGCGGACGCCGTTCGTCTCGACAGTGTCGTGGCGCCAGGTGGCGTCCTCGGCGGGACCCGTCCACTCGTCGGCTGTATCGGAGCGCGACATCGTCTTTAGTTCGGCCCGGACGGGAAAATGGGTTCCGCCGCTCAGAACGCCCGGAGCGCATCGAGCGTGTCGGCGGCGCTGCCGTCGTCGATAGCCCCGCGGGCCTGTGCCAGACCGGCCTCGATGCTGTCGGCGTCCTCGCGGGCATAGATGCGAAGGGCGGCGTTGAGCGCAACGGCGTCGGCGAAGCCGTCGGTGCGCTCGCCGGCCAGGACTGCCTCGGTGATCTCGGCGGACTCGTCGGCCACGTCCTCGACGGCCAGGTCGTCACTGGTCACGTCCATGCCGTATTCGCTCGTACGGATCTCGAAGTCCGCGATGGCCTCGTCGTCGCTGTCCTCGCCCTCGACGGGCCACTCGGCGACGACGGTCTCGCCGGGTCGGACGTCGTCGTACCCCTCCATTCCCTGGAAGAAGAGTGCGCGGGAGACGGTGCTTGACTCGGCGTTGACCAGCGTGCGGACCATCCTCTTGGCGAAGGGGAGGTGATAGAAGCTCCCCAGGTGGACGCTCGCGCCGGCGGGGTTGGCGAGCGTCTCGACGGTGTTGACGAACGAGCGCACGCCCAGAGTGTCCCGGCGGTCGAAGAGGGCGTCGACGCCGGGGTTGAAGGCGGGCTGATAGTAGAAGCCAAAGCCCACATCGTCGACCATGTCGGCGCTCTCCTGTGGGTCGAGTTCCGTCCGGACGCCGAGTTCGTCGAGCACGTGTTTGTAGGCGTCCTGCTTCTGTGTTGGGACGCGGTCGCCGGAGTGGACGACGACGGGCGTTCCGGCGGCGGCGGCGACGAGACCGGCGGCGACGCCGAGGATGGCCGACCTGCCCTTGCCGTCGTAGTTCGCGCCGCAGTCGACGGGGTCGGCGTCGGGCTCGGCAGTGACGACTGACTCCTCGGCCATCACGTCGAGGTAGGCGCCCAGTTCCTCGGGCGTGTTGCGCTTCCAGCGGTTGGCCAGCCAGAACGCGCCCAGCGTCGTGTGGTCGGGCTCGTCGTCGAGGATGCGCTGGAACGCCTCCCGGGCTTGCTCGCGGGTCATGTCGTCGGCCGATTTGTGGCCCGAGCCGACGACCTCGGTCATCAGCCGTTGCAGCGGCCAGTCGCCGTACTCGTGGGTTGCTTGTGCCATGGCCGACGATTGGGACCGCGCTCTCAAAGCCCCTCCGTTTCGTTCTCATCTTGCGGGAACACGGCGCGGTCCCGAAAACGATACACCCGTCCACCACCAAGTCGGTGTAATGAGCCTCCGAACGGGTGAGTGGCGGGAGCGTATCGACGACGTCGACGCCGCGCTCATCGACGGATTCCAGAGCGGCTTCCCGGTCCGTGAACGCCCGTTCGACGCGGTCGGCGGGCGACTCGGCGTGCCGGCCGAGGAGGCACTCGAACGCGTCGAAGCGCTCCGCGACGACGGCGTCTTCCGGCGCTTCGGCGCCGTGTTGAACCCGCCGGTCATCGGCTCCTCGACGCTGGCCGCGGTGGCCGCACCGGAGGAGCGGTTCGACGAGATCGCCGCCACGATCAACGACTACCGGCAGGTGAACCACAACTACGCCCGCGACCACGCGTGGAACATGTGGTTCGTCGTCACCGCCGGCTCCCGCGAACGGCGCGACGAGATTCTGGCCGACGTCGAAGCCCGCACCGGCTGTCCGGTACTCGTCCTGCCGATGCTGACGGACTACTACATCGACCTCGAGTTTCCGGTCGTCAACAGCGACCGGTTTGCCCGGGAGAGTGTCGAGAGGACCGACGCGAGCGCCACCCGCATCAGCGAGGACGCCGCGGCCGACCTCTCGGCGCTTGACCGCCGGCTCCTGCTGGAGATACAGGACGGGTTCCCGCTCTCGGCCACGCCCTACCGTGATATCGCAGCCGCCGTCGACGCCGACGTGGGCGACGTGCTCGATGCCATCGAAGGGCTGCGCGCCGGAGGGTGTATCAAGCGCATCGGCTGCGTGGTGAACCACATCACCACCGGGTTCGACAACAACTGCATGGTCGTCTGGGACGTTCCCGACGACCGACTCGACGAACTGGGCGAGCGCGTCGGGGAACTCCCCTACGTCACGTTGTGTTACCACCGGCCGCGCCGGCCCGAACAGGACTGGCCGTACAACCTCTTCACCATGATTCACGGCCGCGACGCCGACGTCGTCGACGGGAAGATAGACGAACTCTCGACGGAATACCTCCCGGTCGATCACGACCGGCTCTACTCGACGGCCACGCTCAAACAGACCGGGGCGCGCTACGACGACATCGTCGGGGAGTGAAGTACCGCGGGGACAAGCCCCGCGGCTTCACCGTCTTGACCGCACGTCCCAAACCGGGCCGTACCGTCGCAGGCGAATTTAATTCCCCTCGACCTTCCCACGGCGGGTCGGCTGGAATTGACACCCGAACGCTCGGTGTCCGTGAGGGTCGGCGGCTCCACCCCGCCCGACAACATCCGTCTCACCTGCCGTAGCAGGGTGTTGAGAGATGTCGCATTTCCTCGTAACTGCCGGCAGTTGCTTCGGATTAAGGTCTTTAACCCACGTCGCAACTGTATCTCTCATTTGAGACGGGCGGATAATAAGCGTACGGCCTTCACCCTCGGGGTCAAGTGGTTCGAGACGCCTGCGGCGTCTCGTCATCACGGAAATCGAAGATTTCCGTACGACCCCGAGGCACTCGGCCTGCTCCGCCTGTAGACAGCCGCGACGGTAGTGTGACGCGTCGCCGCCCCAACTGCGAGCGCTTTCGCGCTCAGGAAACGTTACGACCCTTTCGATTCAGGGCCACTCTCCTCTCGCCGTTCGGCGACACCGCCTATTCACAGGTCTATAGGTTCCGAAAGCAATAACCGAGTCTCGTCCATAGCGGGGTCAATGAGTCAGCAACTCCCGGACGTGCAGGCGTCGAGTCCGGACGTGACGGTCGGTCTCAACCGCGTCGGCGTCACCGGTGTCGAGAAGCTCGTCAAGCTGGGCCGGCGCGACCGGGACCCGATCGTGCTCATGGCAGAGTTCGAAGTGTTCGTCGACCTCCCCTCCTGGCGCAAGGGCGCGGACATGTCCCGGAACATGGAGGTCATCGACGAGACGCTGGAGACCGCCGTCTCGGAGCAGGCCTACCGCGTCGAGGACGTCTGTGGCGACGCCGCGGAGCTGCTTCTGGAGAAACACGACTACACTACGAAGGCGGAAGTCCGGATGGAAGCCGACTACGTCACCCACGAGTCGACGCCCGAGAGCGGGATGGCCACCCAGTCGACGGCGACCATCATCGCCTCGGCGACGGCCACCGAGGACGGCACCAGCGAGGAGATCGGCGCCCAGGTCACCGGGATGACCGTCTGTCCCTGTTCGCAGGGGATGTCGGCGGCTCGCGCCCGCGAAACCCTCCGGAGCATGGCCGTCGAGGACGAGGTCATCGACGAGTTCCTCGAACGGATGCCACAGGCCGGCCACTCCCAGCGCGGCCACGCTACCCTCACGGTCGAGAGCGAGGGGGCCCCCGAGGTCGACCTGAACGAACTCATCGAGGTCGCCCGGAACTCCATGTCGGCCCGCATCTACAACCTCGCGAAACGGCCCGACGAGGACCACATGACCTTCGAGGCCCACAAGGACGCGAAGTTCGTCGAGGACTGCGTACGGGCGCTCGCCGAGGGCGTCGTCGACCGGTTCCCGGACCTCCCGAACGAGGCCATCGTCTACATGGAGCAGTCCAACGACGAGTCCATCCACCAGCACAACGCCCACGCCGAGCGCATCGCGAAGCTGGCCGACCTGCGTGGCGAGGTCGGCGAGGACGAAGCGCCCGCTGACGACTGACGCCGACGCTGCGACTGGTTCTCAAGGCGGACCGACCGGCGTGGCCCCGGCCCAGTGGTCGGTGAACGCCTCGCTGACGTCGGCGGTAAAGGAGGGGTCTTTCAGATCGATGACGCCGAACGTCTCGTCCCCGCCCAGCGGGTGTGGGACCTCGATGCAGACCTCCGTGTCGTCGATGAGTTCGAACGTCGTCGAGACGCGCTCGCTGTACCGGGCGCTGTAGTTCTCGTAAGCCGAGAGGCGTTCGTAGTACGCGCGGTTCGCGTCCTCGGGGAGCCGTTCGAACAGGTCGCGCTGGACGAGCAGGGAGACGTCGACGCCGCGTTCGAGCGCGGCGACCAGTCTGTCCACGACCCGCTCGGTCGCCTCGACGATGTCCAGTTGCTGGGCCGGCGGCGCACCGACGACGATGATGCGGTCGTCGGCGGCGGCCAGCCGCTCAAGCAGGAGGTTCAGCGTCTCCGCGGGGCCGACGGCGGCGATCCAGAACGGCTCGTCGACGTGGTCGCCGGCCTCCAGCCGGTCACCCAGTTCGGAGACGATGTCCTCGTACTGCTCCTCTTTGGCCGCCAGTTCCGCTTTCTTGTCGTCGAGCAGCCGGTCCAGCGCCGTCTCTGGCTCGACGGCGACGTACTTCTTCGGGCGACTCGCCGTCTGGCTGCGTACCAGCCGGTAGGTCTCTAGGCTGTTGAGCACGTCGTAGATGCGCCCCATCGGGACGTCGCTGGCCCGGGAAAGCTCCTTGGCCGTCGTCGGTCCGGTGTCCAGCAGCGACCGGAACGCGCGGGCCTCGTACTCCGAGAGACCCAGGTCTCGCAGACTTGCCATGCAGCTTCCTCTCGACGGACGGACAAAAACTAATCGACGGTTTACTGTTTTATGGGGTTCGGTGTCGGTCAGTCGGACAGCGCCGACCCGAGGCCGGTGTCTCGGTAACTCACTCCACCGTCCTATCGCGTGCCGTCCATCAGCGCAGCTTCGAGGTCGGCAGGCGTCTCGCCCTCTGCGGTGACGGTCTCGCCCTCGTACCGGCGAGCGACGCCGTCGCCGTCGGGGTCGGGGACGACGGTCGTCTCGTGGTCGGCCAGCCGGAGCGCGGCCCGGTGGAGGTCCGTGCCGGCCGCGGTGCCGACGACGAGGCGCTGGGGGTCTCGCAGACGGGCGGCGACCCCGGCGTAGCCGGCTACCTCGACGCCCATCCGCTCGGCGGCGCCGGCGAAGGACTCGACGGCCTGGCGGGCCACCTCGCGGTACGTATCATCGCCGGTCAGCGCCGCGAGGTCGACCAGCGCGTCGGCCAGTTCCACCGTCGAGTCCAGCGGGTGGAGCGACCGGCCACACAGGCCCGCCCCGTCGTCGGGGCCGTCGCGGAACGCACCGGTGTCCTGCCGGCGGTTGTCGATGGTCCAGTCGGCGACGGCCTCGGCGGGCCCGCCCTCGCCCAGCACCTGCCAGCTGGTGGTCAGCCCCTGGAGCAGACCGGCCTGGTCGATGAGCAGTCCGCGGTAGCTGTCGACAGCGTCGCCGTGAATCACCGCGCCGTGTCCGTCGACGAGTTCCTTCGTGACGTAGTCACGCGCGCGCTTGGCGTAGCGGCCGGCCCGCTCGTCGTCGGTGTAGGCGTGGGTCCACAGCAGCCCGTCGACGGCCAGCCCGTTCCGGTCGGCGAACACCGTCCCGTCGACGTGGGGCGGGTCGGCGTCCTCGCGGTCGGTCGGACTGGCCTGGTAGTAGTCGTCGTCGCCGGCTTGGCTGCTCGCGAAGGCGTCGCCGGTCCACAGCTCCGTCGTCAGGTACTCGACGGTCCGCATGGCCGTGTCCCGGTAGGCCTCACTGCCCGTGTAGCGATAGCCGCGGGCGAACGCCCGCACGAGCGCCGCGTTTTCGTCCAGTAGCTTCTCCCGGCGCGGGTTCGACCAGTCACGCCCCGTCGCGTAGCGGTAGAAACCGCCGTCGTAGGTGTCGAGCAGATGCGTCCGGATGGCTTCCAGGGTCCGGGTGGCCTGGTCGCGCGCCCGGACGAGGGCGAACTCGACGGTTCGCGCGAGCGGGAACTTCACGTCCGACCCCCAGCCGCCGAACTCCTCGTCGAACGATTCCAGCAGCTGTTCGACCATGTGCTCCTCGATGCGCGGGGTGAGTGCCCCGGCCGGCGGCGCCTCGTCCTGCAACTGGCGCGGGACCGACCCCGCCGCCGTCCCCTTCGCGTCCCACGATTCGCGTACCGAGTCGAGGATGCTCCGGAACCCGTCCGACCCCAGGAGCGTCGCCCCGCTGATGACCTCGCCCGCCGGCGTCAGGAATACCGTCGACGGGAACCCACCCATCGTGTAGCGCTCCCGGACCAGCGGGTTCCGGTCGGCGTCGACCCTGACCGGAACGAACCCGTCGTTGATGTTGGCCGCGATGCGTGGCTCGCCGAAGACGCCCCGGTCCATCGCCCGACACTCCGGGCTCCAGGGCACCGTCAGCGAGAGCAAGAGTGGCTTCCCGCTGCCGGCGGCCCGCTCGAACGCCTCGGGCCCCCATTCGCGCCACTCCACTTTCGTCTCCGCTGCGAACTCGTCCATATCCGCCCTCCGTGATGGGTACACAAAGGGGCTGTCACTCCGTCCAAGCGTGCGACTGGAAGCAGCTGGAACTGACACTTGCGGACTAGTGGGAGCAGTCGGTGACGCTACCGGAAACAGCCAGAAAGTCCCGCCCGTAGCCGGTTGGTCAGACAGCGCTGGGCGGGACTGAAAGGGGCGACTGGTTAAACGACGGCGGCTGATGCAAGCACTGCAACGAGCGCAGCGAGTGAAGCGCGCAGCGAAGCCCCCGAGTTTAGCCAGTCGGGGCTTTCTGGCTGTCAGTATACCGTACCGTGGAGAAACTCACTACAACCACGTTTGCTAGGACGAAAGACCGAACTGTCCACCGTCCCAACCCCGGGCAATGGCAACGCAGGAGGTGGACCGCCCGGGGCCGGTCACGCCGGGCGACGAGCCGCCACGTCCGGGTCGCATCCCCGTCGTCGACAACACTCTCTCGATGCTGCGGGACCCGCTTGACTTCTACGACCGCGTGGGGGCGATGGACGCCGACGTGGTGGGGTACAACGTCGCCGGAACGACCGGCTACTTCGTGACCCATCCCGACCTCGTCGAGCAAATACTCGTCACCGACGAGGGACGCTACGAGAAGGGCGCGCTGCTCCAGCGGTCGCTCGGGAACTACGTCGGCGAGGGGCTCTTTCTGCTGGAGGGCGAGGAGTGGCAGGAACAGCGCACCGCGCTCCAGCCCGCCTTCTACCGGGAGAAGATCGCGGCTTACGGCGAGTCGATGACCGGTTTCGCGGCCGCGACCGGCGACGGCTGGGCCGACGGCGAGCAGTTCGACGTCCTGCCGGAGATGCGACGCTACACGCTGCGGGTCCTCGGAAAGACGCTGCTGGACGTGGACATCGACCGCACGGCCGGGGCGCTGGAGCCGCTACTCTCCGCGCTCCGGGAGCGGCTGGACCCCCGCTCGCTGTCGGCTTACGTCCCACTGGCGGTGCCGACGCCGACGAACCGTCGTGTCCGGGCCGCACGAGCGAACTTCGAGGCGACGCTGGACGATATTATCGCCGAGCGCCGGGCCGAGAGCGCCGCCGAACGCGAGGCCCGCGACGACGTACTCTCCCTGTTGCTGTCGCTGGACGAGGCGACGATGACCCGGGAACGCTTGGGCCATCAGTTGCTGACGTTTTTGGTGGCGGGCCACGACACGACGGCGCTCACACTGACGTATACGTGGTTCCTGCTGGGCCACCACCCCGAGCGCCAGCGGAAGCTCCACGACGAACTCGACTCGGTGCTGGGCGGCGCCGACCCGACCCCCGAGGACCTCTTCGAGTTGCCGTATCTCGACGACGTGCTGACCGAGGCCCTGCGGCTCTACCCGCCCGCGTTCACGACCTTCCGACAGCCGACCGAACCCGTTACGCTGGGTGGCTACGACGTCGCACCAGACGCCCAGTTGACCGTCCCGCAGTGGCTCGTCCACCGCGACGGGCGCTGGTACGACGACCCCGACGCCTTCCGGCCGGAGCGCTGGACCGACGAGTTCGAGGCGACGCTGCCCGACTACGCCTACTACCCCTTCGGCGGCGGCCCCCGGCACTGCATCGGAATGCGCTTTGCCCGCATGGAGGCGAAACTCGCCATCGCCACCCTCGCACAGCGCTACCGCTTCGAAACCGTCACCGAACCGCCGCTGGACCTTGCAATGCGTATCACGCTCTCGCCGGCCGAACCCGTGGCACTCCGAGTCCACGGGCGGTCCTGACGACGAGGTTCGCGTCGAGGACGCTCCGTTCGGTCGGCTGTTCCGTACCGCGGCTCTCCGGTCACCGCGTCGCTTCGAGATGTCTCCCCTCGGTCGACATCTCGCATTCCAAAAGCGTTTGAGCCAGGCCCTGCAAGCGGGGGTATGCTCCGGGCGATCGCCCTGTTGTTGCTCATCCCGCTGTTCGACGCGGTGCTACTCGTCGCACTCGC
>PXQZ01000017.1 GCA_003021755.1 Halobacteriales archaeon QH_8_67_36 | reverse complement strand
CGGACGGCCGCGACCGTCGCGACGCCGGGAAAGGTAGGCTTTTGCCCGCACCTCCCGACGGGTCGGATATGTCTACGACGGCGGGCGTCGGCGAGCGAATCGAGTCGGTCGTCGCCCGGTACTTCGACGCGTCGCTGCCCGAGCCCGAGGGGCTCCCCCGCTACGTCGCGCCGCTGCCCCAGTGGCTGGAGAACGTCGGCCTCAGACTGGCCTGGCCTATCGCCATCGTCAACCTCGTCGGGACGCTGTTTGGCTTCTGGTACTACGCCGGCCGGCCGCTGAACCTGTCGCCGCCGCTGCTGGGCGGGCAACTGGGCGCCGCAACGCCCCTGGCGTACCCGCTGATTCCGGACTCGCCGGTTGCGACGCTGTTCATCGGGCTCTCCGTTGCCGCGTGGAAGCTCGACCGGGACTTCCAGTGGCTCCACGCGCTGGCCTTCTTCGGCTGTATCAAGCTCGGCCTCTGGACCCCCTACGTCCAGCTCGTCATCAACGGCTCGGCGGGTATCCCGGCCTGGCTCTACTGGTTTCTCATCGGCTCGCATCTGGCGATGGCCGCCGAGGCGTTTCTCATCCACCGCTACGCCACCTTCTCGGTCCCGGCGGTCGCGGTGGCCGTCTTCTGGTACGGCTTCAACGACGTGGTGGACTACTTCGTCCCCGTCCTCGGTGGTCCACACCACACGTGGCTACGCGGCGAGCCCCTCGTCGGCCCGTTGACCTTCGACCACACCGTCCCCGCCCACGACCTCGCGGCCGGCTGGGCGGTCGTGCTGACGGTTCTGGCGACGTTTCTGGCACTCGCGACGCGGGTCGAGAAGCTGAAACGGCGCCGGTCCGGGAGCTAATTGCCTCGGGCCCGAACTCGGTGGCGTGTCGATGAACGTCATCCGCACCGACGGCACCGATTTTCGCCGTGACCGTTCCGAATTGGGCGATACGCACTGTTGTAGCCGTTTACCGAGGCTCGCCAGTCGCGCTACGGCGAGTCCCGCGAGACTACAACGATCCCCACGAGAAAGGCGTGAAGCCGTACAGCGTCGATAGGGAGGGGACTCCGGACCGGACTGCAGGCCCGTCCACGTGCCCCAGCCCCCAAGCGCCAACAGCGGCGCCCCGAGTATTCGGCTGCTGGCGCTGTGAGCGAGCAGCACGGGTCACCCCCAACCCGCCCGCGACGACACCCGGACAGCGACGGCAGCGGCCACGTCGTAGGGGCGCCCGGCCAGCAGCGCCGCGTCCCGGCGACACCGGCGACGTAGGCGTCAAGCGCGGCCGGCGGATTCCGCTGTATAGCTTGTGGCTCACCTCCACGGAAGGCAAAGCTGTGCGGGCCTACCGGACGACGACGACCGAATTCTCGGTTTCGGTCATCTCGCCCTCGCCGGAGTAGGTGCGGGACTCCTCGACCTCGAACAGGTCGGGGCCGAGTTCGAACTCGCCCGCGACGACGAGCGTGTCGCCGTCGATCTCGTAGTCGCCGGACTCGATGCCCGAATCGATGGCGCCCACGTCGCTGCCGAACTTGGGGCCGACGACGGAGTAGTCGAGGTCGATGCCGCTGATTTCGGTCGTGATGTCCGGCGCGTCCTCGAAGACGTCGAGCGTCTCGACGTGCATCGCCCCGGCGATGGCGTCCTCGAAGCCGGCGACGTGGCCGTACACCTCGACGTGGTCGAGGTCGGCGTTCAGCGGCAGGCCGTTCTCGGTCTTGTACCGACGGAGCGCGGAGACGACCTCCATCGCCGTCTCGCCGGCCGTCAGGTCCGCCTCGTAGCCGCCGGCGACGGGCCAGTCGGTGGTGTGGATGGAGCCGTCAGTGTCTACCGGGTCGGCCGTCTCTGCCGACCCGTCGGTGTACGCCAGCCGGTCCCACAGCTCCTCCGTGATGTGCGGGAGAAACGGCGCAAACAGCTGGAGGAAGGTCCGGTGGGCCGTCAGCAGCGTGAACTCGGTGGAGGCGTCCGACCCGTCGGACACCCGCTGTTTGGCGATTTCGAGGTAGTCGTCACAGAAGGTGTTCCAGAAGAACGACCGCAGTTCGTTCCGGGCCTTCGAGAACGCGTAGTCCTCGAACTTCGCGGTGACCGAGTCGACGGTGGCGTCCAGTTCGGCCAGCAGCCAGCGGTCGACGGCGGAGAGTTCGTCGGGCTCGGCGGGCCGCTGGGCCGGCGTGAGCTGGTCGACCAGCCGGGAGGCGTTCCAGAGCTTCTGGAGCAGGCGCTCGCCGGCTTCCAGATCGCCCTCCTTGTACGGGAAGTCGTCGCCGATGGAGGTGCCGGCGGCCCAGTAGCGGGCGGCGTCGACCGGGAAGTTCGAAAGCACCTCGCTGGGCGGGATGACGTTGCCCTTGGACTTGGACATCGCCTCGCGGTTCTCGTCCAGCACCATCCCGTTGATCATGACGTTCTCGAACGGGACCTCGTCGGTGTGTTCGTAACACTTGACCACCGTGTGGAACAGCCAGAACGAGATGATGTCGTGGCCCTGCGGGCGCAGGTCGAACGGGTAGAGTTCGGGGTTTTCCATCCTGAACTCCCCGGCGTCTGCGTCCACCGAGTCGGCTGTCTCTGCTGACTCGTCGGCATGCCAGTCCCACCCGGCGTTTACCAGCGGTGTCAGCGAGGACGTCGCCCACGTGTCGAAGACGTCTTCCTCGGGCGTCAGATCGTCGTGGCCACACTCCGGGCAGCTACTCACCGGCGGGTCGTCAGAGAGCGGGTCGACGGGCAGGTCGGCCTTCTCGGCTACGACCGGCTCGCCACAATCCCCGCAGTACCACACCGGAATCGGAATCCCGGAATCGCGCTGGCGGGAGATACACCAGTCCCACTCCAACCCCTCTATCCAGTGCCGGTAGCGGCTGAACATCTTCTCCGGGAACCAGTTCATCTCCCGGCCGGCCTCCAGATACTCGTCTTTCCTGTCGAGCATCTTGATGTACCACTGCTCGGTGACGAGATACTCGACCTCGACGCCGCAGCGCTCGTGGACCTGGACGGTGTGATCGTGGCCCCGCGATTCCAGCAGGTGGCCCGCCTCGTCGAGGTCCTCGATGATGGCCTCGCGGGCCTCGGTGGTGTGCATCCCCTCGTACTCGCCGGCCACATCGGTCATCGTCGCGGACTCGTCGATGGCAAGCCGGAGGTCGAGGTCGTGTGCCTGGTACCACTCGATGTCGTTCCGGTCGCCGAAGGTACAGCACATCACGAGGCCGCTGCCGGTCTCCATGTCGACGCGCTCGTCGGCGATGATGGGGACCTCCTGGCCGAACAGGGGGACCCGCGCGGTGCCGCCGACGAGGTGCTGGTTCTCGTCGTCGTCCGGATGGACGAAGACGGAGACACACGCCGGCAGGAGTTCGGGACGCGTCGTGGAGATGGTGAACGTCTCGTCCCACGTCACGGGGCCCTCGCTGTCGGCTACGAGGTCGAACGCGATGTCGTTGAACTTGGTGTGTTTGTCCTCGTCCTCCTGCTCGACCTGCGAGATGGCCGTCTCGCAGTCGGGACACCAGATGGTCGGCGCGCGCCGGCGGTACTCCCGGCCCTGCTCGTAGAGGTCGAGGAAGGACAGCTGTGAGACCCGCTGGACCTCCGGTGCGATGGTCTTGTAGGTGTTGTCCCAGTCGATGGAGATCGCAAGCGACTGGACGTCCTCGGTGAACTCCTGCTCGTACGTCGAGCAGATTTCGCGGGTCTTCTCCTGGAACTCGCGGCGCTCGAAGTCCTGGTGGCGGATGTCCAGCTCCCGCTCCGTGAGCCGCTCGGAGGCGATGCCGTTGTCGTCGTAGCCGAAGGGGAAGTAGACGGTGTCGTCGGCCATCCGGTGGTAGCGGGCGACGAAGTCCTGCAGCGTGAACTGATAGAGGTGCCCCATGTGGAGGTTCCCCGACACCGTCGGCGGCGGCGTGTCGACGGAGAAGCGGGTGTCGGCGTCGTCTCGCGGGCTCTGCCCGCTCGATTGGTCCGCGGCGCGTGGCGCCGTGCTCCCGTCGTAGGCGTATGTCTCCTCGGTCACCCAGTGGTCCTGCCACTCGGGCTCGACATCCGCGGGGTCGTACTCCCCCGTGAGCTGTTGGTCGTCGGTCGATTCCTCGGTCGGTGGGTCCTGTGTGTCACTCATATCTGCTGGGGCTGGCGTCGGTCGAAAACTGTGCGGGCGTCGAGAGGTGGTGTTATCGGGGCGTGGGGACCCCTACTACGGGTACGAGAACGGACGGGCGGTGTGCTCGACGCGCCATTACGTGTATGTGAGCCAACCGGGGGCTAAACGACTTCGGTTTGTAGTGGCCGCCAGCGGTTCCAGTCCGGCGTGTCGGCTCACCCGGTCCTCTTGCATAGTGATTCGTGTAGCGATTTGCCGGTATGCGCCGACCCCGCAGGCGCTATCCGGAACTAATCTGCAATAACCACTCTCAGTCACCTTCGATGCCGGAGACCGCGTAGGCACTCCGGTCCTCGGTCGCGGCGGGTGCCGTCACCAGCGAGACGCCGACCGTCAGCAGGAGGCCAACGAGGATGCCGACGACGCCCGGCGTCCAGCCGAGATACGTCGCGGGCAGCGCCACGTCGAGGCCGACCAGTCCCGAAAGTGCCGCGACGACCGGGAAGACGTGGAGGCCGTAGAATAGCTGACTCCCGACGACGCCGGCGTACATCCCCCTCCGTGTCGTCCCCTGCCAGTACAGCGCCAGCGCGACCGGCACCGTGAGCTGTGCGAAGCCGCTGAAGGCGGTATCGCCTATCTGGACTAGCGTCCCCGGCGTGTAGAGACTGGCGACGAAGGAGAGCGTCGCGAACACGACCACGCCCACGCGGGCGAGGAGTGCTTCGCGGCGGTCGGTCCGCTCGTCGGTCGCGTCGTCACGGCCGGTCAGGGGCCGGTAGACGTCCCGTGTCAGATACGACGACCCCGACAGCAGCATGGAGTCGCTGGAGGACATCATCGCGGCCATCGCGCCGGCGATGACCAGGGCGGCGAACCACGTCGGCGTGTACTCGGCCAGTATCGCGGGGATGACGTTGCCACCCTCCGGGACGGTCACGCCGAGCCCGGCCGCCCACGCGCCCAGCATAAAGGCCGGGACGAACAGCAACACGACCAGCACCGGCCACAGCGCGAACGTGCGCTTGAGTACCTTCTTCGACCCGGCGGCGAAGAAGCGCTGGTTTATTTGTGGGAACATCGTCACGCCGAAGGCGATGCTGACCGCCGTCGAGACGATGTACTGGGGCGTGTAGAGGCCGCCACCGAGCCCGAGGAAGTCGGGATTCGTGGCTGCCAGCGCGCCGGTCGCCTCGCCCGACCCGCCGACGGCCGAGAGGACCCACGCGACGGCGACCCAGACGAGCGAGAGCATGAACAGTCCCTGGAGCGTGTCCGTCCAGGCTACCCCGCGCATCCCTGAGAGCGCGACGTACAGGACCATGAACAGCGTGATGCCGCCCGCCCCGACCCAGAACGGGACCGCGCCGTCGGTGAGGCCGACGATAGCCTGCCCCGCGCCCTTCTGCTGTAACATTACGTACGGGAACAGCCAGAAGAGGCTGACGGCGGCGACGACGACCCGGAGCGGTGTCGAGCCAAAGCGATCGCCGAGCATCTCGCCCAGCGTCACGTAGCCGTGGCGTTTGCCGACCAGCCACTGCTTGTACCCCAGCACGTACCAGAGGACGGCGAAGATGATGCCGTCCATCAGCCCCATGACGAGTATCCACTCGGGGCCGGCGCTGTAGGCGAGGTTCGGGCCGCCAAAGAAGGTAAAGGCAGACAGCAGCGTCGCGAACGTCGTGAACAGCAGGACGACGGTTCCGAGCGTGCGGCTCGCGAGGTAGTAGTCCTCGGCGGTACGGTCGGTCAGCCGGTAGGCGACGACGCCGACCGCGAGCGCGACGACCATGTACCCGCCGACGATGCCAAGTTGGAGCGTCGTGTCAGCCACGCGGCTTCACCTCCTCGATACCGAGTCCCCAGTCGGTGCGCGCGAAGACGGCGAAGACGACGCTGGCCAGCGCCATCCAGCCCACGTGCCACCAGAGCCACACCGGGAGGCCGAACGCCGTTCCCGCGTCGCCCCAGAGGAACCACGGGACTGCGAGCGCCATCAGCACCAGCGCAACGACTGCCCAGCCGACGAGACGGACGGTACTCATTTCACGACGGGCTAGCCACTGCGGCTACTAATGCGTGATGTATCTTCACGGTAGAAGTTTGAAGAAATATTGTCTTCACAGTCGTAGGTCGGCGGCAGTCGCGTTCGGTGGGCGTCACCCGGGTCGGGGTGTGGCGCCGGCGGTCACGGTCGCTCCGTCTCGCGGTCCTCGGCGGAATGGGCCCGGACCCAAAGCGCGCCGATGCGGGAGAGCTTCGTCCGGTGGGACTTCCCGTGTGCCTCCTGCTCGATGTACCCCTTGCCGCCCGGACCCAGTCGGTCGACGTTGTAGATGACCTTCGAGCGAAAGGAGTCGGTGTACTCCTCGCCCATGTCGCGGGCCAGCGCCTGGGCCAGTTCGGAGACGGACTCGAACTCGCCGTGTTCGCCCAGCGTAAAGAGGATAACCTTCTCGAACGGTTTGACGTTGGAGAAGGAGGCCACCGGCAGTTCGACGATGTGGGAGCCGTCTATCTCCTTGGCGCCGATGGTCGTCCCGCGCTCGTCGAACTCGTCCAGCAGGTCCAGTGCCGTCGAGAGTCGCTCGTCGACGCGGTCGTCGACCCCCTTGCCGGCCTCCAAGTCTTCGAGCAGTTCGACCTGCTTGCGCAACTCCTCTGCGAGTTCGGTCTCCAGATACTTCTCCGGGACGGTGTGGTAGGTGTGGATGCGCTCGCGGTCGCCCTCCCGCTCGACCATGATGGAGTGGGCCGCCGTCGCAAAGGCAAACGAGACCGTCCGGGGCATCGCCGAGACGTTGACCCACACCTCACAGCCCGAGTCGAGTTCGGCGTTGATGAGCGCGAAGGCCTGCTCGAAGGCCTCGTCATAGTCGTAGACGTCGGCGACGACCACCCGCTCGGTCTCGGCGCCCAGCAGGTTCCGGTAGTCCTTCTCCAGTTTCTCCGCGAGGTTGCGGGAGTACTCCACGTTGGCCTCCGACCCCACGGCCCCCTCCAGCAGGATGACGCGGTCCACGTCGAGTTGCTCGCGCACCAGCGGCGCGATGAGCCGGTCGTAGTCGAACCCGACCGGGACGATGTGGGTCTGCATACGGGGGACAATGAGCCGACGCTTATATAAAGCACCAGTCTTCTGCCCGTAGGTGTGTATATCGACGATGTTCGTCGCCGCGCCCTCGTTGGCTTTCGTACATATACAGGGTCTGTGGCCGTTTCAGGGGTTCATCCGGAACTCGTGGGGTTCGGACTGTTTTATCGAGGACGGCCACGGCGAAGACGGTTTCGTCGCGAACGACTGATGATCAGCGGACTGCCGGAGAATCCGAGATACGAGTGACCCGTGGCGTTCTTGCCCGGAACCAGTAACGGCCGTCTCACCGTCGATCCGGCAGTTATCATCTGAGAGAACTCGCGGAACAGTAAC
>PXQZ01000012.1 GCA_003021755.1 Halobacteriales archaeon QH_8_67_36 | reverse complement strand
GGCCGCGTCACGGGCGTCGCCGACCCACTCGTAGGCCGGCAGCATGACCTCCAGTTCACGTAACTGGTGGGTCATGGCCTCCTGGACGCCGATCACGTCAGGGTCGTGGTACTGGATGGTGTCTGCTACCAGCCGCCGCCGGTGTGCCCAGTTGTGTGCGCCATCCGTGGCGGTGTCGTACCGAACGTTGAACGACATCAGCCGCACCGGCTTCATACGTGTCGGTCTGTCAGCCAGAAGGGTAAGCGTTCCACTTCCGACGTACCGGGGAAAGGTGTTAATCCCCGGCTACCGTGGGTAGCCGTATGTCCGACCTCGGGGATTTCACTGATTTCGACGGCGGAGACGGCAACAGCGACGAGTCCGCCGCCGAGACGGCGGCGGGTGATGCCGCCGACGGCGGCACGACCGCTGACACTGCGGCCGCCACGGACGACGGCTTCGAGAGCATGACCGTGACGCCGGCCGGAACCGACACCGGGCTGGGCGTCCTCTCGGCCGCCGACAGCCTCCGTATCAGCGAGGACGAGGACGAGTGCAATCTCCGGGCCTACGTCACAGTCCAGAACCGCTCGCGGGTGCGACTGGGGAAGTACCTCCTGATTCCCTATCCGGACGGGACGGCTTCGCCGCCGGACCAAGAACGGGTCAGTAGACACGCGGACGGCGAACGCCTCTTCTGTCGCATCTCCGCGCTGGAGTACGCCCAGGAGTTCCGTGCCGACGACGCCACCGAAATACACGCCCGCCGGGCAATGCGCGAGGCCGAGATCGACGAGCAGGATTTCAAGTTCATGGCGTCGCTCAACCCCGTCGCCGTCCTCTATCGGGACGGGGACGAACTCAAGCGCCGGATGACAGACCGCGTCCCCAAGCCCGAGACCGTCGTCCGCGAGGCGACCGACAAGTCCGAAATCAAGACCGGCCTGAAGATTCCCGCCGAGGGCGTCTTCCTGGGCCACCTCTCCGTCGGCGGCGAGAAGGTCCGGACCAGCGCCCGGCCCCCGACCATCGACTACCGGCTCAAGGACGACTACGAGTCGGGCGACCCGCTCGTCTTCCGGCACACGCTGGTGGCCGGTGGGACCGGCTCCGGGAAGACCCACAGTTCGAAGAACGTCCTCCGGCAGTATCTGGGCCGCACCTACGAGATGGGCGACGGTCGCACCCCCGAACTCGCCGTCGTCCAGTTCGACCCCCAGGACGAGTACGCCCAGATGCACGACGACAACCCGAAGATGGACGACGACTTTGCCCGCCGCTGTGAGCGGGAGGGGGTCAAGACGGGCGGTCACGACGACACCATCGCGTTCGTCCCGAAGGTCGCCGGCGCGGAGTACAGCGCCAGCCACCACCGCGCCGAGCAGGTCGAGTTCACCGTCCCGTTCTCGCTGGTCCACTCGAACCCGTGGCTCATCGCCGGCGCCAGCCTCAACGACAACCAGTACACCGCGCTGACCAACACGCTCCTGCCGCGGTTCGAACGCGAGTACGGCCGGAACGCAACCTACGACCGGTTCCGGACGTTCCTCTCGGACCCGGCGCTCAAGGCGGAACTCGACGAGAGCGGCGACATCCACGAGGCCACGTTCGACGCCGTCAAGCGCCGAGTGCAGGGCTTCGGGGCCGTCTTCGACCAGGACGCCCGCCCCATCACCGATCAGATATCCCAGCTGGTGCGGGCCGGCGGCCTGACCGTGATTCCGACCTACCACATCACGGACTCCCGCACCGCGTCGACCATCGTACTGGCCGTCTCCAGTCTCCTCATCGACCAGAAGCTCTCGAACGACCCGCTGTACGACCGCATCAAGGAGACACCCCTCGTGCTCGGGATGGACGAGGCCCACAACTTCCTCACCGACGCCGACAGCGTCCAGGGCCGGCAGGTCATCGGGAAGTTTACCGAAGCAGCAAAGCAGGGCCGCAAGGAGCGACTGGGGCTCTACCTCATCACACAGGACCCACAGGACATCGCCGACCCCGTGTTCAAGCAGATCAACACGACGATGGTCCTCAACCTCGGTGACGAGGACGCCATCAAGGCCGTCAACATCCCGACGAACCTCGAATCGAAGGTCCCCTACATGGAGAAGGGCCAGCGTGTAGTGTACTCGCCCGACAACTCCGAACCGGTGGAACTCATCGGCCTCTCGACGTGTGTGACGCGGCACGGGCGGGAGTAGCGTGGTTCGAGCGAACGTAGTGAGCGAAAGCCACGGATGCGAACGGGGAGCAACGCGACCCGTGAGCAGTGGCGAGAGCGAACTCTCTCGAAAGCGACGCGGAGAGAGCGAGACACGAAATACCTCAAAGCGAACGGGGAGCGACGCGACCGGTGAGCAACACCGGTGTCGAGTTGCTACCCGCTATGAGCAGGTCGTTCGGCGAGCGGAACGTCACCGCCGCGGGCACCGTCGACAGGAACCTGAGCAGGATAATCGGAACGGCGACCGGCCTCATCGCCATCAACATCCTGGCGATGCTGGCGCTGTCGTACGTCCCACCGGTGGTCGGGCTCGGGGCGGCACTGTTCGGGAACTTCTTCATCGGCATCGCGGCGTTCGCCGTCACCGTCGGGGGCGGCTCGTGGGTCGCGAGCAAGGGGACCCAACGCGGGAGCCTCCCGCTCGCGGGGGTCGGCGTCACGCTGACGCAACTGGGCTACGCGCTCTTTGGCGCGACGGCGCTCGGGCTGGCGGCCGCCTCCTTGCGCGTCCCGGCCATCGGCATCTCCGTGGTCGTCACCGCCGCCATTACCGCCGCCGTTGCCTACGTCGTGTTCACGACGGACAGGAACTTCTCCTCCTGGCAGAGCTACTCGTTTTACCTGTTCGTCGGCGGCTTCGTGCTCGGTGCGGCCGGCTACTTCGTCAGCCCCGCGCTCATCGTCGTCGCGAGTCTCGTCTTCTTCGCGGCGTTCGTCGTCAGCCTCACCTACGAGATATGGGCCGTCAAGCAGGACCGCTACGCCAGCGACCTGCGCAACGCTATCGGTATCTACGTCGCCGTCATGGGCGTCTTCGTCAACGTCCTCGTCTGGGTGCTGCGCATCCTCTCCCTGCTGAGCGAGTAACGAGCCGAACATTCAAGCCCGCCGACGGTGGCACTCCTTGTATGAGCAAGCGAATCCTCGTCCCGGTCGACGGTTCCGAACAGGCTGAGGCGGCCACCGAATTCGCCGCCGAGAACATCCCCGACGCCACGGTGGTTCTCCTGCACGTCATCAACCCCGCAGAGGCGGGCTACAGCGCGCAGGCGTCCGTGCCGTCGTTCTCCGATGAGTGGTACGAGGAGCGACAGGCGGAAGCGGAGGCGCGGTTCGACGAACTGGCCGCCGTCGTCCGCGAGGCCGGCGTCGAGTCCGTCGAAACGGTCACTGAGGTCGGCCGCCCGACCAAGACCATCGTCGAGTACGCCGACGACCACGACATCGACCAGATAGTGATGGGGAGCCACGGCCGCTCGGGGATGTCTCGACTGTTGCTCGGCAGCGTCGCGGAAATCGTCGTCCGCCGGGCGACCGTCCCGGTGACAGTGGTCCGGTGAGCGGTGTCGGCGCATGTTCACGGAGCCACTCGGCGATGGCGCCCGGGTCGAGAGGGATAAGTAGCGTCACGGGCGACGGTGAAACTGATAGAACGTGGGTGCCGGTCGGCTATCAGAAGATGTTGGCCTGCTGGTAGACACTGATGCCGTCCATCGTGATCTCGTAGGGCTTGGTTTCGCGGGAGTGGTTGGCGTTGCGTATCTTCTGTATCTCGACCGCGAGGCGGGTCTCCCGGGTCTCCGAGCGGACGTACTGGAGGACGAAGACGGCGTCGGTCAGATACTCGATGATGCCGTGGCGGGAGGCGTACGGGTTGTCCTCGCTGGCCTCGGAGGTGAGCATCGTCGTGACGCCGGCGTTTTTCAGCGAACGGGTGAAGTCGAACACCTCGGTCCGTCGTTTCGCGGGGTTGTCGTACATCATCTCCAGCAGGGAGACGGAGTCCAGCACGAGGCGGTCGGCGTCGAAGTCCTCGATGAGCCCCGGGAGCTCCCCGCGGATGTTGTCGAGGCTGTTGGCCATCTCCACCGGGTCCAGGTCGACGATGGCCAGCTGGTCGTTGGCCTCGTACTCGTCGAACCCCCAGTTCCGGTCGTTCGCGGTGTCCATAATGGCGGCGTGGGACTGTTCGAGCGTAATGAACACGCAGTGCTCGCCCGTCTCCAGCCCGTGGTGGAGGAACTGCAGCCCGAACGTGGTCTTGCCGGTCCCCGCCGAGCCGATGGCGACGATGAGATGCCGGCGCGGAACCCCACCCTGTATCATCCGGTCCAGCCCCTCAATACCGACGTCGATACGGGGGATGTCGGAGTCGAAGTCCTCGTCCTCGAACTCGGTGCCGGAGCTGCCACCGCCGGGACTGCCGGCGGATTCGAACGCCGTCGCGAAGTCGTCGCCGAAGAGACTCTCGTCGTCACCGCCTGGCTCGCCGTTGTCGCTGTCGTCGTCGAACGGGCTTTCGCCGTCATCGTCGAACGGGCTGTCGCCATCGTCATCGAACGGACTCCCGCCGTCGTCGAACGGGCTGTCGCCGCCGCTCTCGTCGCCGGGGGTGTGGCCCGCGTCGGCGTCGCTCGCGAACGGACTATCGCTCTCCGCGCCGTCGGTATCGCCGGGCTCGTCGTCGGGCTCGTCTTCGAGCGCGCTTTCGAACCAGTCGTCGTCGCGGTCGTCCGCGTCCTCGCTCATCCGCGCGACCACCCGGCACAGACAGCCATATGCGTTCACACTGTCGTGCAGACGGATATAAGCTTGCCGTCGTGAAGGGTTTATCATCGCCCGGCGGGAACGTGGATCCAATGACCGTCGGCATCGTCGCACAGCGGGACAACGACCGGGCGATGGCGCTCGCGAGCACGCTGACCAACCGGCTCCAGGAGGTCGCTGCGACGGTCGCCGTCGACGAGACCACCGGCGGGGCGCTGGCGGCCCACGATGCGTGGAACGCCGCCACGCCGTCGACTCGACCGGTCGGCGAGATGAGCGACTGCGTGCTGGTCGTCAGTATCGGCGGCGACGGGACCTTCCTCTATGCCGCCCGCGGTGCCGGCTCGACGCCCATCATGGGCGTCAACCTCGGGGAAGTGGGCTTCCTGAACGCGCTCGCCCCCGAGGAGGCCGTCGAAACCGTCGTCGCCGAGGTCGAACACATCCAGAAGACCGGCAGCGCGCGGACCAGAGCGATGCCGCGGCTGCGGGCGACCGGTAGCGACTGGTCGCTCTCGCCCGCGCTCAACGAGGTAGTGGTCCAGGGCGCTCACCGGGGCGACGGCGGGGGTGGGGAGTTCGAAATTCGCGTCGACGGCTCGCTGTACACCAGCGGCCACGCCGACGGGGTGCTGGTGGCGACGCCGACCGGCTCGACGGCCTACAACCTGAGCGAGGGCGGGCCGCTCGTCCACCCCGCTGTCGGCGGGACAGTCGTCACGGGCATGGCACAGACCGACGGGATGCCGCCGCTCGTGGCCGACGTCGACAGCGACGTGACGGTGTCGCTCTCGGATGTCGATGAGGGCGTGGTCGTCAGCGACGGGCGTGTGCGCGAGGAGCTGTCGCCGCCCGAGACGGTGACGGTGACGCGGGCGAACGAGCCGGTCCGGCTGGCCGGGCCGCCGCTTGACTTTTTCACCGCACTGCGAAAACTGGGATAGCTACTTCCGTCCGACGGCGTACAGTACCGGCGCGAGCGCAATGAGGACGAGCCCGACCAGTTTGTACGCGAAAGAAGACGTGAGCAGACTGCCGGCGTTCGGTGCCATCATCGACGCGGGTATCAACAGCAACAGCACGCCGATAGAGAGGGTGTGGGCGCCAAGCATCTTCAGCGAGCGTGTCGGCAGGATGCCGACGGCACCGAGGACGAACCCGAGCAACAGGACGTCACCGATGGTGTAGTTCAGCAGAAAGCTGTCGATGACTTGCAGCGGTGGCGCGAGCATTCCTGTTCCGAAACTGACCGTGACGCAGTCTTTAAAGTTCCGTTACGTGCTCTCCGGGCCGGACGTACACTCCTCACAATAATTATATACCCGCACCCGCCAGTATAGGCTATTGTGCCAGAGTCTACTGCGGACGCAACTGTCCTCGTCGTGGACGACGAGGCCGAAGTGGCCGACGTCTACGCCCTGCGTCTTCGCGGCCAGTACGAGACGGAGACCGCCTACGGGGGTGTGGCGGCGCTCGACAGGCTGGACGACGACATCGACGTCGTGTTGCTCGACCGGCGGATGCCCGGCGTCGGCGGCGACGAGGTGTTAGAGGAGATACGAGAGCGCGACGTCTCGACGCGGGTCATCATGATAACGGCGGTGGACCCGGACTTCGACATCATCGATATGCCCTTCGATGACTACCTCTGCAAGCCCATCGAGAAGGAGGACCTCGTAGCGGCCATCGACCAGCAACTGGCCGCCAGGCGGTACGACGACCGGCTCTCGGAGTATCTGGAGGTCACGTCGAAACTCGCCCTGCTGAAAGGGGAGAAGACGGCCCGGACGCTCGACGGCAACGACGGCGTCGAGTCACTCGAACGGCGGGCCGACACGCTGCAGGCGGAGATGGACGACGCGCTCTCGGACTTCGAGGACATCGACACGGCCTTCCAGGATATCACGCGCCGGCCGAGTTGATCTCGCCCCGGGGCGTGTACAGCAGGTAGCCGGTGTCGCCGTTCCCGACCGTTCTGAGCCGGAACCGCTCGGTTCCGACCGTCGTCTCGCAGTCGATGATCCGGTCGAGCCCGCCCGCCGCGACCGCCTCTGCCTCGACCGTCCCGTCACCGGTGACCAGGAGCGCCTCCGAGAGCGGGGCCCCCTCGATGCGCTCGACCGGTACGTCGAACGTCTCGCCGAAGGCCGCGTTGGCGGCCCGGACGACCGGCCCGTGGCCCTCGGCGGCGTAGTACAGCACGGGATCCGGGTGGCCGTCGAAGAGGTCCGCCGGTTCGGGCGACGGCGTCGCGTCGGAGTCAACCGTCATCGTCCGGTCGGGCGCCTGTGGCGCCTCGTCGGCCCGGAAGAGCCGGGCGACGCCGCCGACACCGCCGCCGAGCGCGAGCGCGAGTCCGACGGCCACGTCCGTGGAGAACGGGAGGGCGACGACGCTGCCGAGCACGAGCAGGACTGTGGCCAGCGCCACCGCTCCGGCCGCAATCCACCACACGACAGCGATGAGGCCCCCCAACTGTGGCCCCGAACCGGCCTCCGTGTCGGACCGCTCGCTCATTCGAGCGTGATTCGTCGGCCCATCTCTTAACCTCTTTCGGCACACAGTTGCGACGGTCCGGTCGAGGGCGTCACGAAGACGTAAATTCTCTCGTCGGTTCGGTATTTGAACTTAGGGCACAATGATGAAGTTATCAAGAGGCACACCCGCCGAGCGGTGAAACCGGGCAACTACGTCGGTACGAACGCTGATACGCCGGTCGTCGGCAGCAGGAAATCACAAGGGCTGGCCGGCCGCGGGGGGTGGCCGCCGGCTACTGCGAATTTGCCCCCCGGCGCCGCCCTACCCGTCGACTCATGAACCAACGAACCATCCCTCTGTTGCTGGCCGTCGTCGCGCTCGTGATAGTTACCGGAACCGCCGCCGCCACCGTCAGGGGGAGCCCGGACGTCAGCGTCTCGCTCCAGGACGACACCGTCGCCGCCGGCGAGGAGACCACGCTCGACGTCGTGCTCGTCAACAGCGGTGACATCGACCAGGGCTCCGCCCGGAACCCGACGTTGAACCAGGAAGTGACCACCGCCCGCGGGTTGACCGTCGACCTGAGAGACGGGGACGCTCCGATAGCTATCACCACCGGAACGCGGTCGCTCGGGAGCCTCGCCACGGGCGCGCCGACCACGGCGAGTTTCGACGTCAGCGTCGACGAGACCGCCGAGCCCGGCACCTACCGCGTCCCCGTCGACCTGGAGTACGACTACTACAGCCAGATCTCCGAGGAGGGCGGCGCCCGGTACACGAGTAGCACGTCGCCGACCCGCTACGTCACCGTCACCGTCAGCGACGACGCCACCTTCGACGTGACGAACGTCTCCTCGAACGCCCAGGTCGATTCCAGCGGAACCGTCGCCGTCACCGTCGAGAACACCGGTCGGACGGCCGCGAACAACAGCGAAGTCACGCTGGCGAGCCAGGACGGGGAACTGACCTTCGGCGAGCGCTCCGAGAGCACCCGGTCGGTCGACTCCTGGGCCCCCGGCGAACGCCGGACGTTCCGGTACGACATCACCGCGAGCGAGGACACCCAGGCCGAGTCCTATCCGTTCGAACTCTCCGTCGCCTTCGACAACCCCGACGGCGTCCGCAAGGAATCCGCCGGCACCTCGATAAGCATCACGCCCGACCCCGAGCAGACGTTCTCGCTGTCCGACGTGGAGAGCACGCTCAGAGCCGGCGAGGAAGGGACCATCACCGCGACGGTGACCAACGAGGGCCCGCGGGCCGTCGACAACGCCGTCATCAACTGGAACAGCGACAGGAACAACCTCTCGCCACAGGAAACCGAGGTCGCGGTCGGGAGTCTCGACCCCGGCGCCTCGACCAACGTGACGTTCACGGTTGACGCGACCGACAGCGCCGAAGCGGGGTCGAAGCAGTTCGACTTCGTCGCGAGCTACCGGAACAGCGAGGGTGACCGCGAGGAAAGCGACACGCTCGAAGTCCAGGCGCAGGTCAGACCCAGCGAGGACGAGTTCGACGTCGAGTCGGCCGACACCGCCATCGCCGTCGGCCAGTCGGGCAACATCGAGATCACGGTGACGAACACGCGCAACCGGACCCTCTCGGACATCACGGCGAAGGTCTTCACCTCCTCGCCCATCAGCGCCGACGACGACGAGTCCTACGTCGACGCGCTCGCGCCCGGCGAGTCGGAGACGCTGACGTTCAGCGTCAGCGCCGAGGGCAGCGCCCTCCGGAAGGCCTACCCCATCTCGCTGGACTTCCGCTACGAGGAGCCCGACGGCGACTCGGCCATCTCCGACACCTACCGGGTCCCCATCGAGGTCACCGATCAGAGCGGCGGTGGCGGCCTGCCACTGACGGCCATCGGTGGTGCCGTGCTCGTCCTGGTACTGGCCGTCGGCGGATACGTTCGGTTCCGGTAGCCACGGATGGGTCACCAGCGTTACATCGACTGGGTGAACGAGCGCATCGCCACGCGTCCCGGTCGAATCGTCCTCCTGTTCCTGGTCGTCACGGTAGCGTTCGCCGGCGGGCTGGGCGCGATAGAGACCGAGACGGGACAACAGCAGTTCATCGAGGACCTGGAGTCCTACGAGACGTTCCAGGACATCCAGCGGGACTTTGGCGCCTCCTTCGGTGAGTCGACGACCACGACGACGCTGCTCCAAACGAGCGACAACGCGCTGTCCAAACGGTCGTTGCTCCGCTCGTTGCGGGCACAGGAGCGCATCGCCGACACCGACGGGATGCGCGTCTCCGATACGAGTTCGCCGGCCCGGCAGATAGCGCGGACGCTCGACCCCGACGCCACCACGCTCGACGCACAGATAACGGTCCTCGAAGGGGCGACCGAGGGGGAGATAGACCAGGCCATCCGGACGACGGCCGACGAGAACCCCGCGTTCACCTCGTCGGTCAGCGAGGACTTCAACCGGGAGGCCGCGTCGGCGTCGGTGACCGAATCGACCGTGACCCACGACGCCGCCGAGATAGACAACCGGGAGGACCGCGTCAGGGACATCGTCGGCACCGTCGGCGGTGACATCCGCGTGCTCGGTGGCACCCCCGACACCATCACCACGTCACTCGGTATCGTGCTTCCTGCCGCGTTCGTCCTCATCGTGGCGTGCCTGCTCGTCGCCTACCGGGACCTCGTCGACCTCGCGCTCGGCGTCGTCGCCATCGTGATGGCGCTCGTCTGGACCTTCGGCTTCATCGGGCTGGCGGACATCCCGTTCAACCCGCTGCTCGTGTCCGTACCGCCACTGCTGATAGCGGTGGGTATCGACTTCGGCATCCACGTCGTCAACCGCTACCGCGAGGAGCGCGCGGCGGGCCGCGATATCGTCGCTGCGATGGATGTGACGAACAGACAGGTGCTGGTCGCCTTCTTCATCGTCACCGGGACGACGGTCATCGGCTTCCTCTCGAACCTCGTCAGCGCGTTTCCGCCGAACCGGGACTTCGGCATCGTCGCCGCCATCGGCATCGTCTTTACGTTCCTCATCTTCGGCATCTTCCTGCCGGCCGCGAAGGTGTACGTCGACCGCCTGAGCGAGCGCTACCCCATCCCCACGTTCAGCCAGTCACCGTTCAGCTCCGAGGAGTCGGCCCTGGGGCGGCTGCTTTCCGGCGGAGTCACCGTCGCCCAGCGCACGCCCGTCGTCTTCCTGCTCGTCGTCCTGGTTGCGACGGCCGCCGCCGGCGGCTACGCCACCGGCGTCAGCACCGAGTTCGACAGCGACGACTTCCTCCCCGAGGAGGAGACGCCCGACTTCCTGCAGTATCTGGGCCCGCTCGCGCCGCCCGAGAAGTTCCAGAGCGTCGAGAACCGGAACCTCCGCGACCGCAACTTCGACCAGGAAGAACGGGTCATCGTCTACATCGAAGGGGACATGCGCCGGGACGACGCCTTGGAGTCGCTCCACCGAGCCAGCCGGAACCCGCCCGAGGAGATGGACAGCGAGAGGCGTGAGGCGGAGGTCACGAGCCTCGTGACGGCGATTCGGGACCGGGCCGAACGGGACCCGGAGTTCCGGGCGCTCGTCGAGCGAAACGACGCGAACGACAACGGGATTCCGGACGACAACCTCCCGGTGATATACGACGCACTCGCGGAGAGCGGCCAGCTAGAGCAGTTCCTCAGCGAGGACCGGCGGAGCACGCAGGTCATCTACACGGCCGACGGCACCGCGACGAACGCCGATATAAAGGCGGCCGGTGACGACGTCGCCGGCGACTACCGGCAGGACGCCTCGCCGACCGGTATCGCCATCGTCTTCCAGGACGCGGGGACGCTCATCCTCGATACGGTCCTCCAGAGCCTGCTGATAACGCTCGTCGGGTCGTCGCTGTTCCTGATCGGGGTCTACTGGCTGCTCGAAGGGAAGCCGAGCCTCGGCGTGGTGAACATCATCCCCATCATGATGGCCGTCGTCGCCCTCGTCGCGACGATGCGGTACGTCGGCATCGCATTCAACGCTATCAACGGCGGCATCCTCGCTATCACCGTCGGCCTGGGAACGGACTACGCCGTCCACATCGTCCACCGCTTTGCCGACGAGCGCGAGAAGCGGGCCTTGGAACCCGCACTGCGCCGGACTGTGGTCGGCACCGGCGGCGCGCTGACGGGCAGCATGCTGACGACCGTCGGCGGCATCGGCGTGCTGGTGCTCGCGTTGAACCCGGTCATCGGGAACTTCGGACTCCTGACGGCACTCTCCGTCATCTACGCCTACCTCGCGTCGATGTTCGTCCTCCCGTCGGTGCTGGTGGTCTGGGACCGCCTCCGACGGTACGACGGCACCAGCGGCAGCGTCGTCGACTCCGTCTTCCCGTGGACCGAGGAGCCCGGCGTCATCACGGATCAAACGCCGGCGCGCACGGCGCCGGAGGGGGATGAATGACCACCGCATTGAAATGTTTATTCACTCGCGGCCCCAACACGGTGCGTAGGAACGGACCGCAAGCCGACCGCCCCGCGACCTGTAGCCCTCCGACCGGATGAACTATCAGCGATACATCGACTGGGCCGACGACCGCATCGTCGAGGACTCCCGCAAAGTCGTCCTGGTCTTTCTCGTCGTGACGCTCGTCTTCAGCGCCGGCCTCGGCAACGTCTCGACGAACGCCGGCACCGAGCAGTTCACCACCGGACTACCGGCCGAGGAGGCCTTCGAGCAGGTTAACACCGAGTTCTCGCCCGCCTTCTCGCCCGACACCGGGAGTACCCAGCTCATTCAGGAGGAGTCGAACGTGCTCGCGAAACCCGCGCTGTTGCGGATGCTCCGGACACAGGAGTCCCTGGAGGAACACGACGACCTCAGGGTGACCTCGACGTCGAGTGCGGCGGCCATCGTCGCCCGCGAACTGAACGCGAACGCGACGACGACCGAGGCCCAGATTCGGACCATCGAAGGGGCGACCGACAGCGAGATAGACGCCGCGGTCCGTCAGGCCGCCGACGACCCGCAGTTCACCTCGCTGCTCAGCAACGACTTCAACCGCGAGTCCGCGTCGGCGTCGGCCACCATCGGCGTCGTCACCCACGAACTCCCGGCCGGCCTCTCCTCGGGATCGGGACAGGGCGGGGCCAGCCCGCTGACCGACGTCCAACGACAGGCCGAGTTCACCGTCGAGACGGAGGGGTCGGGGTCGATAACGGTGTTTGGCTCCGGTATCCTCGCCGACGAGTTCTCGGACGTCGTCGCCGACTCGCTGATTCTGACGGTCCCCGCGGCAATACTGTTTATTCTCCTCTTTCTCTCGATTGCCTACCGCGACCCGGCCGACATGGCGCTCGGCCTGGCCGCCCTGTTCATGGCCATCGTCTGGACGTTCGGGTTCATGGGGCTGGCCGGCATCCCCTTCTCGCAGATGCTCATCGCGGTGCCGCCCCTGTTGCTCGCGGTTGGCATCGACTTCGGTATCCACGCCATCAACCGCTACCGCGAGGAGCGCGAGGAGGGGACCGACATCCATCGGTCGATGCGCATCACGACCGACCAGTTGCTGGTCGCCTTCTTCATCGTCACCGGAACGACGGTCATCGGCTTCCTCTCGAACCTCTCCAGTGACCTCCCGCCCATTCAGGACTTCGGCTACGTCGCCGCCGTCGGCATCGTCTTCACGTTCTTCATCTTCGGCGTCTTCCTCCCCGCCGCGAAGGTGGAACTGGACCGCCTGCGCGAGCGTTTCCCCATCCCCACGTTCAGCCAGCGCCCGCTGGGCTCCGAAGGGTCGAAACTCGGCGGCGTGCTGCGGGGCGGCGTCGTCATCGCCGAGCGCACCCCCGTGGCCTTCCTATTGGTCGTGCTCGTGGTGAGTGCCGGCGCCGGGATGTACGCGACCGGCATCTCGACGTCGTTCTCACAGGACGACTTCCTCCCGCCCGAGGACAACCCCGACTGGATCGAGTCGCTGCCCGAGCCGTTCGCCCCCAGCGAGTACACCGTCACCGAAACGACGAACTTCCTGGAGGAGAAGTTCACGTCGAGCCAGGGCGGGGAGGTGACGATATACGTCGAGGCGCCGATGCGCAACGACGACGCCCTCGAACAGATACATCGAGCGGGCGAGGACCCGCCCGAGACGTTCGTCCGCGAGGACGGCCGCGCCGACTCGACATCCATCGTCACCGTCATCATGGACCGCGCCGACCGTGACCCCGAGTTCCGGGCGCTGGTCGCGCGCAACGACGAGAACGGAAACGGCGTCCCCGACGACAACCTCGGCGAGATATACGACTATCTGCTGTCCTCGTCGTCGCGGTCGCAGGCGCTCGACTACATCACCGAGGACTACCGGAGCGCCCGTATCACCTATCAGGCCGAGGCCGACGCCAGCGACAGCGAGGTGACCGCGGACGCCCGCAAGGTCGCCGACGACTTCCGCTACGAGGCGACGGCCACGGGCAACACCGTCGTCTTCCAGGCCGTCTCCGACGTCATCTTCGAGTCGGCCGTCGTTTCGCTGGCCATCGCCCTGTCCGGGGCCGCCGTCTTCCTCGTGTTCATCTACTGGGTCCTCGAAGGGCGGCCCTCGCTGGGCATCGCCAACGTCGTCCCCGTTGTCATCACGGTGGCCCTGCTCGCCGGGACGATGCGCTATCTCGGCATCCCGCTCAACGCCCTCACGGGGACGATGCTGGCACTGACTATCGGGCTGGGCGTGGACTACTCCGTCCACGTCGTCCACCGCTTTGCCGACGAACACCGCCGGACCGACCTCGTGACCGCCCTCGACCGCACGGTGCGTGGCACCGGCGGCGCGCTGCTCGGAAGCATGCTCACCACCGTCTTCGGCATCGGCGTCCTCGCGCTCGCCGTCTTCCCGGCCATCGGCCAGTTCGGCATCCTGACGGCACTGTCTATCGTCTATGCCTTCCTCACCTCGCTGCTCGTCCTCCCGTCGGTGCTTGTGGTCTGGTCCCGCACGGTGAACGTCTGGGTCGGCCTCCCTAACATCAGGCGCCGGCAGACCCGCGTCCCCGGCGACGACGACTAATTGCTGGTCGGCACGGGTTTTCGGTGAGACCTCCTCGCTCACGCTGGAAGAGCGCCTTTTCACCCCGGTCTCCCCGTCCGTCGGTCTACGAGTGCTTCCCGGTCGTGGCGATCCGCTCTATTCGACGGCTCGAAGGATCACCACTCCCGACGCCACAGCCGATCTAGAGGTGCTACACAACGCCCAGTCACACCTCCCGGATCACATCACCATCGGGCTCGATATCGGCCACGTCATGTTCCGTAAGCGGAACCTCGACTTCGATCTCCACG
>PXQZ01000011.1:4117-14569 GCA_003021755.1 Halobacteriales archaeon QH_8_67_36 | reverse complement strand
GCCCATGCGGTCAGCCTCGGCGTAGCAGACCGCTGTAGAGCAGCCCGTGAGAACGGCCGGAGGTCCCGCTGTCGATGCCGCCCCGCTTGACGAGCGTCACGTTCACGCCGCGAAGCGCGGGGTTGCGAGCGATTCCGGCGCCGGTGGCACTGCCGCCGACGACGAGTGTGTTCGCCTCGTGTGATACCCTGTATCATCATGGAAATTGACACATCACTCTATCGACGGGATTGCAATCGGTGATCAGCGGGCGCGTCTCTCGGCGAAGCCATCGCTGTCCGGTCTGGAGTGGTGGCTCAGTGTAAGCTATCGTCACAAGGGGCTCAGCGGGGGTAACTGCTCGTCATCGCCACCGATGTGTCGTAGACTGCCCCCACTGAAAAACTCGTTCGTTGACGGCCGTACGGGGATTCGGGTAGCCATTCAAGAGTGGTCGGACAGTAGCCGGATGACGACCCGACGTATTTTTGTTGCGCATCCTCGGACAGTGTCCGAGCCAACAGAACAGCAAACTGCGGTCCGTATCAACGTCAGCACTGACCGAGCGGCCTGGGGTCGTGTCCTGGCCCGGGTGGCTGTGTTCACCCGGCCGGTTCCGTCTTCTCGATGAGGGGATGCCGGGCCGAGTCGATGACCTCGATGTCGTCGAGCGAGCGGAGCCCGCCGAGCCGCGCCGTTCGGCGAAAGCCCAGTTCGTCGACGTCATCGGGCGAGACGGTGAGGACGTGAGCCGGCAGCGACTCGACGTCGAGCTGGCTGGCGGCGAGCGCCCGGTGGTGACCGTCGATGAGCAGCGTTTCGGCGCCGTAGGCGACGACGATGAGCGGCTCCGCGAGCCCGTTCCGGAGCTCGTACTTGCGCCCTTCGAGTTCGTCGGCGTGGACCTCCCGCTGTGTCGGAATCAGCGACGAAACGTCGACCTCGCGCTCGGTCGCTGACACGGCCGTGCCGGTGGTCCGTTCCAGCAGGGTGCGGGTGCTTTCGACCTTCGAGGGGGTCGTCCGCTCTATCTGGCTCCGGACGGCGTCGCCGTTCGAGAAGACGCCGAGATACTGGCCGTCGTCGTCGACGACCGGGAGCGACTGCTGGCCCGTGCGGAAGACGACGCGGGCGGCGTTTTTCACTGTCATCTCCGGACGGAGAACGACGGGGTCGGGTCGCATGACCGCCTCGGCTCGTACGTCGCCGGGCACCTCGACGAGGTCGATAGCGCCGACACAGCCCAGCAGGGCGCCGTCCGTGTCACACACCGGCAAGTCACCGTACTGTCTGGCCGCCTTGAGTCGGTCGACGACGTCGGTCACCCACGCGTCGGGACTGACTGGGTCCACGTCGGCGAGATACGTGCCGACGCGTATCTCGTCGACTGCCATCTGGCCCATGGGGTCTCTCGACGCCCGGTACTTTTAACACCTTTCTAACACGTTCGTTGACTATGGATGACCGGTGCTCGCGTCGGCGCGGGCAGGCTGCCGGTCACCCGTCCTACCGGCTCGTCTCAATAGCTATCGGGAGTGTTCTATACACTATTGAGTAGATTATACCACTCGTACTCGTAATTATTATTACTGAGCACTCATACCCCGATATACACCTATTATAAACGAGTTTAATACTCCTTGCGCCTGTATCTGATGATGACGCAGGACCCACAGCGGCTCTCAGACAGCATCTCACGGCGGAAATTCATCGCGGCGACCGGCGCTACGGGCGCCGTCGCGCTTGCCGGGTGCACCGAGAACACGAGCGGAGCGGAATCCGAAGGACTTTCGGGCGATGTCATCGTAAAAGGGAGTAGTACCGTCTTCCCTATCTCCGACACGTTCGCTGAGGGCTTCATGAACGAGCACTCCGAAGTCAACGTCACTGCCGACCCCACGGGGAGCGGTGGCGGCTTCAAGAACTTCTTCTGCCCCGGCGATGCCGACGTTAACGGCGCTTCCCGTCCCATCAAGGACAGTGAAGTCGAGCAGTGTGGTTCGAACGACGTCAACCCCGTCGAGTTCGAAATCGCCGGCGACGCGCTGACGATGGCGGTCAACAACAACGCCGACTGGGTCGACTGCGTAACACCCGATGAGATGTCCCAGATATGGCGCGACGGCGGTGCCCGGAACTGGTCCGACGTGCGTGACGAGTGGCCCGACGAGGAGATCGTGCTGTACGGTCCGGCCGAGACGTCGGGGACCTACGACTGGTTCAACTCGAACATCGTCGGCGAGGACTACCAGCACACGGCTCGACACCAGCCGACCGAGGACGACGAGACCATCGTCGCGGGGATTCAGGACAACGACTACGCGATGGGGTACTTCGGCTATGCGTACTACAGTTCCAACGAGGACGACGTCAAGGCGCTCTCCGTCGACGGTGGCAGTGGCTGCACCGAGCCGGGCCTGGACACCGCCAAGGACGGCTCCTACCCGATGGCCCGGCCGCTGTTCATCTACGCCGCGGAGTCCTCGCTGAAGGAGAAAGAACAGGTGTACGCCTTCATGGAGTACTATCTCGAGAACGCCGAAACCGACACGGTCCAGGAGATCGGCTACGTCCCGTCCAGCACGGAGCTGCGCGACGAGAACCTCTCGAAACTCGAAGAATATAACACCGGCGGCACGAATAGCACCGACGGCGAGTAACCACGCCCTTCCCGCATTCATCATGAGTACGGATACGACCGCCGACGCAATTACGTCCAGACCCGCTGGTCGAGAGGCACGTGAGCGACTGTACCGATACCTGTTGTTCGCGTGTGCGGCCACCTCCATTTTCGTAACCGTGGGTATCGTCTTTCTGCTGGCGAAAGACGCGATCGACTTCTTCACGCTGGTTAGCCCGGTCGAGTTCTTCACCGGGACCACGTGGCTGCTCCCGCGCAACGAGTTCGGCGTGTTGCCGCTCCTGACCGGAACCCTGCTCGTGACGGTCATCGCAGCGGCCATCGCGCTCCCGGTCGGTGTCGCGGCCGCCGTTTACCTCAGCGAGTACGCCAGCGAGCGGGCACGCTCCGTGCTCAAACCTGCACTGGAGATACTGGCCGGCATCCCGACGGTCGTCTACGGTATCTTCGCGCTGGTCTACGTGACGCCGTTCCTGCGATTTTTTGGCCTGCCGCTGAACACCTTCAACGTCCTCAGCGCGTCAGTGATGGTCGGTATTATGATTATTCCAATGATCTCAAGCCTCAGCGAGGACGCGATGAGTGCCGTCCCCGACTCGCTGCGGGAGGCCGCTTACGGCGTCGGGGCCACGAAGTACGAGGTCTCGACCGGGGTGGTCATCCCCGCCGCGGTCTCGGGCATCTTCTCGTCGTTCATCCTCGCGCTCTCGCGGGCCATCGGCGAGACGATGATCGTCGCGGTCGCAATGGGGAGCCGGTCGCGGCTCTTCGACTTCGCGAACCCGCTCCAGAACCTCTGGCAGGGGAACCAGCCGATGACGGCCGCGATGATACAGATAAACTCCGCGGACAACGTCAGCGGCCCCGGGTTCAAGAGCATGTTCGCCATCGGGCTGACGCTGTTTGTCATCACGTTCCTCATGAACCTCGTTAGCAACAGGATCGCCGCGCGGTACCGGGAGGAGTACAACTGATGGCGACGCCCGAACAGGGGATCGACTGGGCCGGCGACACGGGCCAGGTCAGCCGCCTCCGCGGTGTCGCCTTCGAGGTCACCTGTCTGGCAGCCGTCGCGTTCGCACTCGTTTCAGTGCTCGTGTTGCTGCTGTACGTCTCCGCGGACGCGCTGCGGCCGTTCTCGGCCGACCCCGGCTGGCATCTGGTCTTTTTCCTAACGTTGGTTGTCCCATCGGTCTCGGCTGCGCTCTTTTACTACCGGCGCGACGAGCCGGCGGGCGAGGTCGCGTACGCGACGACCGGCCTGCCGGTCGTGGGCGTACTGGGTGCCGCCGTCTTCGCCGTCGTGCTCGACATCGAGCTTGTTACCGCAGTCGAGATGTTCGCACTGCTGGTGTCGGCGCTCGTGGCCGCCGGCATCATCGCTGCCCACGCCCGGTACCGACCGCGAGCCGCGGCCGAGCGGATGGCCGTGTTGTTCGGTGCCCCGGTCGTGACGATACTCGGCGTGCCGCCGGCAGAGGTCACGATGGCGCTCAACGCGGCGCTGTCGGCGCTGGGGCTTTCCATCGAATTCGGCGTTCGACTCCTCAGCCTCCGCGAGGTCATCCTGCTGACACCGGTGGTCCCGCTCCAGTGGATCATGGTCGCGCTGTCGCTCACCGTTCCCGTCGGCGCCGTCCTCGGCGGCTACGTCGCCAGGGTGCGGGCGAACCCCAGGGCGGGACTCGCGTTCGTCGGCGGTGCCGTCGCCGTCTCGGCGCTCGCACCGCTCGTCGGGCCGGTGGTCGGCATCGGTGCGACGGGGTGGATTCTGCTCGTCACGTTCTGCCTGCTCCCGGTCGCCGTCTACGTCGAGGGCGTGATTCGTCGTCGCGAGGGCATCGCCGGGCTCACTTTCCCGCTCATACTCGTCGGCGGGGTGGTGCTCGGGGCGCTGCTGGCCGACCTGTTCGGCTTCGCCCCACCCGACCCCTGGCTCGACTGGAGCTTTCTCACCAGTGCACACTCTCGGACGCCGGCCGAGGCCGGGTTCTACCCGCCTATCGTGGGCTCCGTGATGATGCTCATCGTCATCGCCCTCTCGACGTTCCCCGTCGGCGTCGGCGCGGCGATCTATCTCGAGGAGTACGCGCCCGACAGCGGCCTCGCGGGGAAGTTCATCACGCTCGTCGAAATCAATATCGGCAACCTCGCCGGCGTCCCGTCGGTCGTCTACGGGCTGCTCGGACTGGCGCTTTTCATCCGGGTGCTGACTATGCCGACCGGCGCGGTGATGGTCGGCGGACTGGCGATCGGGATACTCATCCTGCCCATCGTCATCATCTCCGCACAGGAGGCCATCCGGGCCGTTCCGGACTCACACAGGGAGGCCGCATACGGGATGGGTGCGACCCGCTGGCAAACGACCCGGTCGGTCGTGCTCCCGCAGGCGATACCCGGCATTCTGACCGGGACCATCCTCGCGGTCGGGCGCGCTATCGGCGAGACGGCCCCCCTGTTGATGATCGGTGCGGCCTCGTCGGTCCGACTCGCACCGAGCGGCTTTTTCGACCAGCTCCCGGCGATGCCCCGACAGATATTCGCGTGGTCGACGAATCTCGAACCCGAAATCCGACACGGCGTGCTGGCCGCCGGCGTCGTTACGCTGCTCGTCGTCCTGTTGATAATGAACGGGACGGCGATTCTCATCCGGAACAAGTACCAGCGGGAGGTCTGACACCATGACAAACGAGAACATGAACACTGCCGCAAGCACAGAGACACAGCCGTCCGCGACAGCGGACCCGACGAGCGAGCCGCTCGTCGAACAGTCCATCTCGGTCGACAACACCAGTGACCGAACGACCGTAGACGGAGAGACCGTCATCAGGTCGAAAGACCTCGACGTCTTCTACGGCGAGACGCAGGCGCTCCAGAGCGTCTCACTCGAGATACCGGAGAATCAGGTCACGGCGATGATAGGCCCCTCGGGCTGTGGGAAGTCCACGTTCCTGCGGTGTATCAACCGCATGAACGACCTCATCGACGTGGCTCGCATCGACGGCGAGCTCACCTTCGACGGCAAGAACGTGTACGACGAGGACGTCGACCCCGTGGCGTTGCGCCGGCGCATCGGGATGGTGTTCCAACACCCCAACCCCTTCCCCAAGAGCATCTACGACAACGTCGCCTATGGGCTCCGGATACAGAACCGCGACGTCGACATGGACGCGGTGGTCGAGGAGTCCCTGAAGAAGGCGGCCCTGTGGGACGAAGTGAAGGATCGCCTCGACGAGTCCGCACTGGACCTCTCGGGTGGACAACAGCAGCGGCTCTGCATCGCACGCGCCATCGCCGTCGACCCGCAGGTCGTCCTGATGGACGAGCCCGCCTCCGCACTGGACCCCATCGCCACCTCGAAGATCGAGGACCTCATCGAGGACCTCGCCGAGGAGTACACCGTCGTCATCGTCACCCACAACATGCAACAAGCTGCCAGAATCTCGGATACGACCGCCGTCTTCCTCACCGGCGGCGAACTCGTGGAGTTCGACGACACCGACAAGATATTCGAGGACCCCGAGAGCCAGCGCGTCGAGGACTACATCACCGGCAAGTTCGGCTGAGCGCGATGCAGACACGCAAGTAGAGCAGGTCGGCGGCGGCACCTACACCGTCTCCCTGCCCAAGGAGTGTGGGCTACCGCGGCCGACATCGAACCCGGCGCCGTCGTCGCCCTGCACAGCCACATCGACGGCACGCTCATCGTCCAGACGGGCGTCGAGAGCGAGGCCGACCCGCTGACGCTGTCGGTCGCCGACACCGACCCGGCGGCGCTCGAACGGACGCTCCGGGCGGCCTACACCGCCGGTGTCGACAGTGTCGAACTCACCTCACCCGACGGCGCCACCGAGTCGACCCACCGCCGGGTCGACCGGGTCACCCGGGCCCTAACCGGCGTCACCGTCACCGACCCGAGCGACGACGGGATGCGGGTCCGGTCGCTGCTCGACGTCGAGGAGGTGTCGATAACGCAGTCTCCGGCAGCTCCAGTTCGTGGCGCTGTCGGCCCACCGCGAGGCCACGGCCGCGCTGACGGCGCCCGCCCCGGACGCCACGGCCGGACAGGCCGACGGCACGGACCGCATCGCCGCCATGGGCGACCACTACTTCCAGCGCGGGCTGGACTCGCTGTCGGTGATGGACGCGCTGGGATTGAGTCGTCCGGAGCTGTTCGACCGCTGGGTCACCGCCCGCGAACTCGCCCGCGTCGCCGACCACGGGCGTCGAGACTACGGACCGAACCGACGACGCGATCGACGCCGTCCAGGGGCTCCTCGACGAGCGCGACCAGTTGTGTGCCGACGTCGAGGAGTTCGACCGCCGGCTGTTCGAAACTGATGGCGCCGACTACCGTCTCACACACGCCGCCGACGCCATGCGGGGGACCGCCGAGGCGGCCGGCACCGTCGCCGAGGTCGGTCTACGGTCGCTCCTGTGCGAGCGGTGTTCTTCGACCTCGGTGGACGCCGGACGAACGCTATAGTTCCCGCTGTCCCTGCTCTTTCGTGCCCGCGGCCGGGTGAAATCCCCTTCCTGGGCTACCGACTCCCATCCTCGCGCTCGGTCGGTCTCTCGCCGTCGAGGGCGCTGACGAGCCAGTCCAGGAACCGGGACACCTCACACTGGGCCGACACGCGGTAGTCGGCCGCAGTCGACCGCTCGCCGACCAGCACGCCGAAATCGTCCTCGCCGAGCATTCTGAACGCGTCCTCGTCGGTGGTGTCGTCGCCGACGTACACCGTCTGCCAGCTCTCGGGGACTTCGTCGGACAGCCACTCGACGATGGCGCCCTTGTGCCAGTCGACGGTCGGCTTGACCTCGACTATCATCTTGCCGCTGCCCGTCTTGAGCCCCTCGATGGGGGCGACCACGTCCGCCACGACAGCCATGACTTCTTCGGCGGAGACGTTCCGTGCGCGCCGGTAGTGGACGGTGAGGGTAACCGCCTTGTCCTCCACGTGGACGCCCTCCATGTCGGCCAGCCGGGCCTCGATTTCCTCGCGAGCGGCCTGCAGGTCCTCCATCCGCGCCTCGGCCTCGGGGTGGACCTCCCGCTCGCCGTCGACCGTGTACTCCAGGCCGTGGTTGCCGACGTAGCGAACTCCCTCGATGCCAACGCGGGGCCGGAGATCGGCGAGCTGGCGGCCGGAGACGACGGCTACCAGCGTATCGGGGTGGTCGACGAGCCGCTCGACGGCTCGCCTGTTGGCCCGCGTTATCTCGGGTGCGTCCGGGTCGTCCTCGATGGGCGCGAGGGTCCCGTCGAAGTCCAGCGCGACCAGCAGGCCGTCGGCCCCGCCGAGCTGCCGGTCGACGTCGTAGACGTTCACGACCGGGGGCTGTTGCTGGGCCGTCACGGCTACCCTCCCGTCGGGAGGCCGGGCTCCCTGACGGAACCGTCACCGTCGTGCAGCGCCCTCGCCGCCCGCAGGTTCAGCCAGGTCCACGCGGCGAGGTCGTTCTCGGACACCTGCTCGCGGAGGCGCTGCATCCGGGCGCGCCGTTCCGCCCCCCGCATCGACAGCGCCCGCTCGATGGCGTCGGTGAAGGCGCCAGTGTTCTGTGGTTTCACCGTGAGTGCGGCGTCGAGCAGCCTGCTCGCGCCCGCCTGGTCGCTGAGGACGAGCACGCCGTCGTCGTCTCCCTGGGCCGCGACGTACTCCTGGGCGACGAGGTTCATCCCGTCCCGAATCGGGCTGACCAGTGCCAGGTCGCTGTGGCGATAGAGGCTCGCAAGGGCCTTCTTCGAGATGTACTCGTCGAAGGAGAGCACCGGCGTCCAGTCGTCGGTGCCGAAGCGGTCGTTGACGCGCTCGATGCCCGCCTCGATGCGCTCCTGGACGGCCTGGTAGGAATCAATCCGTGAGCGCGTCTCGCTGCTCTTCCCGACGTACGTGAGTTTTCCCCGCCACTCGGGGTTGCGCTCCCAGAACTGCTCCAGGGCTCGGAGCCGCTCCGGGATGCCCTTGCTGTAGTCCAGCCGGTCGACGCCGATGGCGACGGTGTCGGCGACGTTGTACTTCTCAGTGAAGTCGGCCCAGAACTCGTCGGCCTCGTCGGAGCTTGCCCGCTCGGCGATCTCGTCGACCTGGACTCCCATCGGGAACTCGGTGATTTGGGTCGAGTGGCCGTTATACTGTACCGTCCCCGTCTCGTGGTCGACGGCCGCGTCGCCGAGGACCGTCTCGACGCAGCGGAGGAAGTTCTCCCGGTATCGGGGGACGTGAAAGACGAGCAGGTCGTTACCCAGCAACCCTTCGAGTATCGCCTCGCCGTGGGGACAGCCACGGAACGTGTCCCACGCCGGCCAGGGGACGTGCCAGAACTGCATCAACACGGTGTCGTCGACCCGCTCGCGGGCGATGGCTGGGGCGAGCGCGAAGTGGTAGTCCTGGAACCAGACGATGTCGCCGGCCTCGGTGTGGTCCTCGACGGCGTCGACGAACCGCTCGTTGACCGATCGGTACTGCTCCCAGTAGCGCTCCCACTCGGTGACGTTCGTCAGTGCCGAGTGACAGATGGGCCAGAGAACCTGGTTGCTAAAGCCGTAGTAGTAGTCGTCGACCTCCTCGCCGTCGAGCCAGACGCGACGGAGCGTGTAGCCGGGGTCGTCGGGCGGGGCCGGGACGCAATCGTTCCCGTCGACGACTTCCCGGTCGGCGTCGCCGTCCCCCCACGCTATCCACGTTCCGCCGACGGCCTGCATCACCGGGTCCAGTCCGGCCGTCAGGCCGCCGGCGTGGACCTCGACGCTGATGTCGTCGTCGCCGTAGGTGTGGCTGTAGGGCTGTCGGTTCGAGACTACGACCAGCCCCCCGTCACCGATGGCGTTCGTCCAGTCGACCGACCGGGACACGTCCGCGTCGGCACCCTCGTCCGCACCGGTCGTATTGTCACTCATCTAATATATGATATCGGGCCGAGCCTATATATACGAACGGCTTGCAGATGCCGCTGCCCCAGGCGAACCGCCGCGAGCGCCAGTCTACGGCTGGAATACGGGTACCAGGTCGGCAGCCGCCACGGTCAATCCTGCCGGGGTCACAATAGCTGCGACCCGGCAGAAAACCACCGGTTTATGAGTCCGGTCGCCCCAGTGATTCCCAATGACCGTCCGTCATGAGGGACTGACCATCGACTGGCTGGGCTACGCCACGATACGCATCGCGGGCGGGGACTGCGTAGTGTACACCGACCCCGGCCGCTACGGCGTCCTCACGGGGGAGTGGGAGCCACACAGCGACGGGCTCGGCCACCCGCCGGCGACCGACTACCGCGCCGAGGACGCCGACATCGTCTGTGTCACCCACGTCCACCACTACGACCCCGACGGCATCGAGCGAGTCGCCAGCGATGACACCACTATCGTCGCGTTCGAGGGTATCGACGGCCGCGACGTCGAACGGGACCTCCCGCCCATCGTCGACCTCCCGTACGAGGTCCGTCAGGTCGGGAGCAAAGCGCAACTGGAGGTCGACGGCGTCCCCGTCTGGACGTCGCCGGCCCACAACGAACCCGACGGTCCACACACCCTGCCCGACGGCACGCCCTACCATCCGGAGGGCTTTGGCTGTGGGTTCATGATCGCGGTCGAGGACACTCGCGTCTACTACCCCGGCGACAGCGACGTGCTGCCGGGCCACCGCACGCTGGAAACCTCGGTGTTCTGCCCGCCCATCGGTCCGCGAGCGACGATGGACCGCCACGAGGCCGCCACGCTCGCGTCGACCATCGAGCCACGACTGGTCATGCCGGTCCACTACAACACCTTCTCGAACCTCGAAGCGGACTCCCGGGCGTTCGCCGCCGACGTGGCCGAGGCCGGCGTC
>PXQZ01000011.1:0-4053 GCA_003021755.1 Halobacteriales archaeon QH_8_67_36 | reverse complement strand
ACCGATGCCACGGCAGGCGCACCGATCAAGCTATGGCGTCGAGCAGCGCGTCTATCTCCGCCGGCGTGTTGAAGACGTGGATGGACGCCCGTACGGCCGCCGGATGGGGGAGCGACCGGACGACGATACCCCGCTCGCCGAGTCGCTCCACCGTCGCCTCGGGGTCGTCGGCCTCGAAGGTGACGAGTCCGGACTCATACCCCACCGGACTCAGCAGCCGGTCGCCCAGCCCCACCTTCAGACGGTCGGTCAGGCCGGCGACGCGGGACTCTATCGTGTCCAGTCCCACCGACTCCATCGTCTCGATGGCTTCCGCGAGCGCGACGTAGGGCGCCGGCGAGGTAGTACCGACCTCGAAGCGGCGCGCGCCCTCGTGGTAGGCGTACTCCGTGGCGCCCATGTCCCGGACGCTGCGGTAGCCGATGCGGGTCTGGCGCAGGCGCGCGAGCGCCTCGGGATCGGCGTACAGCATCCCGCTGCCCCACACCCCGAGTAGCCACTTGTGGCCCGCCGTCGCGACGAAGTCGGCGCCCCACTCGCGCACGTCGACGGGGTGTTGCCCGACGGACTGGACGGCGTCGACGAGCACCTGTGCGCCCGCGTCGTGGGCGATATCCACCATCTCGCTGACGGGCAACCGGGTTCCGTGGCTCCAGGTCAGCGAACTGGTGAGCAGGAGCCGAGCCCCGTCCACGGCGGCTTTCAGGTCGTCCATATCTATCCGCCCCGCTTCGGTTTCGAGGACCCGAACCTCGACGTCGTGGGTGTCGGCCAGTCGCTTCCAGGGGAGCGTCCCGGCGGGGTGTTCGAGGTCGGTGCGGACCACCACGTCGCCGGGCTGCCAGTCGATGGCGTTCGCAACGAGGTTGATGCCGTCGGCCGTGCTCCGGGTGAAAGCCACGTCCGGCGGGCGCGCGCCCAGGTAGCCGGCGGCGACCTCGCGGGCCGCTTCGAGGGCGTCGAAGGCGACGGTGTAGGGTCCCTCGGTCGCGGGCGCCTCGAAGGCGTGGTGCTCTAGGAAGTCCGTCGCCGCCCGGACGACGTTGCGCGGGCTGGGACCGCTCGCACCCGTGTTGCAGTACGTGCAGCGTGAGAGCGCGGGTATCGCCGCGCGGAGTTCGGCAGCGTCCATACCCCACCGAGAGGGGCCGCAGTCTTCAGCCCTGTGCGTCTGTGGGCGAGGCACTCCGGGCCGGCGCCGGATTCCGGAACCGATAAACCCCAACTCGCGAAACAATGCGCCACGCGCGGCGATGGAGTCCGCCCGACCCAACCACCCTGACCGGTTGATGACTCCTATTTGTCCATCGCCATGACAGAGTCACATCCACTCGTTACAATCGAAACGATAGTCCTCATCGGGATCGGCGGCTTCGCGGGCTCGAACCTCCGATATTTCGTCGGCTCGCTGGTCCCGGGCCTGCAGGGCACGCTCGTCGTGAACGCGCTCGGGAGCTTCGCGCTCGGGTTCCTGCTGTACGAGGCGATGCATCTGGGCGTCATCGCGGACGAGACGAGACTCGCCGCGGCCACCGGCTTCCTCTCATCGTTCACCACGTACAGCACGTTCGCGGTCCAGACCGTGCTGACGCCGGAGTGGGCCGTCGCGAACGTCCTCGCAAGCTACGCGCTGGGCTTCGGCGGCGTGCTGCTCGCCCGTCAGGCGGTCGCCGTCGTCGAACGGAGGGACACATGGTGAGCGTCGAGCCCGCCCATCTGGTCGGGACCGGCGGCGCTATCGGCGCCCTCTGCCGACACTACCTCGGAACCGCTGTCGACGTCGAGGGGTTCCCGCTGGGGACGCTCACGGTCAACGTCGTCGGGAGCTTCGTCCTCGCGCTGATAACGTTCGCGAGCCTCGACACCGACCTCCTGCTCTTTCTCGGCACCGGTGCCTGCGGGTCGTTCACGACGTTCTCGTCGTTCTCGTTCGACACCGTCCACCTCTGGGAGGCCGGGGCCAGAGCGAAGGCGGCGGTCAACGCCACCGCGAACCTGGCCGGTGCACTGGCTGCTATCGGGCTTGCGTGGGGCGTCGTCGCCGTCGCCGGACTGTAGACTCCCCCGTCTCCGGACCCCGTGGCATCGCCCCCTCGTCTGGTCCCGCCATCGCCCTTGGACGTTCGCCCGACCATTGAAATACTAGCCCGCGGCCAGCCCGGCCCATGAGTCACTCACTGTGGCGTGACGAACGGGCAATAGAGGGGCTCCCTATCAGGCTGGTCATCGCGCTGGTCGTCGGCGTCGCCTGTCTCGGGGTGATGATGAGCACGATTTCCGGACTGAGCGGGCTCCAGGTGTCCGAGGTCGACATCGAACCCGACCCCGAGGTGACCGATCCCGGCGACACCGACGTGACCGTCACCGTCGTCGACCCGGAGGGGTCCCCGGTGTCGGGGGCGACGGTCGTCGCCAAGAGCGGAACGGCGACGCTGGATAGCGTCACGACGGCCGAAACGGGCGATGACGGCGAGGCCGACCTCTCGCTGTCGCCGTCGCTGGGGCCGAACCAGCAGGAAGGGACGGTGACGTTCGGCGTGAAACCGCCGTCGAGCGGTAGCTATCGGGACGAACGGTCGAACACGGAGTTGCTCGTGGTGGCGGACCGCTAGTCCCAGTCTATCCAGTCCTGCTCCCATCCGCTCCGGGACCGGGCCGACCGCTGTGCGTGCTCGCGATCCTCGCGGCGGGTCCGGTTGCGCTCGACCGTGTCGGCCTGTTCGCCCTCGACGAGCATCGGCTGGAAGGCGACGCTGCCCAGCCGCTCCGCGTCGCCGTCGGCGTCGACCAGCGCCAGCGTCTGCTCGTTGGCCCCGAGAGGCATCACGAGCCGGCCGTCGGGAGCTAGCTGGTCGAGCAGTGCGCGTGGCGGCTCGATGGCGGCCGCCTCCAGCAGGATGCGGTCGTAGGGGGCGTACTCGGGCAGTCCGTCGGCGCCGTCGCGGCGGTCCACGAAGACGGCCTCGTACCCTGCCTCGGCGAGGTTCGAGCGCGCTTCGTAGACGAGCCGGCGGGTGATGTCGATGGCCTGTACGCGAGCGGCGCCGACCCGTTCGGCGAGCACCGCGGCCGTGTAGCCGACGCCGGCGCCCACGACGAGCACCTTGTCACCCGCCTCCGGGGAGAGCGCTTCCAGCAGGCGAGCGGCCGTACTCGGTGAGAGGACGCGGGTCCCCAGCCGCTCGAAGGGCCGGTCGGAGTAGGCCTGCTGCTCCCCGACGAAGACCTCGCGCGGGACCGACCGCATCGCTGCCGAGAGCCACTCGCTCCGGACGACGCCCTTGCTCTCGTGTTGCAGGCTGTCGACCATGTCGCCCCGGAGCACCGCTGGGTCCATGGTCGAGGTTCCCGCCGGAGCCATAAGAATGGCCCGCCCGCGACCGGACGGGGCCCGCGCCGTCGGTCGGTTACCAGGCCGACCAGGCGGTCGAGGACTCGTCGCGGACGTAGAGGCGGTTGCTGTCCTTCGCGAACACCATGTCGCCGTCGAAGTCCAGTTTCTCGTGCTGGTACCCCTCGGCGTCGTCGCGGACGTGGATGCCCTCGACCGTGAACTCCTCGTCGCCGAACTGCTCGGTTTCGCCGACGGTGAACTCGTAGTCGCCGGGGACCTGCAGTTTGAAGCTCTCGGTCTCGTCGTGGCGCCCGTCACTGGGGTGCATCGTGACGTTGACCGCGACGTTCCCGACCGCGCGCGACCAGATGGTCCCTACGTCCTCGACTGGCGCGTCCTCGACGCGCCCGTCGGCGGTCTCCAGACTGGTGATGCGGGCGCTGACGACCGCTTCGTCGGTCTCCAGCAGGAACTCCTCGCCGACGGCCAGTTCCTCGCTCTCCGGCACGTCGACCCGTGTCTTGAACGATTCGCCGTCCTGCGAGACGACGACGTCACGCTGGAGGGTGGTCGCCTCGGGCAGCGTCTCCTTGTGGACGTGGTCACACTCCGTACAGCGAACCGTGACGTGGCCGCCGGGCTTCAGTACCTCGTGAACCGTCTCGATGTCCGGCGAACAGGCCGGACAGGGGAGCCCGATACGCTCCCCGGGTGTCGCG
>PXQZ01000010.1 GCA_003021755.1 Halobacteriales archaeon QH_8_67_36 | reverse complement strand
GTGGACGCTGTCGGCGACCATCGACGACCGCGGGACCGAACGCGAACTCGAACTCACCGAAACTGACGTGTCGGTCCCGGGCGTCGAGCCCGTCGCCGAGGTGAGTTACGACAGCGGCGTCGAGGCCGACTTTGCCGCCCGCTTTGTCTCCCTGGGGCTGGACTGGGAACTGGTCCGCGAGCCCGAACCGCTCGAAGCGGGCGCACACGTCATCATCCCGGATTTCGCCTTCGACTGGCGCCCCGGCGGCGCGAGCGAGGTCCGGGACACCGGCCGCGGCGAGACGGAACTCCGAGTCTTCTTCGAGGTGATGGGGTTCTGGACCCCCGAGTACGTCCGGAAGAAACTGGACCGGCTGGCCGACCTCGAAGCGGTCGAGATGCTCGTCGCCGTTGACGAGAGCCTCGGGGTAGGTGAGGCAATCGAGGCGCGGGACCACCGCGCGATTCCGTACTCAGGGACAATTCGGGTGAAGGACGTGCGCGACGCCCTGCGGCCCTACGAGGCCGACCTGGTGGCCGAGAGCGCCGCCGACCGACCACGAGCGCGTCGGACGCACGCTGATTCGACCGTCGGTGCTCGACGATCTCGGCGAGCGCATCGAGGCCGGGATGTCGCTGTCGGCCGTCGAGGCCCTGCTGGACGACCGCGGCATCGACGACGACGGGGCCGTCCTCTCGCGACTGGGCTACCGTATCGAGTGGGAGGGACTGAGCGGCGGCACGGTGCGAGAGCGGTCGGAGTGAGTGGCGACCCGACTCGATAGCTGGCTCGCTACGTGTCCAGGTCACGCCGCCGGCCCTTGGGGACCTGCGAGCGGAGTTCGCCGTAGACGTAGAGCCCGACGCCGACCGGTTCGCGGCGGCCGGCGAGGTCGTGGGTGACGACGAGATACCCCCAGTCGCCGTCCCAGTCGAGTTCCTGGTCGTGTCCCGCCACGAACGTCTCGGCCTCGTCCCCCGAGAGGTGGATGACACGCTCTGTCGCGTGGCCGCCGAAGCGCTGGACGGCTTCCAGCGTCGGCTTCCAGTGTTCCTGGCGCGTCCTGAGGAACGTCATGCCCAGCGCCTCGACGTCGACCGGTGACGGCGGTTCGCCCCGGTATAGCCAGAGCTTCCCTTTGCCCCGTTCCCAGAACGTATGTTCGTCGAAGGTCTCGGGCGGGACGCCGAAGCGGTCGGCCCAGAAGTCGAGCACTGCCTCGCGTGTCGCTCGCTTTGGCGCCTCGCGCTCGGCGTCCGTGGCGGGCAGTCGTGTGAACTTCGTACTGTCGTTGCTCATTCGCCGACCTCCAGTTTCGCACAGAAGAACCCGCCCGTATCGTTGAAATGCGGGTAGATGCGTTTAGCCAGGCTGACACTGGGGTCGAACTCGTCGTCCCTCCACTCGGTGACGCCCGCCCGGTGGTCCAGCCCGAGGTCGAACTCGACCAGTTCGCAGCCCTCGCTCGCGAGGACGTGGTCCAGCACGGCCTCGTTCTCCTCGGGCGCGAACGTACACGTCGAGTAGACCACCGTGCCGCCGGGCTTCGTGGCCTGGACGGCCCGTTCGAGGATGTCCTTCTGCACGCCGGAGATACCACCGACGTGTGACATGTCCCACTCGTCGAAGGCGTCGGGGTTCTTCCGAATTGTCCCCTCGCAGGAGCAGGGCACGTCCACCAGCGCGCGGTCGTACTCGGCCCCGCCGAAGGGCTTCAGCGTGTGGTTCCGGGCGTCCTCGTGGGTGACCGCGACGTTGGTCGCACCCAGGCGCTCGGTGTTGGTCCGCAGCGCCGAAATGCGCCCGATGTTGTTGTCGGTCGCCACCACTTCACCCCGGTCGTCCAGCAGGGCCGCCAGCTGGGTCGCCTTGCTCCCCGGCGCGGCACAGGCGTCCCACACCCGCTCGCCGGGCTGGGGGTCGAGGACGGCCGCCGGCACCGCCGATACCTCCTCTTGCCCGTGAATCCAGCCGTGGAAGTACGGCCAGTTCGCCCCCGGCGAGGCGTCGGGCAGGACGAACAGCTCCGCGTGCCAGTCGACGGGCTCGTAGGTGACACCGGCCTCGTCGAGGGCTTGGCGGACCTCGTCGACAGTGGCCTTGATCGTGTTTACTCGAATCGCCGACGGCAGCGGCCGCTCGCAGGCCGCCCGGAACGCTTCGAAGTCGTCGACGATGGCTCGGTACCGCTCCGGTGGCTCCATTGCGACGGGGTTTGTGAGGACCCGGCTTGTGCGTTTCGAAGCCAGGAACCGAAGTTGCGGTGACAAACGGCGTCTGCAACTCTCCGTACAGAGGCGGACGAAGTAAGCACGCGAGCGGAGCGAGCGCGCGCAGCGAGTCCCCCGACCGGAGCCAGTCGGGGCTTTCCGGCTGTCAGTGGTCTGTGATTCGACCCTGTCGTTGACGACTGCTACTGCTCCTAGCCCTGCCTTTGAAGCGGCCAGCGGCCCTCGGTTAGCGTATGGCACACGTAGAGATACATCGCGACGACATCGAACTCGACGCGCCGACGCTCGTTGAGGGGTTGCCGGGGGTCGGGCTCGTCGGGAAGCTCGCGGCCGACCATCTGGTCGACGACTTCGACATGGTCCACTACGGGACGGCCCGATGTGACGGGCTGCCCGAAATCGCCGTCTACGGCGAAGATGACCCGGACATCCGGGGACCGGTGCGGCTCTACGCCGACGCGGCTGTATCGTCGACTGGTTCCGGAGCGAGGGCGTGACGCCCGTCTTCCTCAGCGGGATACCCTCCGAGCGGGAGAACGACCCCTCGCTGTACGGCATCGCCACCGGCGACGGGGCGGCGCTGCTGTCCGAGGCTGGCGTGCCGACCCCCTCCGAATCGGGCGCCATCACGGGGCCGACCGGCGCGCTCGTCCACGAGGCCGGCCGCGTGGGACTGACGAGCGTCGGCCTCGTAGTCGAGGCGGACACGCAGTTCCCGGACCCCGAGGCCGCGAGCGCGGCCCTCTCGGCCGGCATCGCCCCCCTCACAGGGGTCGCGGTCGACACCGACTCGCTGGCCGAACAGGCGGAGGAGATTCGACAGGCCAAGACCCAACTGGCCCAGCGGATGCAGGGCGCCGGCGAGGAGTCGACGAGCGCGCGCCCTCTGGGGTTCCAGTGATGGTCGACGCGGATACGGTCGTCCGGCTCGGCGTCGTCCTCCTCGGGACGCTGGTGGCCGTCGTTGCCGGCGCGCTGGTCTTCATCGTCTTCCCGACCAGTCTCACCGACCTGTTGGGCGTGATACTCGTGCTGGTGACGGCGCTGGCCGGCGCTCGTATCGCGACCGGCGTCGCGGGGTCGGTCGCGCCGAGCTACAACGTCGCCGAGGTCGCCGTCGAGGGGACGATAACCCGGGATGGCGGCGGTGGTATCGCCAGCCCGCCGACCGGTCCCGGCGCGGACGACATCGTCGAGCAGATCGAACGCGCCGACGGCGACCGGGGAGCCGAGGCGCTGCTGTTGAAGCTCAACACGCCCGGCGGGCAGATCGTCCCCAGCGAGGACGTTCGCCTGGCCGCCGAAGACTTCGACGGGCCGACCGTCGCCTACGCGACCGACGTCTGTGCCAGCGGCGGCTACGACATCGCCGCCGGCTGTGACGAACTGTGGGCCCGCGAGGGCTCCATCGTCGGGTCCATCGGCGTCATCGGCTCGCGGGTCAACGCCAACGACCTGGCCGACCGGCTGGGCCTCTCCTACGAGCAGCTGACGGCCGGCGAGTACAAGGACGCCGGGACGCCGCTAAAGGAGTTCGAGGAGGACGAGCGGGCGTACCTCCAGGGGCTCATCGACGACTACTACGACCAGTTCGTCGAAACCGTTGCCGAGGGCCGCGGGCTGGACGAGGCCGCCGTCCGGGACACCGAAGCCCGCGTGTTCCTCGGCACGGAGGCCCACGAGATGGGGCTGGTCGACGACGTCGGCACCCGCGAGGACGTCGAGGCCCGGCTCGCGTCCAGACTGGACGAGCCGGTCACCGTCTCGGAGTTCGAGCCCCAGCGGGGGCTCCGGTCGAGGATTCGCGGCGGCGCCCAGTCGGTCGCGTTCGCGCTGGGGGCCGGCCTCATCAGCGCCTTCGAGGGTGACGTGGACGGCCTCTCCTTCCGGCGGTAACGCCGAACGCGACTGTAACCATCAGGGTACTAGTTCCGGTTGCCGGTCGGCCGCCACATCGGTGCTCAGCCAGTCATCGAAAACGGTCGGCTCACTCCGTCTATGATCAATTGTCGTGCAGAACCGTGCGGGTCCCCGCGAGGGTTTTTTGTTTCGCGGCCGTCTCTGCAATAGTGTGACAACGCTGGTAGTGTGTATCGACCGGGACAGCCCCGTGTCCGACAGGTGTCCGGTCGTGGGGCGGGCTGCCGTCGAGTCGACGATAACGGGGACCGGTGTCGTCGACCCCGAGGACAGCCGCATCAACTGCCTGCTGGAGGGGCTGCGCGTGGCCGACGACCTCGAAGCGGAGGGCGACGACACCGTCGTGGCGGTCCTCGGCGGCGGCGGCGACGCCGTCGGAAACGACCGCGAAATCGCCCGCCAGACCGAGTCGCTGGTGACGCAGTACGACCCCGACTCCGCAATCGTCGTCGTCGACAGCGCCGACGACGAGCGGCTGGTCCCCATCATCGAGAGCCGGGTCCGCGTCGACGCCGTCGACCGCGTTGTCGTCCGACAGGCCCGCGACATCGAGTCCACCTACTACCTGCTCAAGCAGTTCCTCGCCGACGAGGAGCTTCGACGAACCGTGCTGGTCCCCGTCGGCATCGCCTTGCTGGCCCTGCCCCTCCTGCTCCAGTTCGTCGAGCCGACGACCGCGCTGGGCGCCATCGCCGCCGCACTTGGGGTGTTTCTCATCTACAAGGGGCTGGGCATCGACGACTACCTCGCCCGGCTGCCGGGCCAGATACGCGAAGCACTGTACTCGGGGCAGGTCTCGCTCGTCACGTACGTCGTCGCCGCGGGGCTCTCCATCGTCGGCATCTTCGCCGGCGCACTGGAGATCTCCCCGCCCGGCTCGACCGGCCTGTTCATCCTCGCGAACCGGTTCCTCTTCGAGTCCGTCCCGTGGCTGACGGCGGCGGCGCTGGCGGCCTCGCTGGGCCGGCTGCTCGACGAACTGCTCCAGCGCGAGGGGATTCGCAGCGCCTACGTGAACCTCCCGTTCGGCGCGGTCGCGGTCGGGCTCGTCGTCCGTGGCTTCTCGGCGTACTTCCTCGAACGGGCGGGCGTCTACGGCCCGTTCCGCGTCCCGTCGATGAACTTCGGCATCGTCGAGGTCAACGGCTTCGCGATGGACTTGGGGACCCGACTGGCGACGTTCATTCTCGCGGGCATCCTCGTCGCCGTCGTCGGCGTCCGCGTCGCGGCCTACGTCAGCCAGAACGACATCGAGGCCGAACTGGTCGAATGAGCGGGGAAACGGTATGACCCGCGAGCGGCGAGGTCCGGCCGGTGGTGCCACCCGACGGCGACGCCACAAACGGACAGCGATTTACCCGCGGCCCGGCTACGTGCTCCCATGACCGACGGCGTGTGGGTGTCGCTGTTCTCCGGCGGGAAGGACTCCTCGTGGGCGCTGTACCGTGCGCTGGAAAACGACTACCCCGTCGAGCGGCTGGTGACGGTCCACCCCGAGGGTGACTCGTACATGTACCACGTCCCGGCGACGCGGCTGGCCTCGCTCGCAGCTGAGAGCATCGGTATCGGCCTCGTCGAAGTCGAGCCCGACGACTTCGGCGCCGACGACGTCCCCGACTCCGGCGAGCAGGGCGACGAAGAGCTCGAACCGCTGGAGGCCGCGCTGCGCGAGATAGACGCCGATGTCGGCGTCGCTGGCGTCACCGCCGGCGCCGTCGAGAGCGAGTACCAGACCAGCCGCATCGAGGCGATGGCCGAACGCCTCGAAGCGAACCTCTTCGCCCCGCTCTGGCAGGAAAACCCGCGGAACCTCGCCGACGCAATGCTCGATGCCGGCTTCGAGATACGCATCATCCGCGTGGCCGCCTACGGCCTCGACGAGTCCTGGCTGGGCCGCACACTCGACACCGAGGCGCTGGACGAACTGGCGGCTCTGAACGACGAGTACGGCGTCCACATCCTCGGGGAAGGCGGTGAGTTCGAGACGCTGGTGACCGACGGCCCGCACATGGACCGGCGCATCGAACTGGAGTACGCGACCGAGTGGGACGGGACACGGGGGACAGTTGTTGTCGAGGACGCCCGGCTGGACTGAGCGGACAGATGGAGTGGACACGGCGGCCTCCGGTCGCCGTCTCTCCGGAATCGCCGCGGGCGAGGTCGCGCAAGCGGCCTCGATAGTCAGCGGCGGAGCCGTGAACGAGCCGAGCGTTCGGCTAGTCCAGTCCTTCCGCTTTGATTCGTTCCCGGATGTTCGTAGACCGGTCATGGACCCGTGATTTATACCGGAGTATCTTCCCGGGCTGGACGCCCATGAACGAGCCGACCCACTGCTCGTCGATGCCGTCCCGGGTCAGGAAGTACGCAGCGAGCGTGTCACGGCCGGCCTGAATGATGACTGGTGGGACACCCCGCTCGCCCGTTCCGGCTTCCTCGAAGGCGTTTACATCGAAATAAACGTCGGCATACAGCTCCGCGGCCTCCGAGTCGGGGAACGTGATACCATCGTGTTCCGGTGCCTCGAATCTGTACGCTGACCCGTCACTGTCCGGCAGTTCGACGATACGAACGCCCATCACGTACTCCCGGTGTATCCGTTTCTCACCAGTGGTTTCCGTCGTATGGGGCTCCGTTCGTGACATACATCCCACTCCGCTGCCGGTGTATAACAATCTGAATATGAGTGCTCCGTTCGGTTCTGACGAGTACCGAGAGGTACGTACGACTGGTGAGAGTACATACCGGCCGGAGGCCGTATATAAAATTATTATAAATGCTTTTTAAACAATGCTCGAAGCTTCTGCGTGCATGGACATCTCACGTCGCACGTTACTGGAAGCGTCCGCCGCCGCCACGGTCGGCGCGGGCGTCACCGGCATCGCAACGGCAGCGAAAGACCGGGAGAGCCGGGAAACTGACTCGGAAGACACGCTGACAGACGCCGCACCGACCGTCGTCGGCGACATCAAACGCTTCTCGACGACGGCGTTCGGTGCCGAGATGACGGGTCCGTTCGTCTTCGAGGATGGGAGTCTGCTCCACAGCATCCAGCATCCGAGCCGGGACAACGACGCCCCGTGGGACAGAGGTGGCATCGGCTACTACAGCGGGTTCACGTTCGATTTCAGCGGGACGAACGAGGACTTCACCGAACCCTCCCCACCCGAAGGCGAACAGCAGGATTACGCTCGGGCCGCCGACGTCGAGTTCGAGTATCTGATTCAGGAGGGCGACTCGATAAACGGCGGAACCGAGCGATGGGGGTTCGTCCAGACGCCGGACGGGCGCGCTATTACCGCCGACAGGTTCGCCGGCACGGCGTACAATGACCCCGGGCACAACCCCGACTCGAACCAGTTCGTCGCCACGAACGACGAGGGTACGGAGGGGTACATGTTCACCAACGATGAAACCAGCCCCGGAAACATCATGCGCACACCGCTCTCGCAAAACGACGACGGGGAGTGGGAAGCTGACGCGGAGAACGCGATCAACACCGTCAACACGCCCCAGTTCCGCGATATCGGTGGGACTCGAATCAACTGCTACGGCGACCTTACGCCTTGGGGGACGCCGGTCTCCTCGGAAGAGCACTACGCACACCCGCGCTCGAACCTCACGAACAGCATGAGCGACATCCAGGAGGCGGATAGCGCCGCCGGACTCGTCGCCGCCGCGGAGTTCTGGAACCGGCCGAACCCGCCGGCCATCCAGGACGCCGTCAACAGCTACGACGAAGTCGACGGCTGGTACGTTCAGGGGAACTGGAACCTCCCGGGGGTCGAGTACCTCGCGTACTACCTCGGTGCCGAGACAGTCCCGGCCGGCGATGAGAACCCGACAGCGCCCATCAGCGACACGTATCCCAACCCGTACCGCTACGGGTATCACGTCGAGATTCAGGACCCGACTGCGGCCGCCGAGAACATCACGCCGGTCAAACACTACGCGATGGGTCGGGCTTCCTGGGAAGCACCGGATTTCCTCCCGGACGAACGGACCGTCTACGGCTGTTCTGACGGCGACAGCAAGGGCATCTACAAGTTCGTCGCCGACGAACCGATTCCCAGCTACGACGACCCGATGGACGTCGCGGGGACGCTGTACGCGATCAAGGTCACGAACGATTCGGCCTCGTCCGGTCAGTCCCCCGCTGAGGCCCCCCTCGAAGTGGAGTGGCTGGAACTCGGTCACGCGAGCAACCGGGAGATCGAATCCTGGATCGCCGAGTACGACGGCGTCACGCAGGCCGACTACCTCGAAAGCCACACTGACTGGAGCGAGGGCGACGACGTCACCGACGAGGTGCTCAAAGAGGCCGACCTCGAAGTCATCGAGAACGGCAACCAGGATTACATCTCACGGGAAGACATCGTCGAATGGGGCCGCCAGTACGCGGCCAACGGACCCGACGGCGTCGACGAGGACCTCCGCCGGGTTCCGTTCCTGGAGACGCGGGAGGCCGGCAAGGAGGCCGGGGCGTCCATCGAGTTCAACAAGGCAGAAGGCGTCGACAGCGCCGACGACGCACAGCCGGGCGACTACATCTACTTCGGCATCTCGGAGTTCAACGACGACCTCGCCGGCCCGAGCAACGACGGCGGCGACATCGCTCTGGAACGAGTCGACGGCGGCGTCGTCTACCGGGCAGAGCTCGAATCCGACTACAACGTCTCGACGCTCGAACCGGTCATCGTCGGCCCGGACTTCACCGAGGAGCAGGCGATGGCGGACGTCGACGACAGTCTTCGGAACGTCGACAACGTCTACACGATGCGTGACGGTCGCGTGCTCTGCTGTGAGGACGGTTGGCGCGGTGGCAACAGGAGCTACCCGAACGACGCGATGTACGTCTACGAACCGGAGGAAAACGCCGCAGAGTCCTCCTCCGGCGGGACGGATAACGGCGAGGAAAGCGACGACAGCGAGAGCAGTAGCGACGACGGCGGGAGCAGTAGCGACGACAGCGGTGCGAACGCAATCCAGGCCGGGGACGATTCGACCGAGCAGGCAACGGGCGGTTCCGGCCCGGGCTTTGGCGTCGCGGCCGCCGTCGCCGCCCTCGGTGCCGGTGCCTACGGGCGGCTCCAGCGTGCCGACGAGGACTGATACAGTCTATTATAGATCGTTTCCCGATATCGCTGACCCCGGGGGCAGCGAATACCGGTAAACCGTTACGACGGCCCGTCTGAGACGCTCACGCTATCAGCGTGGTCGCTGCGACCGCGCCTGACCGACATTCGAGGCGACACCGGGACGAGGGCTATTCCGCAGCGGACTCGGCTTCCTCGCCGTTGCACCCACTCCAGTACCGGCCTCAGGTGCTCGGCCGGTTCTTCGCCGTCGCCGGTGAGTTCGGACTCCACGCGGGGCGGTATCCCGTCGGGTCCTACTGTACGCGGGTGTGTTGTCCGAGCAGTGCGCCGTCGAGGTCCTTGCCGTCGACGCTGGCTTTCACGTCAATGACGGAATCCTCGACCTCGGCGTCGGTGATGCTCGCGTCCCGGAAGACGACCGTGCCCTCGACGGTGGAGTTCTTGATAGTCGCGCCCGAGCGCACGTGGACGTTGTCGCCGAGCTCCGAGTTCTCGACGGTGGCGTCGTCGGCGACAATCCGGCCGCCGTCGA
>PXQZ01000009.1 GCA_003021755.1 Halobacteriales archaeon QH_8_67_36 | reverse complement strand
GTCCGGGGCAGTCGTGCCGCCCGCGAAGTCGACGACGCGGTCGCCGTCGACGTAGACGGCCAGCTGGGCCCCGTGGTGAAGGCCGGCCTCAAGCTGTCGGTCGAACTCCGCTCGGAGTTGCTGTCGGTCGCTGTCAGTGAGTTCCGGCATAGTCTCGTTTGAGTACCTGCCCTGTAATAATAAATCATGACATTCTCGGTTCGAGCGTCGGCACCACACCGGACGTGACGGTCAGCACGACCCGGACAAGCCGTGGCGGACCGGCTGTGACGGTGCCATCGAGTGTATCCGCCGGCTTCGCCCGTGTCCGACCCCTTTTGAGGCCGGCCCACCGAGACACCGGTATGAGTGACCCTACACAGCGGAACCGTCTCGACGAGGCCGAGAGTCCCTATCTCCGCCAGCACGCCGACAACCCCGTCAACTGGCAGCCCTGGGACGAGCAGGCCCTCGACGCGGCAGAGGCACACGACGTGCCCATCTTCCTCTCTATCGGCTACGCCGCCTGCCACTGGTGTCACGTCATGGAGGCCGAGAGCTTCCAGGACGAGGCCGTCGCCGACCTGCTCAACGAGCGCTTCGTCCCCGTCAAGGTCGACCGCGAGGAGCGGCCGGACCTCGACAGCGTCTATATGAGCATCTGCCAGCAGGTGACCGGCGGCGGCGGGTGGCCCCTCTCCGCGTGGCTCACGCCGGAGGGCAAACCGTTCTACGTCGGGACGTACTTCCCGCCCGAGGAGAAGCAGGGCCGCCCCGGCTTCTCACAGCTGCTGGAGCGGCTCTCGGACTCCTGGTCGGACCCCGAACAGCGCGAGGAGATGGAGAATCGCGCCCGGCAGTGGACCGACGCCATCGAGAGCGACCTGGAGGCGGTCGGCGAACCCGGCGACCCCGACGAGAACATCATCGGGACGGCGGCGACCATCGCCCACCGGGGCGCCGACCGCGACCACGGCGGCTGGGGGTCGGGTGGCCTGAAGTTCCCCCAGACCGGTCGCATCCACGCGCTCCTTCGGGCTCGTGCGGGCGACGAGGTGTCACACACCTCGGGACTGTCGAGCGGGGAGCGACGCGACCCGCGAGACGGCGAGGCGCCCAGTGGCGGCGGCGGACAGCCAAGCGACGACTCCCTCACCGTCGTCGAGCAGACGCTCGACGCGATGGCCGACCGCGGGCTGTACGACCACGTCGGCGGCGGCTTCCACCGCTACTCGACGGACATGCGGTGGGAAGTGCCCCACTTCGAGAAGATGCTGTACGACAACGCCGAAATCCCGCGAGCCTTCCTTGCGGGGTATCAGGCCCTCGGCAACGAGCGGTACGCCTCGGTCGTCCGTGAAACGTTCGAGTTCGTCCAGCGGGAACTCCAGCACGAGGACGGCGGCTTCTTCAGTACGTTGGACGCTGTCAGTCGGCCACCCGGCAGTGACGAATCGGCCGACACCGAGGAGGGTGCCTTCTACGTCTGGACGCCCGGGCAGGTCCACGACGCCGTGGCCGACGAGCAGGCCGCGGACGTCTTCTGTGAGTACTTCGGCGTCAGCGAGAGAGGCAATTTCGAGGGGGCGACGGTGCTCGGCGTGCGCAAGCCCGTCAACGTCCTCGCCGAGGAGTACGAACTGAGCGAGGCGGAACTGATCGAGACGCTCCAGGACGCACTCGACGAGGCCTTCGAGGCCCGCGAGGCGCGCCCGCGACCCGCCCGCGACGAGAAGATCCTCGCCGGCTGGAACGGGCTGATGATATCGACGCTCGCGGAGGGCGCCGTCGTGCTCGACGACGCCTACGCCGACGTGGCCGCCGACGCGCTCGGATTCGTCCGCGAACAGCTCTGGGACGACGACGAGCAACGGCTCTCCCGGCGGTACAAGGACGGCGACGTGGCCATCGACGGCTATCTGGAGGACTACGCCTTCCTCGGCCGGGGCGCGTTCGACCTCTATCAGGCGACGGGTGAGGTAGAGTATCTCGACTTCGCGCTGGACCTGGCCGACGCCATCACGGCGGCGTTCTGGGACAGCGAGGCGGAGACGCTGTATTTCACCCCGACCGACGGTGAGACGCTCGTCGCTCGCCCCCAGGAGCTAACCGACCAGTCGACCCCCTCCAGTACGGGCGTCGCGGTGTCGTTGCTGCTGGAACTGTCCCACTTCAGCGACGGCGATAGCTTCGCCGACGTGGCCGAACACGTCGTTCGGAGCCACGCCGACCGCATCTCAGCGAACCCGCTGCAACACGCCTCGCTGACGCTGGCGACGGACACCTACGAACGGGGGTCGCTCGAACTCACGCTCACCTGTGACCCGACTGACCCGCCGAGCGACTGGACCGCGACGCTCGCCGAGCGATACGTCCCGCGGCGACTGCTGGCTTGGCGGCCCGACGACGACGCCACCTTCGAGTCGTGGCTCGGCGCGCTCGACCTCGACGACACACCGCCCATCTGGGCCGGCCGCGAGGCCGCCGACGGGGCGCCGACGGTGTATGCCTGCCGGAACTTCGCCTGTTCGCCGCCCCAGCACGACCTCGACGAGGCACTCGACTGGGGACAGAACTAAACTGAGGGGACGCCGACTCAGTAGTGTTTGAACAGTAGCCCTCTCACGTCGTCCTTGGTCCGGACCGTCTCCGTCGTCCCGTCGGGCAGGTCGACCTCGTAGGGCTCGTCGGAGCCGCCGTCACGCCACTTGTCGTCGTGGTCGTCCAGCAACTGGTTGGCCGCCGAGAGAATCGAGCCCGGCCCGTCCCCGCTGTCTGCCGACCCCACGCCACCCGCACTACCGGAATCAGCGTCCGTATCCCCGTCCGAGGCTGCGTCGGTCGCCTTATCGGCGGTCCCATCCGCCGCCGTCGCGGCGTCGTCCTCGGCGGTGCCGTCTCCGGCGTCTTCTTCATCCGCCGCGGCCGCGTCGGCCGTCTCGCCGTCGTCGACCTCGGCGAGTCGACCCGCGAACTCCGCGACCCCGAGCGTCGAGAGCAGTTCTCCCCGCATCGTCTCCGTGTCGATGCCGCTGCCGGGCACCCCCTCCACGTCGGTCGCGACGGCCTGAAGCGCCTGGAAGTCCGCGGTAGCGATTCGCTCGTGGGTGGCCGTGCCGCCCCGCCGTTCGGGTGGCGTGTAGGTGTCGAGGAGGTACTGGACGACGTCGGTCGTCCGGACGTGGCCGTACGTGTCGACGTACGCCGCCTCCAAGTCGGCCTGAATCGTCGATAGCGTCTCCTGCTGTGTCTCGGTGACCGTGATTTCGGGCATTAGTAGCAAACCTTCTATCGCCCAGCATCGTGTAGTTTACCCCGGACGCGTGACCCCACGGCGACTTGTCGTTCGTCGACGAACTCGACGCCCTTGATATTCCCCGAATTGACGGGCGAGGACTCCAGCGTGTGACAGCGAGCCGGTCCCGTGTCCCCGCTGGTAACGTCTCGCTTGCCGGATGGGGTTCGGCGAGGCAATACTGTGATCGCGGGCGAACGAGTCACGGACGGTCCGCCGGTCTCAGAGCGCGGTTTCGATCTCGTCGGCGAGATAGACGGGGATAGGTACCCGTTCCTCCTCGACGAAGCGGGCGATTTCTTCCCCGTGGTGCTCGACCACGACCGTCGGGATGTACTCGATACCGTACTCCTCGACGCCGGGGCCGGTCTTGGAGCCGTCGTCTTCCTTCTCGGTCGGGTAGTGGTGAATCCGCGACGCGGGGACCTCCGCGGCTTCCAGCGCGGCGCCGAGGTCGGGTAACTGTGCGCGGCAGTCCTTGCACCAGTCGCCGCCCCAGACGTGGTAGTCGAGGTCGTGTCGGTGCTTGGCGAGGACGTCGACCGTATCGGCGTAGGCGTCTTTCACCCACACCGGGTTCGGTTCCATCGTTTCGAGGCGTTCGCTCCCGCTCATGGCCACCAGTAGCGGTGCAACTGGCTTGAACCTCCCGGCTATCAGGCCCTGTCGGGTCGCCGAGGCACGCCGGAAGGAACTGCCGCCACCCACGACTCCCCCTCCGCCTTGGCGGTTCCACGGGGGGTTTTACCCGGCGGCGGCGTAGCCACGACCCATGCACGAGTCACTCAGCGAGTCCATCGTCGAGACGATCGGCTCGCCGCTGGTGTCGGTCGCCGCGCCCGAGGGGGCGACAGTGGCCGCGAAGGTCGAGTCGTTCAACCCCGGCGGCTCCGCGAAGGACCGCCCGGCGCGGTCCATGATAGCACGTGCCGAGCGCGAGGGGGTCATCAGCTCCGGCGACACGCTCGTCGAGCCGACCAGCGGCAACACGGGCATCGGGATGGCGCTGGTCGGTGCGGCGAAGGGGTACGACGTGGTGCTGGTGATGCCGTCCTCGAAGTCCCCAGAGCGCCGGCAGATCATGACGGCGTACGGGGCCGACATCGAACTGGTCGATGGCGACATCTCGGCCGCGAAGGACCGGGCCGACGAACTAACCGACCGCGACGGCCACGTCCAGTTGCGCCAGTTCGAGAATCCGGCGAACCCGCAGGCCCACTACGAGACGACGGGCGAGGAGGTCATCGAGCAGGTCGGCGACCGGACCGTCGACGCGCTCGTCGCGGGCGTCGGCACCGGCGGCACCATCACGGGCACCGGCCGCCGGCTCCGCGAGACCTTCCCCGATATCGACATCGTCGCGGTCGAGCCGGCCGGCAACGCCGTCCTCTCGGGGATGGAGCCGGGCACCGGCGAGGACAGCTTCCAGGGGATGGGGCCGGGGTTCGTCAGCGACAACCTCGACGTGGACTTGCTGGACGACGTGAAGACGGTGGAACTGGACGACGCCGAAGCGGAGTGTCGCCGCCTCGCCCGCGAGGAGGGCATCCTCGTCGGGCAGTCCTCGGGCGCGTCGAACCTCGCGGCCCGCGAGGTGGCCGAGGAACTGCTCGCCGAGGGCGTGGCCGACCCGCTGGTCGTCACGGTCTACTGGGACAGCGGCGAGCGGTACATATCGACCGGGATGTTCGACTAGTCGACGCGTCGGGGGGTTTGAACGCCTCGTGTTTCGCTGGCGTCCACTCGTTTATCGCCTCGGTGTCGCTGTGGATGGCGCCGCGGACCCACTCGTCCGTGTGGACGGTGATGCCGCTGACGGTCTCCGGGTTTCTCGGCGGATTAGACCGCGTACAGCACCGTCCCGTCGATGAGATAAAGCGCCGTGTTGTCGGCCGACGAGAACCGCGTGAACGTCCTCGTACGTCGATGACAGCGCGTCGAACGCGTCCGCAGTCGACACCGGTTCGGTGTCGTCGTTCAGGCACCGAACTCGTCCTCGGTAACGCGCACGACCAGCGTGTCGTCCACGTCCCGCAGATCGTAGTCGGGGACGGTTTCGCCGGTCCGCGTCAACAGCATCGGCTCGACGAGTCGCGGCGGGCGGTCCTGCGGGGCCGGCTGGTCGGGAAGGTCCTCGTCGCCGTCCGCTTCGTCGTCCGCGACCACGCCGTACACCATCAGGAACCGGCCTGTCATGTTGGGCGCGACCGCGTCGTCGCGGATGGCCGTCGCTAGTTCCCGCGAGAGCCACTCGCTCTCGCTGATGGATGGCATCTTCACGAAGGCGGCGTCGGTAAAGCGGACGAGATACCAGTTCAGGTCGTTGAGCAGGGCGACCGCCGCGCCCAGGCTCACCGTCTCCAGTTGCAGGGTGTTCTCGAAGGGCTCCCGGAGGTCGTAGGTGACCAGCGCGTTCCGGGCGGTCTCACGGGAGAGCAACTCGTACCGGAGGCTCACGTCTTCGCTCCCGACGAGACAGACCTGTGCCATACCTCGACTCACCAGCGCCCCGGAGATTTACCTTTCGATGGGGACGACTTCGCGGGCCGCCGCGGACGCCCTCGCCCGTTCGAAGAGGTCGGCCGGCTCGGCGGCTCGGAGGGTGTCGAGGTCGGCGTTCGTCTCGGGGAGCCCGGGGGCGATCCGGTTACAGCCCGTGTCGACCGTGGCGTCCTCGAACGTACCGATGTCCCTGGCGAGGTCCGTGATGCCGGCCTTGTCCATCGCCAGCAGCGGCCGGTGGACCGGAAGCGAAGCCACGACGTCCGTGACGGCGATGTTCGCGCTGGTCTGGCTGGATTTCTGGCCGATGGCCTCGCCCGTGACCACGCCGACGGCCCCCTCGGATTCGGCGACGGCCTCGGCCGTCGCGAGCATGTACCGACGGAGCGCGAGCATTCGCAGGTCGTCCATCTCGGCTTCGAGGTCGGCCACCACGTCGCCGGCGTCGACGACGTGCATCGGCATCGCCTCACCCGGAGCGTACTCCGCCAGCGTCTCGACGGTCGCCCGGGCCCGTGCCCGGTGGTCCGGACCGCCGTAGGCGCCGAGGTCGACGTACACCGGGATGACGGGACAGCCCCGTGCCATCAGCTTCCAGGCGGCAACCGGCGAGTCGATGCCGCCACTGACCAGGGCGACGACCGGACGCTGTGTCCCAAGCGGGAGCCCGCCCGGCCCCGCTCGCTTCTCCAGGAAGACGTACGCCGTTTCGCTCCGGCACTCGATGAACAGCCTGAAATCCGGGTCGTCGAGGTCCACCGTTGGCTCGTGGCCCAGTGACTCGATGGCCGCCCGCACCGCCGCGCCGCCTTCCGACTCGATGTCAGTGCTGGCGAAGGGGTGGGCGTCGCTGGGGCCGGCACGGTCGGCGTCGACGGCGAACGTACCGCCGTCGTAGTGTGCCTCGGTCGCCGTTACGAGGGCGGCCTCGATGGCGTCCAGCGTCGGCTCGACGGTCCGGGCGGGCGAGGCCGAAACGACGCCGAACGTGTCCGCCGCGGCGTCGGCCACCGCGTCTGGGTCGTCGGTGTGGACGAACAGCCGGTTGCGACGGCGCTCGATGTCGCCCGCGAGCCCGCGAGCGTCGAACATCGCCCGCATGTTCTCGGCCAGTCGGTCCTCCATCTTCCGGCGGACCTGCTCGCTCTTGACGCCCAGCTCGCCGTGACGGACGAGTACCACGTCGGCCTCGGGCGGGTGCATACCCGCAGTTATCCGAAAGCGAATAAAGGGATGTCGTTCGCCGACACGTACTGTCGGCTGTACGCACGTGACGGATTTCGCCCCCTCACGACGGTACGGCAAACAGTGTCAGAACGTCGAGAGCTCGCCCGCGATGACCTTGCGGGTGATCTCGGTCACGTCGGCCAGTTCCGCGTCGATGGCGTCCCGGACCTCGTCCTCGATGTCCCCGACGGCGACGCCGTCCTCGGTGACAACCATCGCGTCGGCGACGTGGGGCTGGTCGATGGGCGAGCCGATCTGTGAGAGCAGGCGGAGCTGAATCTGGCGGATGCCGTCGACTTCCGCGACGACCGACTGGGCGATCTCCGTCGAGAGGAGGTTGTATATCTTCCCGATGTGGTTGACCGGGTTCTTCCCCGAGGTGGCCTCCATGCTCATCGGCCGGTTCGGCGTGATGAGGCCGTTGGCGCGGTTCCCCCGGCCGACGGAGCCGTCGTCGCCCTGCTCGGCGCTGGTCCCGGTCACCGTGAGATAGATCGACTCCTCGTCGTAGTCGTCGGCGGTGTTGACGTGGACGCTCACGTCGCGGTCAGTGTGCCCCGTCGCCAGGTCGGCGACGTACGAGCGCACGTCCTCGACTGCTTGCTCGTACCCTCCGAGGTCGGCGACGTGTTCGTCGACCATCGCGACGGCGACGGTCACGTCGATGTGGTCGCCCTCGCGCTTGCCCATTACCTTCACGTCCTGTCCGACGACGGGGTTCTCGGCGGCGTACTCGCCGGTGAGCCTGCGCTCCGTATCGTACACTATCCGCTCCGTCTCGGAGAACGGTGCATGGCCGACCCCGTAGCTGGTGTCGTTGGCGTTGGGGACGACCGCCTCCTCGCCGAAGACGGTCTGGAGGTCGCCCGATCCCTCGCCGAACTCCACGTCGACGACGATGTCCGTCCCGAGGTCCAGATGCGGGAAGCTCTCGGCCAGATACTCGCGGGCGGCCCGCAGCGCGATGGTCTCGGCGGGGACGCGCTCGCCCCCATAGGTCTTGGTCGCGCGGCCGACGACGAGCAGATAGATGGGTTCGAGCACCTCGCCCCCGCCGTAGGCCGGCGCGGCGGTGCCGGCGACGAGCTGTGTCTCGTCCGTGTTGTAGTGCAGCACCTTCCCGAAGCGGTCGATGTACGTCCGTGCGAGCGCGCGGGAGACGCTTTCGGCGACCCCGTCACAGATGGAGTCGGGGTGGCCGATACCCTTCCGCTCGACGATTTCGACGCTCTGTTCCTCGACTGCGAGTCCGCTCTCGGGGGCGACGTGGATGTTCCGCTCGGTCATTGCTCGCACATAAACCGTGCCCGCTTCTATAACTTACGAGAACCGCTCGACACGCAAAGATTACTGTGAGGTATCTTCGAGGAGCATACCGAGATACGACGTGCGGGTCTGCTCGTCGGGGTCCAGTCCCAGGTCCCGCAGGACCTCGTAGGCGCCCTCCCGGGCGGCTTCGACACCGTCCTCGTCGGTTTCGGACTCTACTTCCACGAACTCGCCGACGCCCTCGACCGCGTCCAGCGTCACGGTGTAGCCGTCGTAGCGGTAGAACCGCCTGTCCTTCTCGACGGTGGCGGCCACCTCGAACCCCAGATACTCGAAGATGGCGTCTGCGGCCTCGCCGTCGTCGACGCCGCTCTCGAACTCTTTGCGGGTCTTCGACTCGGCCTCGACCAGTGGTCCCTTGTAGGTGATGCGGGCCTCGGTGTCGCCTGCCCTCGTCTCCCGGCGCACCCGCAGGGCCTCGTCCGTCTCAGCGAACTCCCGGTGGGGCGCGTCGTAATACGTATCGACTTGAACGACGTCGCCCGTCAGCGTGGCGTCCAGTTCGTCGAGGCGTTCGGCGACAGCCTGTAGGTCGGCGGCGACTTTCACTTCGACTTCGTACATGCCTCTCCTCTGTGGGTGGGCGATGAAAAAACGGTGTTGTCGTAGCGTCGAGGCTCCCTTTCAGTCCTTTCCGGTGAAGTGTCCCTCTTCGTTGCGCCCCTGCTCAGTCCTTTCCGGTGAAGTGTCCCTCTTCGTTGCGCCCCTGCTCCTGTGCGGAGTGTTTCCCGCTGCGCGAGCGTGCCTCCCGGGGCAGTCCCTGACCCTGCTGGCTCTCGCTCCGGTCGTCGCGCCGGCTCTGCTGGCTGCGTTGCTGTTGTTGCTGTCCGCGTTGCTGCTGACCGTACTGTTGCTGTCCGCCGTGTTGCTGCTGGCCCTGATGGCTGACGAACTGCCCCTGCTGGTCGCGCTGTTGCGAGTAGACCGAGTATTGTCCGCCGATGTTCCGTCCTTGCTGGCCGCCGAAGGACTGCCCCTGCTGGGGTTGTTGACCCTGCTGCTGCCCGTACTGCTGTCCCTCTCGTTGTCCTCGCTGTTGTTGTCCATACCACTGACTCCCTTGCTGGCCCGTCTGCTGTGAGACGAACTGACCCTGCTGGCGGTGTTCCTGCCGGAACTGCTGGGAGTGGCGCTGGCCGGTGCCCCGACCCTGCTGGCCTGGCCAGCCGGCCTGCTGTCCGCTCGGCTGCTGCGCTGTCATGTGTCCCTGCTGCTGTCGTGGTGTCTGCTGGGGGCGCTGTCCCTGCTGTCCCTGCTGTCCCTGCTGCTGCCAGCCTTGTTGCTGGCCTCGCTGTTGCTGACCGTACTGTTGTCCCTGTTGGCCGCGCTGTTGCTGCCCGTACTGCTGTCCTTGCTGTCCGCCCTGTTGCTGCCAGCCTTGCTGTTGGCCGCGCTGTTGCTGCCCGTACTGCTGTCTTTGCTGGTTCTGCTGGCCGTACTGTCGTCCTTGCTGGCCGCGCTGCTGGTGCTGCTGACCGTACTGCTGTCTTTGCTGGCCTCGCTGCCGGTGCTGCTGGCCGTACTGTTGTCCCTGCTGACCCTGCTGTTGCTGACCGGACTGCTGGCCCTGCTGGTTCCGTTGTCGACGTTGCCCACCTCGGTTCTGATTCCGGTGTGACATAGGTCAAAGAGTCTCCACGTTTGACAATTAGGCGAGGTAATAGCTAGGTTCTGCTTGCAGATGCAATAGCTTTGGACCGGCGACCACTCGGCCACCACGCGCGGACGCCCGCCAGCCGGTGACGAAGCGGCCGAGTGGCCCCACAGGGATCGTCGTCTGCTTCTGCTGTCACCGCGTCCTCGACTATCGGCCGGCGTTTGCCGAGACCCGGAGAGTATCCGATCAGTATTCGTGTGGTACAGTGACACGTGTTATGATTCGTTACCGGTTTCGCACCAGCCGACACACACGAGACCGCGAGTTTTAGTGTGCTTGCGACCCGGGGGGCTGTATGGACGGTCGCTACGAGCCGGTCGAGTCGCCCGACGACACGACCGTCTTCCCGTATCACGACCTGACGCCCCCGACGACGGCCGACGTGGCCCGAGCGCGAAAGGTCGTCTCACAGTATCTTCCCGAGACGCCACTGGTCCGCAGCGAACACCTCTCGGCGGCGCTTTCCGCCGACGTCTACCTCAAGCGCGAGGACACGCTGCCGACGGGCGCGTTCAAGGTCCGCGGCGGCGTCACCCTTGTCGCCTCGCTTGACGAGGAGTTCCGCGAGCGGGGCCTCATCACGGCGAGTTCGGGCAACCACGGCCAGTCGATCGCTTGGGCGGGCCGCGAGTTCGACGTGCCCGTCACCATCGGCGTCCCCGAGGAGGCCAACGACGGGAAGGTCGCGGCGATGGAACGACTCGGCGCCGAGGTCATCCGCCACGGGCCGAACTACGATGCCGCCCGCGAACACGTGGAGGAACTCGCCATCGAGACGGGGAAACGCTACGTCCACTCGGGCAACGAACCGAAACTGCTCGCCGGCGTCGGCACCGCCGGGCTGGAGGTCGTCGAGGAACTCCCCGACGTCGACCGACTCTACTGCCCCGTCGGCGGGGGTACCTCCGCCGTCGGCTACTGTCTCACCGTCGGTGTGCTGACCGACGCCGACATCATCGGGGTTCAGTCCGCCGCGGCCCCGGCGATGCACCGGGCTTACCACGAGGACACGCTGGAGCCACACGACCGGATGGAGACCAGCGCCGAGGGCGTCGCCACGCGGGTCCCGTTCGCGCTCACGATGGGCATCCTCCGGGACGGACTGGCCGACTTCTCGCTCGTCTCGGAGGACGCCATCCACGACGCCGTCGCCCGGCTGTTCGCCGAGGAGCGAATCGTCATGGAGGGCGCCTGCGGGACGGGCGTTGCCGCCGCGCTCCGGGCCGACGATATCGCCGGCGAGACCGTCGTCATCCCCGTCTCCGGCCGGAACATCGACCGCGCGAAACTCGACGCCATCCTCGCCGACGGGTCGTAGGCCGGACCGAAACGTTGTTCTTAAGAGTGCCACGGCAGTCCTTCAGGGTATGAGCAACGACTCCGAGGCCGAGGAGACGGAGCCAGTCGAGGAAGACGCGGCCGACGAAGAGCCCGAGAGCGGATTCCAGTCCGGCGATGTCGTCAAACTCGCCTACACCGCCCGAACCGTCGACGGCGACCAGCTCGTCGACACCACCGACGAGGAGGTCGCTGCGGACGAGGGTATTGACACCGACCAGCAGGACTGGGGCCCGCGCACCATCGTGCTGGGGGAAGGCCATATCTTCCCGGACGTCGAGCAGGACATCTTCGGCAAGGAGGTCGGCGACGAGGGGACCGTCGCCGTCTCCGCCGAGGACGCCTTCGGGGAGTACGAGGAAGACCAGGTCCGGACCGTCTCGAAGGACAAGATAGGGGAGGACGACCGCTACCCCGGCGCCCAGGTCCAGATAGACGGCGAGCAGGGCCGCGTCGAGACCATCATCGGCGGCCGCGCACGCGTCGACTTCAACCACCCGCTCGCGGGTGAGGCCGTCGAGTACGAGTACGAAATCGTCTCCGAGGTCACCGACCGCGAGGAGAAGGCCCAGGGCATCCTCTCGCTGATGCTCGACGTCGAACTCGACGTCTGGTTCGAGGACGAAACCGTCGAGGAAGAGCAGCCCGTCGAGAGCGAGGCGTCGGATGACGCCTCGGACGAAGGCGGCGACGCCGCCCAAACGGAGTACGAGACCGTCGAGGTCGAGAAGGACACCCTCTACATCGAGGCGACGCCCCAGCTGACGATGAACCAGCAGTGGATGATGGGCAAACAGCAGATCGCCCAGCAGCTCACCCAGTTGCTCGGCGTGGACCGCATCATCGTTCAGGAGGAGATCGGCGGTGGCGGCATGGGCATGCCCGGCATGATGGGTGGCGGCATGGGCGGCCTCGAAGAGCAACTGGAGGACGCCGACGTCGACGCCGAGGAAATCGCCGAAGAACTCGAGAACGCCGGCGAGTAACCACGAACCCGCAACCGTTCGCTTTTTTACCTGAATTACAGGGCGCTAAGGCCCCACCCTCGACGGAGCGACCAACAAGATCGAAGTAGGGTAGACTGTATTGGCCACGTCGGTACTGGCAGGACAGCCCTCTAAATGAGAGACAGCGTCGGGAACGTGCACGCTCCCGAAGTCGGTGATCGACTGTCCTCAGTCGTCGTCTACGCTCACACTCGACCGATCAGCCGAACCCGCTTCCTGGGCGACAGCCGGGTCGTCGCTGACAGAGAGCAACGGAGAGACCTGCTGGAACTCCCGTATCATGCCGGCGATGGCGATAATCGAGATGATGGCGAAGGGAAAGCCGGTGATGATAGCCGACGAGCGGAGGGCGTCGATGCCGCCGCCGACGATGAGTAGCGACGCGAGCCCGCCCATCAGCCCGCCCCAGATGACGCGGTTGACGGTCGAGGGCTGTTGTTTACCGCCAGTTGTGAGCATCCCGAGTGCGAGCGTCGAGGAGTCGGCCGACGTGATGAAGAACGTCACGACGAGAAGCATGAACACCGCCGAGAGCAACCCACCGAGCGGGAGCGCACCGAACAGCGGGAAACCAGAGACGGAGACGCCGTACTCGGCCACCATCGACAGCATCGGTGCGATGTCGTTTCGCTCGAAGAAGATGGCACTGCCGCCCATCGTCAGGAACCACGGGGTAGTCGACGCGGTGGCACCGATGACCGCCGTTGCGACTACCTGACGGATCGTTCGACCGCGTGAGATACGAGCGACGAACAGCCCACCGAACGGAGCCCAGGAAAACACCCAGGCCCAGTAGAAGACGGTCCAGTTACCGACCCACTCTCCGGTACCAGTCGCGTTCGTGTACAGCGCCATCCCGAGGAACTCGGCGAAGTAGTTCCCCACCGCCTGAAGGCCGGTGTTCATGATGTAGTTGGTCGGTCCGAGGAGGAACGTTACAACCGTCAGTACGGCGAACACGCCCATGTTGAATCGCGAAATCCGGGCGATTCCTTTCTTCACACCGAGTGCGACCGAGACGGTGAACGCGACCGTCAGTCCCGTTATCACGAGCACCGTTCCAGCATCCCCAAGCGAAACGCCGAGGTTGTAGGTCAGTCCAGTCAGGAACTGCTTGCCAACGAAACCGAGGGTTGTCGCGATGCCGCCGATGGTCGCGAACACCGCCGTTATGTCGATGGCCTTGGCCAGCAACCCGTCGAGGTTGTCAACGCCGACGAACGGCGCAACGAGCGTCGAGACTCGCATCGGGGCGTCCTCTCGAAACGCATAGTACGCGATAGGGATCGCAACGATGACGTATGGCACCCAGTACGCGATTCCCCAATGGAAGAGGGTGTACTGGATAGCGCCCACTGCCGCCGCCGCGGATTGTGGCTCCGCCCCGAATAGCGGTGGGACCGTCGTGTAGTGTTTCAGCGCCTCCGCGGGACCCCAAAAGACGATTCCTGCCGCGATTCCGGCAGAGAACATCATCGAGAAGTACGATAGCAACCCAAACTCGGGGTCTTCGTGCGGTTTGCCGAGTTTGAGACTCCCCCAAGGGCCGACCATGAGCCAGAGGCTGAAGACGATCATCAGGAACATCGTCCCGACGTACACCCACATGTACTCCGTCCAGAGGAATTCGTTGACTCGCCCCATCGTCTCCGCAGACGCTTCCGGATACAGGAAAAACACCAGAATCGCGAGCAACGATACACTGAATCCGACTCCGAAGACGCCGAGGTCGAGTTCATCTACAAACCGTTCGAGTGTCGTGCGAACTTGTATCATCTACCAGATGTCGTGCTCCTGGCGACACTCAATTCTATGTAGATATATACCGTACTACTAAATACGCATGTACTCGGGGCTGAATCCTAAAGTGCAGAAGAGCCACATATCGAACAGTTCCGTCCGTTGACTTTTGCGGTACTTAGCAGTTAGTTCGACTCGGATTAGCTAGAAGAATAGACTAGTAGTTTGTGGTACACTACCTCTGTATTGACCGAACCAATCCAGAGCCTGTCCGCCGCTGCGGATTTCGACGAAGTCCCTCTGCCCGAAGCGGTAGGGCTACGCGATATCCCGACTGGTGTCGATGCTGACCTGTTCGACCAGGTCGAGCTTGATGATGTCGTTGGGCGCGCGGCCGCCCCGGAACTTGGGGATGGCCAGCCTGTTCTCGACTTCGTCGCCCGAGGTGCGGGTCTTGAGTTCGAAGACCACGTCGGCGAAGTGTTCCGTAGTGTCCCGGAGCGGCGGCACGTCGCGGCCGTCGAGACAGTGGAGAACCGCGATACTCCCGGTGTTGACGATGTGGTTCTGCAGGTCGTTCATGAACGCCCGGAACCGGGAGTGGGGCTCCTGGGCCTCCAGTACGTCCAGCGGGTCGACGATGAGATTCGATGTTTCGGGCAGCGCCGAGACGAGTTTACCCGCGTTGTCGAGCGGCGCTTCCCCGGAGATGTGTCGGACCGTCGGGTCGCCGGTGTTGGCCGGCGTCTGCTCGATACTGGCGATCACTGACTCCGCGGTGCGGTCGAGCGAGAGCCACAGCGTCCCGCGCGTGGCGGTGAGTTCGTAGAGAAACAGCTCCGCCTGGCTCGCCGGCTGGGCCGTCAGCGCGACGATGCTCCCCGCAGGGATGCCGCCGTCGAGCTTCCGGTCGAGAACGTCGATGCCAGTTCGGAGCCGGTTCACCATGCCGTACAAAACCTACCTGACCCACCCGATTAAATATTCCGCTCAGTTACCGATTTGGCACATTGCAGGTGTCTCGCGGCCGATTCCTCCGTTTCGAGTGGAGGTTCCGGTAGCTCCGGCACGTGGACGACAGCGTCACAGCCGAGCAGTTCGCTCGGGTCGACGCGCCCCTCGCTGCGGACTAGCACTACCGCGACCGGCGGAGCGTCGAGTTCGCGAGCCATCGCCGCCGTCTTGGCCACGTCGCGCAGGCTCCGCTCCCGGGGCGTCGAGACGAGGACGGTGCGGTCGGCCGCCCGCAGCGGCGCGGCGGCGTCCGCGCTCGCGCCGGCCGGACAGTCAAGCAGCACGGGGCCGTCTGGCGTTCCGCTGTCCTCGTGCCGGTCGCCCAGTCGCTCGAACAGCGCCGCCGCGGTGGCCGTGTCGGCCCCACAGCAGGGTAACACGTCTATCTCCGGGAACCGACCGCCGGGCTGGGCGACCGCTCGTGGGTCCCTCTCGACCGCGGCCGCGATACCCGGCGCCCGTTCGACGCCGGTGCGGTGGTGGAGGTCCGGCATGTCGAGGTCCGCATCGACCACCAGCGGGCGCGTCCCCAGCGCGGCCAGTCCGCGCGCGAGCCCGACGGCCGTCGTCGTCTTCCCACACCCTCCCTTCCCCCCCGCGATTGCGAGCATAGGGTGGGTGTGTTCGCTATGTGTTTTGAACGCTTGGCTAGCAGTCGCAGAATGTGCAAACATTACGACGAGCGCCAACAGCTAGAGAGTCCCCTCCCGCTCGGGTCGCGCGCCTCACTCTCCGGTGGCTGGCTGAACGACGGTGGGCGACGTAAGGTGCGAGGCGCTACGCGCCTCGGCACGTGCGAACGGGCCGCGGCCCGTGAGCAGACACCGGGACGAGCGCAGCGAGTGACGGGCACAGCGAGCCCCCCGAGTTCAGCCAGTCGGGGCTCTCTGGCTATTAGCAGCGGTGTTGACACACGTTGCTGGCGGAACTTTCCGGTGGTCAGCAGTCACGTTTCTTCGACCAACGCCGGACCGAACACCCGGCACCCACAACTTCACCCACCGTAGATA
>PXQZ01000008.1 GCA_003021755.1 Halobacteriales archaeon QH_8_67_36 | reverse complement strand
GAGGCCGCGCTCGGACTCGCGCCAGAGGCAACGCTGGCAGTAATAGATGTGGCCGAGGTCGTCGATGCAGTCGTTGGCGACCTTCGCGCCGTGGTCGAACTCCAGATAGGTGCGGACGTAGTGATTCGTTGCGTGGCTCAGGACGGGCCGGGCAGCGATGTCGTAGCGGGCGGCGGTCCGGACCATCGCCGACAGCAGTACTCTGAGGCCCATCTCCGGGTGGAACTCGGTGTTCCGGGGTACCGCACCGTAGCTCCGGACGCCGCTCTCGAAGTGTGCGCCACACAGCGGCGCGGTGTCGGTGGCCGTGACACAGAGCAGGTGTTTGGTGCCCTGGACGGCCGCGTCGGCGAACGGGATCGGCGTCCCGAAGGGGTCCAGGTCGACCACGTCGAACGCCTCCGAGTGCATGAGCACGTTGGCGTTCTCGTGGTGGACCGTCCCGTCGAGGTCGTTGTCGTCGAGGTTCGACCGACACAGCGCCACCGCCTCGTCGTCGACGTCACAGAGGCTCGTCTCCCAGCCGTCGGCCGCCGCCCGGACCCCGCGGATGCCACTGGCCGCGGTGGCGTCGAGATACGACTCGACCCGGGGCGTCCGCTCCCGATAGGCCCGCAGCGTCGCCACGGTCAGGTCGCGGTTCAGCTCCTGAACGGGGTTGAAAAACACCTCGCTCCCCGTCCCCGCGTCGGGCTGTTCGGGAACCGTGACCGTCACCTGCCCTTCGCTCACGCGCATACCGACTCCTGCCGGCGACGGCCCTTCAGTCGTTCGAAGGTGCGCTGTGGGTGTTCCGGGAGAGGCCGGTTCGGTCGAGAGCAGTGCGTACAGCCGGAAAGCCTCCGGCGCTCGGCTTCTGGGGCTTGCTCTTTTCGCCCGCTTAGCGAGTGGAAGCAGTAAGTTCCTTACTCACCACAGGCAGGCGAACAGTTACCCTCGTTCCGTCGCTCACGTCGAAATCGAGGTCGGCGCCCAGCGTCGCCGTCGCCCAGCTAACCAGCCAGAGCCCCATTCCGCTGCCGTGGGACAGCGCCGTCTCCTCGCCGCGTTCCAGCACGCCGAGTTCGTGGTCGGGAATCCCCGGCCCGTCGTCGGTGACCGACAGCGCCACCTCGTCGCCGTCGGTCGTCGCTCGCACCGTCACGCGGGCATCGGGAACGTGCTGGAGGGCGTTCTCGACCAGGTTCTTCACGACGACGTCGAGCAACACCGGCTGGCTCCTGACGGTCAGGTCGTCGGGACCCTCGACCGTCACCGTGCCGTCGTACTCGGCCGCGAGCGGGTCGACGGTGTCGTCGACGAGGTCGCGGAGGGCGACGGGTTTGCGGTCGGCTTCGTCGGTGCCCGCCTCCGAGAGCGTGCGGGCCTTGTCGCCCGAGGCCACGAGCCGGTCGACGGCTCGCTCGATGGTGGCCGCGTGGTCGGCTTCCCCGCCGTCGAGCGTCTCCGCGAGCAGTTCGGCGCGGGCCTGGATGACGACGCTCTCGTTGCGCACGTTGTGTCTGAGAAACCGGTTGAGCACCTCCAGCCGTCGCTCCCGGCGGAGTTCGTCGGTGATGTCCTGGAAGACGACGGTGTAACCGAGCTGGGTCCCGCCGCCGTCGGCCAGCTCGGTCTGCTGGAGCTTGTATTCCCGGCGTCTGCCGCTGTTCCTAACGCCGAAGCGGCCGTCGTCCTCGCCCGGGACGAACCGGTCGCCGTCGATGCAGTCGTCCAGCGGTTCGGTCAGCACCGACCGCTTCGTGACGCCGAGCATCGCTTCCGCGGCGGGATTGAGGTTCACGATGCGACCCGTCACGTCGACGATGGCCACCGGCGTCGCGATGTCGTCGACGGCCGCCCGCTCGCCCGCCCGGCGCGTCGCCGGGTGGAACTCGAACATGTCGCTGCGCACGAACGCGTAGGTGTCGAGCGCCAGATGCGGCAGAAAGGCGACCGTCGTCAGGTTCACCGCCGGGCCGATGCTGAGCGCCCACGCCAGCACCGCCAGTCCGGGCGGGATCGGACTCAACCCGACCGCGGTGGCCTCCCGCCGGTACAGCGGCCCGTAGCTGAGGACGGTGTCGAAGACGAGCATCGTCCCGAACACGACGAACAGCATCGACCCGAAAATCGCCAGATAGCCAAGCGGCTGGATGGTGTAGCTGACGACCCCGTTCGTCGTCCCCACGGCATCGGTCCACAGCAGCCCCGCCCGCCCGTTCGCCAGCGCCAGTACCGTCACTGCCACCGGGATGACCGCAAGCCCCCGGAACAGCGGGCTCTCGAGTGTCGCCCGCCGCCCGGTGTACCCCAGCGCGAACCCGACGAAGGCGTAGCCAAGCCACAGCAGACACCCCCACGTTATCGCCTCCAGCGCGAGGCGGACCGCCGGATCCGAAACCAGTAGCGCCACGCCGTAGACCGTCGACCAGACGGTGATGGTCCCGATGGTCGCGACGAACCACTTCGCGCCCGGCTTCGCCCAGTGCTCGCGCAACTGTGCCAGCAGATACAGCGACCCCACCCCCGACGTGAACGACCCCAGCGCCACCCACAGGACCTCGGCCATGACATATCCATGTACTCTCGACTGTTTACCCTTCCGGGCTAGGAATTGGTGCTAAGAGTGTCACTACTGGTATGAACGGCCTGCTGAACCGCTCGTCTCGTGGGTGATTATAGCCAGAAAGCCCCGCTTGGCTAAACTCGGGGCTTTCTGGCTGTCATGCATCAAGGCTGCACCGAGAGTACCACCACCCCACTCCCCTCTTGGAGCCGACGCTGTTTTGTCGAGGCTATCCGTAGCGAGCGTGTGACCACCGTCGACGAATGGATGGGTCGGTTAGCCGACGCCGGGGAGTTGACCCCCGACATAGTGACGGCTATCGTCGACGTCCACGGCGAGCGCGGCCGCCGGGCCATCGAGGCCGTCGGCGAGAGCCGCGTGAAAGGCTACCGCGATTTCGTGGTCGTCGTCGGCTACGAGGACGAGTACATCGTCGAGGACGGCCAGTGTGACTGTGCCGACGCCGAGTACAACCTCGACCGCGAGGACCCCGAACAGCTCTGCTGGCACGCCATCGCCGTCCGCATCGCCGACGCCATCGACGCCGTCGACCACCACGACATGTGGTATTCGGATGTGCGGGACTTCCTTTGACCACTTTTTACACCTCACTCGCGCGCTCCGGCGCGCGGTAGTTCGCTCACGGCGGTGGCACCGGCTCGCTTCGCTCGCCGGATGCTCACTGTACTCGGTCCTAACCAGGACAGCCTGCCCTTCCCCGTCTTCGCGCGATGAAACGCGCTTTAGGGCCACCGCGGGGAGTCCCCACCGCAAGACCTGTCCGAAGGGGAAGTCACTTAGCCGGCCTTGGCGTAGCACGGCGTATGAACGCCAGACAGACGGCCGCCGAGGTGGTCGTCGTCGACTACGGGCTCGGGAACCTCCGGAGCGTGACCCGCGGCCTCGAACGTGCCGGCGCCGAGGTGACGCTCTCGGCGGACCCCGGTGACTTCGGCGCCGCCGACGGCATCGTCCTGCCCGGCGTCGGGGCCTTCTCCGAGGGGATGGACAACGCGGGCCCGTTCCGGGAGGCGCTCGAAGACGAGGCCGAGGCGGGCACGCCGCTCTTTGGCATCTGCCTGGGAATGCAGATGCTGCTGACCACGAGCGAGGAGGCCGACCACGCCGGCCAGGGCGACGCCGAGGGACTGGACCTCGTCCCCGGGCAGAACGTCCGCTTCCCGCGCGACCGAACCGTTCCCCACATGGGCTGGAACGAACTCGACGTCCAGCGCGACCACCCGCTGGTCGATGGGGTCGACAGCGTGGGGTCGAAGCCCCCACGGGCAGACGGGACCGGCGGTTCCGTCGACGGGGAGTACGCCTACTTCGTCCACTCCTACTACGCCGTCCCCGACGACGAGCAGGCGGTCGTCGCCACCACCGACTACGGGACCGACTTCGCCTCCATCGTCGCCAACGAAGCGGGCAACGTCTTCGGGACACAGTTCCACCCGGAGAAGTCCGGTGAGACCGGACTGCGGATTTTGCGGAACTACGTGGACTACTGCCTCGACCGGCGGTAACGGCACCGATACCGCGCCGACGCTCCGTCGGCGCAGCGTTATGCGACTGGACGAACGACATCGCTAGTATGGTCTCCGAAACCGACACGTCGGACCAGTCGTCCGGCGTCGACAGCGGACGGGTGCCGGTGGCCACGGGCGACACCGTGACGCTCTCGACCGGACAGACGGTGACGGTGCCACTTGAGACGGCGGCCACAGTGACGGGACTCATGTTTCCCGCCGACAGCGACGCTGTCGCCGACCTGCTTCCCGACGGGCTGTGGCCGGCCCGCGTCACCACGGGCCGGGCCGTCGTCACCGTCCTCGTAGTCGAGTACCACCGCATCGGCGACGACGCCATGCGGCCCTACGACGAACTCGCCGTGGTACTCGCGTCGACGCCGCGGCCATCCCCGCCACCCCTGGTCCCGCTCGTGACCGGCGACCACGGCGGCTACGTCCACTCACTGCCGGTTACCACGGAGTCCGCCCGCGCGCTGGGCGACGAAGTGTGGGGGCTCCCGAAGACGGTCGCCCGCATCAGCCACCACGACGAAGCGGGCCGCCGGACGACCAGCGTCGTCGAGGACGGCGATCACGTCCTGACGGTGGCAATCGCACGCCTGCGAACCTGGCCTGCCGCCCACGGGACGACCAGCTACACCCTGCGGGACGGCCGGCTCGAACAGTTCAGCGTCGACATGGACGGCCGCTTTGGCGTCCGACCGCTGTCAACCGATTTCGACGTGCTGATTGGGCACCACGACCGGTCGGTGGCGCTGCGCTCACTGGACCTCGGCGACCGCGCCATCGCGCAGGTGAGCTTCGAGGGGACCGTGACCTACGGCGCCGGGCAGTCAGTCGAATGAAGACGGTCGCGAGGGGTTGGGGCCACGGTGGCCGGGCGCGAGTGGACCGACGCCCGTCGGTTCCGAGCGCTGGCGGGGAAGGGCAGGCTGTCGTGGTTCGGGCGGGTCGCTGTGAGCGTCCGGCGGCACAGCCGCCGGTGCCACCGCCGCGAGCGGACCACCGCAGGCCACGGGCTCGCGACAGGATAGCGAGGGACCGAACGTCCTTCAGACCATGTGAACGGGCGTAGAGCGCCCGTGAACAGACGACGCGATTTTTCCCACGTTTTTGTCGCGAAGGTGTGTCAAGCGTGCCGTACTCAACCGCCCGAGCGTGCAAGAAGTGGTTCAGAAGTCTCCCAATCGTCGCTGCCCGCTTTCGTCGTCGGTGAACTCCGCTGCCTGCTCCAGCGTCGACCGGAACGTCTCCTCCTGGCTGGGGTCGTACAGCGTCGCCGCCGGATGTACGCAAAGCATCACCGGCTGGGGCGACCCGTCGACGGTCACGTCGGCCACGTCGCCGGCCTCGCTCGTGACGGCCACGTCCCGCTCCAGCAGGTGTTCGCCGGGGACCTTCCCGAGCGTGACGACGAGTTCGGGGTCGACGCGCTCGATTTCGGTCTCCAGATAGCTCCGGCAGTTCGCCAGTTCCTGCTCGTGTGGGTCGCGGTTCTCGGGCGGGCGACAGCGGACGCAGTTGGTGATGCGCACGTCGTCCCGGTCCAGCCCCACGTCGCGCAGCGTCTCGTCCAGCACGTCGCCGCTGCGACCGACGAACGGCTCGCCCTGTTCGTCCTCGTTCGCGCCCGGGGCCTCGCCGACGAACAGCAACTTCGCGTCCGCCGGGCCGCCGCCGTTGACGATTTGCGAGCGAGACTCACACAGCGCCTCACAGCGCCGGCACTCGGTCACTGTGAGCCCGTTCATTGTTCCCATGTCCGGTGGTTGGGGCGCGAGCGTATCAAGCTCTCGGGAACGCCCCGGGCGCGCTCAGCGCTCGCACTCTGCCACCGCCCGCGCCGCGAGGCGGGCCACCCGGAGCGGCTCCGGTCGGCCGCCGGCGGGCGTGTACGCTCGCACGACCTCGGCCGCCGCCTCGGGATCGAGACCGACGCTGCGGACGAACACCGTGCCGTCGGTGACCGACACCTCACGGCGGTCGGGCAGCGTGCGGTACGTCGACAGGCGGTCCTCGATGCTGTCCGCCGCGTCGAAGGCGTCGCGGATCGCGTCTTCGAGCCCCGGCGAGGCCTCGAAGGAGACCGACAGCGTCGGCAGGCCGGTGTGGTCGTGGATGGCCTGCAGGTCGAAGACGTTGAACCACGCCGGCGCGATGCCCGCCAGTAGCACGTAGCCAAGGTCCTCGCGACCGAGGCGGTCGAACATATCACAGACGGCGGCCGTCGCGTCGCTCCCGCCGACGGTGCAGGTGCCAAAGCAGAAGCCGTCGACCGCCCGGTCCGCACGGACGACGACTCCGGCGAGGTGGCTCGACCGGTCGCGGTCCGACGCCGCGATGCCGAGTGCGCGTCGCCCCGGTTTCACGTGTTCTTCGTTTCGTCCTCCTTCATGTCCTCAAGCCGGTCGAGCAGTTCGTCGTTCGACGCGGTGAACTCGAATTCGACGTCCCCCTGATGGGCGTCCCCCTCCGTGTCGAGCCCATCGCTATCGTCGAAATCCGTGTCGTACTCCTGGTTTTCCTGTTCCGACTCGTCGTAGCTCCCGAACCCCATTGCATATGCAATTATGTAGTTCTGGGTAAAAAATGGCTCGCCGAATCCGCCCGACGGCGTCCGCGTGTGCGCGCACGCGACGCGCACAAGGCAGGCTCCGTCTCCCGTCGGACGAGCCGGACCCGTCCGGGCGGTATCGTCGGACTACCGTGACTCCGGGGCCGCTACGTTCCGATTGGCGCCGCGGGCGTCGGCGCCCTCGATCGGCGCGGCCCAGCGGACAGCGTTGTCCAGCACCGTCCGGATATCCTCGCGGTGGTAGATGGGGTAGGTCTCGTGGCCCGGTCGGAAGTAAAACACGTTCCCGCGGCCACGGCGGTACGTACAGCCGCTGCGGAACACCTCGCCACCCTCGAACCAGGAGGTGAACACGAGGCGGTCCGGCTCCGGAATGCCAAAGGGCTCGCCGTAGGTCTCGGTCTCGTCGATGACGATTGACTCGTCCAGCCCGTCGACGATCGGGTGGCCGGGGTC
>PXQZ01000004.1:2304-9904 GCA_003021755.1 Halobacteriales archaeon QH_8_67_36 | reverse complement strand
CCCGCGACCTGGGGTCCATCGGCTCCGACCTGGAGGCCGCCTGGCTGGGTGAGGGCGGCGAGCGACAGAGCCTACGAGATCTGGCCGACCGGTTCAACAAGGCGCTGTTGCTGGCCGCGATTCGGGACGCCGGCATGGACGTCGTCGACGGGGAGGCGGAGAACTACTACCGGCTGCTGACCGACGAGGACGTGAGTGCCGGCCGTCGGGTCGAGGCGCGAAACCGGCTCGAAGCGGCCGGTGTCGACGTGGACGCGCTGGATGCGGACTTCGTCACCTACCAGGCCGTGCGCCACTATCTGACCGAGGTCCGCGGGGCCAGCTACGAGCGCGGCGACGGGACCGACGGCGTCGACCACGAGCGCTCCGTCATCGACCGGCTACAGGGCCGGGTCGAGCGCGTCGTCCGGGACACGGTCGACCGCCTGCGGACGGCCGGCCGGCTCTCCGTGGGCGACTACCGCGTGTTCGTCAGCGTCGACGTGCTCTGTCAGGACTGTGGCGCCCAGTACACCGTCGGAGAGCTGCTGGATCGGGGTCACTGCGACTGCGAGTCGGCCTGACCGATGTTGCGTACCCGGTCGTAGCTGTCGGGCAGCGTCTCGGCGTCCTCCGGCAGCAGTGCGACGACCAGATACGGGACTTCGGCCGCGAAGTACTCGACCAGCGCGGCGATGCGCTCGGCGTCGATGGCCTCCAGCGAGTCAAGCAGCATGAACGGGACCTCGTCGGCGACGTCGTGGACGAGATAGCCGGCCAGCGCGAAGACGAGCCCGGTGACGGCCCGCTCGGACTCCGAGAGGTGTGCGACGGTGTCCTCGTAGACGGTGCCCCCCTCGGAGCTGCGGACCACGTGGAGCTCGAACTCCGAGCCCTCGATGACCGACTCGGCGTCGACGGTGGCCACGGAGTCGGCTGGCCCGTCCAGCCGTTCGAGCCAGATGCGCTCGACGTTCTCGTATGCCAGCCGGTCGAGCAGGTCGGCCATCCGCTCGTTGAACGCCGTCGTGGCCTCCGTCTCCAGCGTGTCGATGCGGGTCCGCAGGTCGATGAGTTCCTCGACCACGGACTCCCGTCGGGCGACGAGGGCCTCGTCGCGGCGTATCTCGGCCTCCGCCGCGGCTATCTCCTCCGCTATCTCTTCGAGGGTCGACTCCAGCGATTCCAGCTCGAACTCCAGCTCGTTGGCCTCGCTGTGGAGGTCGAGCACCTCGTCGACCTCGGCCGAGCGCAGTTCCGTTACCTCGGCCTCCAGTTCGGCGACGGTCGAGGAGAGGTTGTCCCGGCGCTCCCGCAGGTCCGCGAGCGTCGCCTGTCGGTCCGCTATCTCCGCGTCGACCTCGTCGATGGTGTCGGTGAGGTCGGCCCGCCGGTCGACCGTCTCGGTAATGTGGGCTTTCTCGTCGGTCAGCTCGTCGATTTCGGCCGCCAGCTCGTCTATCTCCCCGAACGTCTCCTGTCGGTGCTCGCGCAGGCTTTCGAGCGTCCGCTCGAAGCGGGCCGGTTTCACCGTCGCCCCGCAGGTCCAGCAGGTCGTCTTCGACCCCGGGTAGAGCTGGTCGGTGATGTCACCGACGTTCTCGGGCGACCGGCCCAGCGCGTCCGCGATACGGTCGTGTTCCCCGTCGACGAACTCCTCGTTGAACCCGATGATAGTCTGGAGACGGGAGGTGTACGTCGAGAGCTCGCGCTTGCGCTCGCGGCGGGCGGACAGACGCGACTCCAGTTCGTCCAGCCGGTCGGCCGGTGCGTCCGGGAGACCGGCCAGTTCGGCCGCGAGCCGGCCGCGTTCCTCGCGAAGGGCCGAGAGGCTCTCCTGCTCGGAACCGATGTCGGCACGGACCCGACGGAGCTCCTCGCGGGTCGCCCGCAGCTCGTCGAGCCTGATTTCCAGAACGTCGGTGTTCGACTGGGTCAGGTCGACCGTGAGGTCGCGCTCGTCGAGACGCGCCTCGACCCCGGCCAGCTCCTCGCGTATCTCGGCTATCTCCGACTGCTTTGCCGCGCGGCGCTGTTCGAGTTCCGGGAGGCGCTGCTTGAGCGAGGCGATGTCGTCCAGTTCGTCGTCGATGGCGGCCTTTCGCTCCTCCGCGTCGTGTATATCGCGGCGCAGCTCCGACGTGTCCACCGGCCGCATGATGATGTCGCGGAGGTCGTCGCCCCGGACAACGGCCTGGCGGGCCTCGTTGTCCTCCAGCAGGAAGGCAAAGAGGTTGGCGAGCGTCGTGTCCGCGAGCAGTCCAGTACCCGAACTGACGATGCCGTCCTCGGTGCGAGTTATCCGGCGCTCGTGGCGCTCTCCGCCCAGCGTGAGCGAGACCTGCCCGTGTTTCGCGTCTCCCTTGATCGCGGTCCAGTCGCTGCCCAGCGCGGCCATCATCGCCTTCAGGAACGATGTCCGGTTTGTGGCGTTGCGACCGGCGAGAACCGTCACCCCCGGCGACAGACTGACCTCCGCCGAGTCGATACCGCCGATGTTCTCGACGGTGAACGTCACATCTTTGTCCGTCGACGTCGACGGGTGCATAGCTCTATCTCTGCCGGTTGAAGTCTTAAACGCTGGGGCGCGCGCGTCGATTTCGTCGGCCCGGCCCGCCGGCCGCTTCCAAAGCAAATAACAGACATATGTTTGTTAGTCCGGTCCCGTGTCGCCCCTCTTTTCATGCAATAACAATCATCTATCTACCTGTTCTCCTCAATAACAAAAGCGAGCAAGCAAAAACGCTAACGTTTATTGTAGATAGTGGACGTAGTGGTATCTGTCGCATCAATGTCAGAGAGAAGCAAATCCGAACGTATGCTCCGGTCGCACCTGACCTCCGTCAAGGAGGACCTGATGACCGGCGTGTCGTTCATGATTCCGTTCGTCACGATAGGTGGTATCTTCCTCGCACTCGCGTACGCCGTGGGGGATACCCAATCGGTCTTCGAGAACACCGGCTCGGCCGGCTGGTTCCTCGCACAGGTCGGGACCGCGGGCCTGACCATCATGGTCCCGATTCTGGGGGCCTACATCGCCTACGCGATCGCCGACCGTCCCGGCCTCGCGCCCGGGTTCCTGCTGTCGTTCCTCATTCAGGATGGGGCCGTCGTCGCGGAGGCGGCGACAGTCATCGGCATCTCCGGCGGCGAGGCCGGCGCCGGCTACCTCGGCGCCATCGTCGCCGGGCTGCTGGCCGGGTACGTGGCCCGCTGGTTCAAGGGCCTCGACGTGCCGGAGTTCCTCGCCCCCATGATGCCCGTGCTCATCATTCCGGTGGCCACGATGGCCGTGCTGACGCCCATCATGTTGTTCGTACTGGGCGTTCCCGTGGCGCTCGCCAACGCGGGCCTCACTGGCTTCTTGCAGGGAATGCAGGGCGGGCAGGCGATTCTCGTCGGCACGATTCTGGGCGGGATGATGGCTTTCGACATGGGCGGTCCGGTCAACAAGGTGGCCTACGTCTTCTCGACGGGGCTCATCACCGAGGGCATCTACGCGCCGATGGCGGCCGTGATGATCGGCGGGATGGTCCCGCCCATCGGACTGGCGCTGTCGAACTTCATCTCGCCGCACAAGTACGCGGCCGAGATGTACGAGAACGCAAAAAGCGGCGTCGTGCTGGGCTTTTCGTTCATCACTGAAGGGGCGATTCCGTACGCCGCGGCCGACCCGCTACGGGTCATCCCCGCGGTCGTCGCCGGCAGTGCCGTCGGCGGCGCCACCTCGATGGCGATGAACGTCACCATGCCCGCGCCCCACGGCGGCATCTTCGTCATCCCGCTGTCGAACAGGCCGCTCGTGTTCCTGGGCTGTATCGTCCTGGGCTCGTTCGTCACCGCGGCCGTCGCGCTCGTCCTCAAGCCCGACTTCGAGGACCGCGTCGACGCCGGCACCGAATCCACCTCGGCCAGCGCATCGCCGAGCGACGACTAACTCACAATGACCGACACGATCACCGACGACATCGACGAACTGATTCCGGCGAGCCACATCTCGCTGTCCGAGCCGCCGGCCGAGAAGGCGGCCTGCATCGAGTCCCTGCTCGACCTGGTAGTCGAGTCGGGGCGCGTCGACGACCGGCAGGCGGCGCTGGACGCGCTCATGGAGCGCGAGCAGGAGACGACGACCGGCGTCGGCATGGGTATCGGCATCCCCCACGCGAAGACCGAGGCCGTTGACCGGCCCTCGCTCGCGTTCACCCGCTCGGAGGCGGGCGTCGACTTCGGGTCGATGGACGGCGAACCCGCGACGCTCGTCTTCCTGATACTCGTGCCCAAGGAGGGCGGCGAGGACCACCTCACCATCCTCAGTTCGCTCTCGCGAGCGCTGATGCACGACGACGTGCGCGAGCGCCTGCAGGAGGCCGAGGACGAGAGCGAAGTCCAGGACACGCTCCGGGAGGCCATCGCATGAGCCGAGAGCGCACCGTCGAAATCGTCCCGGAAGCGGGCCTGCACGCCCGCCCGGCGGCGCTGTTCGTCGAGACGGTCACCGACCACGAGGCGGACGTGGAGGCCGGCCCGCCGGACGGGGATCTCGTCCCCGCACAGAGTATGATCGCCGTCACCAGCCTCGGCGTCGGCCAGGGCGACGAACTCCGCCTCGTTGCCGACGGCCCCGACGCCGAGTCGGTGCTGGACGAACTAGAACGAATATTGACGACCCCCGAGGACGAACTAGAAGCGTAACCATGGCATCCCGCACACTCACCGGCACCGGCGCGACGCCCCGCTCCGGGCTGGGGACCGTCGTCTGGTACGACCCCGGAATCACGCTCCCCGACGCCGACGAGTCGGTCGACGTAGACGCCGAGCGCGATCGCTTCGCCGACGCCGTCGAGACCGCACGGGCGGAACTGGAGAGCGAACGCGACGCGACCGCCGAGCGGGTGGGCGAGGAGGAAGCCGCGATCTTCGACGCCCACATCCAGTTCCTGGAGGACCCGACCATCGCCGACGCCGTCGAGACGAGCATCGAGGAGGGCCGGCCCGCAACGCGTGCCGTCGACGACGCCTTTGGCAGCCACATCGAGCAGTTCGAGGGAATGGAGGGGCGCATGGCCGAGCGTGCCGACGACCTCCGGGACGTGCGGGACCGCCTGCTGCGCCTGCTGACCGGCGGCGAGCGGGTGAACCTCGCCGACCTGCCCGAGGGCAGCGTCGTGCTGGCCGAACGGCTCACCCCCAGCGACACGGCCCAGCTGGACCCCGACACCGTGGCCGGCTTCGCCACCGTCACCGGCGGCCGGACCTCGCATGCGGCCATCTTCGCCCGGTCGCTTGCGCTGCCGGCCGTCGTCGGGCTGGGCGAGGGGCTGAACGACATCGCTGACGGGGCCGAGGTCATCGTCGACGGGGACGCCGGCGAGTTACTCGTCGATCCGGACGACGCCGAGCGCGAGGCCGCGCGGGCCGACGAGGGCGCGGCCGTCGTCGAAGAGGTGGTCGAGACCGCGGACGGCCGCGGGATGGAGGTCGCCGCCAACGTCGGCCGCCCGGAGGAACTGGAGCCGGCGGCCGGCCGCGGCGCGGACGGCGTCGGGCTCTACCGGACCGAGTTCCTCTTCCTCGACCGGCAGTCCCCGCCCGAGGAGGACGAGCAGTACGAGGCCGTCAAGGACGCGCTCGACACGTTCCCCGACGGCCGGGTCGTCGTCCGCACGCTGGACGTCGGCGGGGACAAGCAGATACCGTATCTGGACCTCCCCGAGGAGGAGAACCCGTTCCTTGGCGAGCGGGGCATCCGGCGCTCGCTCGACCCCGACTCGGAGCTGTTTCACACGCAGTTGCGGGCGCTGCTCCGGGCGGCCGCCGACGGCGCCGGTGAGCTAAACGTGATGTTCCCGCTCGTCGCCACCGTCGAGGAGCTGGAGGCCAGCATCGAGGCCGTCGAGGACGCCGCCGCGGACCTCAACGACCGCGGGGTCGACTACGAGCGTCCGTCGCTTGGCGTGATGGTCGAGACGCCCAGCGCCGTCTTCATGGCCGACGAGTTCGCCGAACGGGTCGACTTCCTCTCCATCGGGACGAACGACCTCACGCAGTACGTGATGGCAGCGGACCGCGAGAGCGAACACGTCGGCCACCTACATGACCCGACCCACCCGGGTGTCGTGCGGGCCATCGCTCGGACCGTCGAGCAGGCCCACGAGAACGACGCCTGGGTCGGGATGTGCGGGGAGATGGCCGGCAACCCCGACGTGACCGAGTTGCTGATCGGGCTGGGACTGGACGAACTCAGCATGAGCGCCGTCACCGTTCCGGACGTGAAAGTCGCCGTCGAGGCAACGGAGTACAGTTCCGCACGCGAGCGCGCCGAAGATGCGCTGCGTGTCGCAACGCGTAGCGAACTACACGAGACAATCCAATGAAATTCGTCGCAGTCACCGCCTGTCCGACCGGTATCGCACACAGTCAGATGGGCGCCGAAAACCTGGAACAGGAAGCAAAACGACGCGGTCACGACATCAAAGTCGAGATTCAGGGCGCGATGGGCGCCGAGAACGAGCTCTCGGCCGACGACATCGCCGACGCCAACGCGGCCATCATCGCCGCCGACACGGCCGTGAGCCGCGACCGCTTCGAGGACATCCCGCTCGTCAAGGGCACCATCAAGGACGCCGTCAACGACGTCGAGGGCCTCATGAACCAGGCAGAGACGGCAGCCCAGGGCGACGCCGAAACCGAGGTCACCGTCGACACCGACGAGGCCGACGACGAGGACCACGACCCGGGCTCCCCGGACGTTCGCCGCGGCGGCGACCGCTCGAAGAGCCTCGTCGCCCGACTGAAGCGCCTGCTGAGCTGAAACCGTCGTCCCCGTGCTGACCTGCCGTATCGTCGCCCGCACTGTCGTCCAGCCACATCGATCGATCGACCGCAAGCGCACGCAGCCAATCCAATAGACATGTACGATTTCACCGATTCATCGCTCGTCCGCAGCGACAAGACGCTCGTACTCGCACACGACCACGGGCTCGAACACGGCCCGAAACAGTTCAGCGGCGTCGAGGAGCGCCTCGACCCCCGAGAAGTGTTCGAGATGGCGACCCACGACGCCGTCACAGCCCTCGCAGTGGGGAAGGGGCTCACCGAGACCTACTACCCCAGCTACGAGGACGACGTGAACCTGTTGGCGAAACTCAACGGCAGTTCGGACCTCTGGATGGGCGACCCCTACTCCCCCCAGAACTGGTCCGTCGAGTACGCCGCCGAACTGGGCGCCGACGCCATCGGGTACACCATCTACCCCGGCGTCAACCGCGAGACCGACATGTTCGAGGACTTCCGCCCGGTCCAGGAAGCGGCCCGCGACCACGACCTCCCCATCGCCATGTGGTCGTACCCGCGCGGTCAGGCCGTCAAGTCACATCGCAGCGAGTCCATCATCGCCTACGCCGCCCGTCTGGGTCTGGAGCTGGGCGCGGATTTCACGAAGGTCAAATACCCCCGCAGCAAGGCCGCCATGGCCCACGCCGTCCGGAGCGCCGCCGACAACCGCGTGCTGCTGTCGGGCGGGTCGAAGACCTCCGACCGGGATTTCCTCGAACTCGTCGCGGACTGCATGGACGTCGGCGTCGCCGGCCTGGCCGTCGGCCGGAACGTCTGGCAGCGCGAG
>PXQZ01000004.1:0-2179 GCA_003021755.1 Halobacteriales archaeon QH_8_67_36 | reverse complement strand
GCAACAATCGGGCGGCTCGCGCGCACGAAACGGGTGAGGACCGGATGATAGCGACCGTCACGCTCAACCCGGCCGTCGACCAGACCGTCCGGACCGACCAGTCGCTCTCGCCCGACGAGGTCATCCGGGTCGACGACGCTACCTTCGACGCCGGCGGGAAAGGTATCAACGTCTCGAAGTACCTCACCGCGATGGGGACCGAGACGGTCGCGACCGGCGTCATCGGGGGCTTTCTCGGCCAGTTCGTTACGGAGCGGCTCGCGGCGGAGGGCATTCGGACCCGCTTTATCGACATCGACGGGACGACGCGGCTCAACTCGACCGTCCTCGCGGCGGACGGGGAGTACAAGCTGAACCAGCAGGGGCCGACCGTCTCGGCCGCGGAGGTCGGCGCCATCGTCGAACGGCTGTCGTCGCTGTCGCCGGAGAAAGTCGTCGTCGCAGGCAGCCTCCCGCCGGGACTGGACACCGGTGCCATCGACCGGCTCACACGGGCCGGCCCCTGGGAGACCGTCGTCGACGTCGACGGGCCGCTGCTCGCCGAACTGGACGCCCGGTACGCCTGGTGCAAACCGAACGCGCCGGAACTGGAGGCCGCGACGGGCCGGACCGTCGACGACCGCGAGTCGGCCATCGAAGCCGCGAACGCGCTCCGCGAGGCCGGCTTCGACCGCGTGCTCGCCTCGCTGGGCGCCGACGGGGCCGTCCTCGTGACCGAGGACGCCGTCTTCCACGAACCGGCTGTCGACTGTGAGGTCGTCGACACCGTGGGCGCCGGTGACGCACTGCTGTCGGGCGTGCTGGCGGCCATCGACGCCGGAGCCGAGGAGTCCGTCGCCCTGCACACCGGTGTCGTCGCCGCCACCGCGGCGGTCTCGACGCCGGGCACGGCGGTTCCGTCGCTACCCGAGCCGAGCGCGAACGGCGTCGAGCCGGTCTGAAACTCTTCTATCCACGATTCTTAGGGCGCCGTCAGTCCGTAGACGTTGCCGTTACCGCTGGCAACGAAGACGACGTCGTCCACGACGGCCGGCGACGCCGCCACCGGCCCGCCCACCGAGAGCTCCCACCGGGCGCGCCCGTCGCTCGCCGAGACGATGTACAAGTTGTTGTCGTCGCTGCCGACGTAGACGCTGTCGCCGACCACGGTCGGCGAGGAGCGAACCGCGTCGCTCGTGTCGAACGACCACTGTTTGTCGCCGTCGGACGCGGAGAGCGCCGTGAGGCTATTGGCTTCGCTGCCGACGTACACCGTTCCGCCGTCGACGGCCGGCGACGACTCGACGGAACCACCGATCTCGTAGCGCCACTGCTCGCTCCCGTCCGACGTCGAGAGGGCGACGACATCGCCGCTGCCGGTCCCGACGTAGATGGTTCCATCCACGACGGCCGGCGAGCCCGTGATATCGCTCCCGGCGTCGACGGACCACTGCTCGCTCCCGTCCGACGTCGAGAGGGCCGTGACGGCGCCCCCGTCGTCACCGACGTAGACGGTGTCGTCCGTCACCGCAGGCGTCGTCCGGACCGACCCATCGGTCGCTGCAGTCCACTGCTCGTCCCCGCCGGACGCCGAGACGGCGGTGACTTTGTCGGCGTCGCTGCCGACGTACACCGTTCCGTCAGCGACCGTCGGCGACGCCCGGACCGGACCGCGCTCGATGAGCGGGTTCTCCGAGCTACCGGCCGCGTAGCGCCACTGTACCTGGCCGGTGCCGGCTTCGAGTGCGTACAGGTAGCCGTCGAAACTGCCGGCGTAGACGGTACCGCCGGAAACGGCCGGCGAGGAACGGACCAGCCCGTCGGTTCGGCGGCGCCACTGCCGGCTCCCGTCGACCGCCGAGAGCGAGTAGACGTACCCGTCGTTGCTGCCGACGTAGACGCTCCCGTCGACGACTGCGGGCGAGCTGAACACCTGTTGCCCGGTGGGATGTCCCCATTGGACGATGACGTTCGTCGTCGGGCCCGTCTCGTCGGATGCCGACCCGGTGTTGGCGGCGTCCGCGGCGAACATCGGCCACGTCCCGATGTCGGCGGGGATGGAGGGACCACCAGTCGGGGTGCGGTTGTCGGAGTCGTTGGAACAGCCGGCCAGCGCGGCCGCTCCTGCCACCCCAAGTGTCGCGAGGTACCGTCGGCGAGTCTGTCGCCCGGGCATGGGGACCCCTTCCGTGTCACCCGA
>PXQZ01000003.1:23762-32300 GCA_003021755.1 Halobacteriales archaeon QH_8_67_36 | reverse complement strand
CGTCGGTATCGTCGCGATCCTCATGGGCATCAGCTCCGGTCTCCCCTACCTGTTCATCATCGGCGCCATCGCGGCGATGTTCGACCTCTTCTAGCTCGTATGCCCGGTCAGCTCCGCTGTCCCAATCGTGTGGCCGCTGGCGGCATCGTAGCGGTCGTCTTTCGCTGCGTCGGGACCGAGGTCCGGGCCCGTGTCCGGCGCGTACCCCCGGCGGCGTACTGGTGGTGCCGGTGTGGCCGTACGTCTCGGGGATTCGCTCGCCGTCATCGAACGCCGGGGTCGAGGTCGGCCATGGATCGAGTTGTCACACGACAGGCACAGGACCGGTCCCGGTACCCATTTGCCCGTCGACAGCCAACGGGAGCGCGTGCAAGTGGTCGGATACCGGGCCCGTGTCGACGACCACGCCGCCCTCCTCGTGGCCGAGGACGGCGCGGTCACCGTCGAGCGACTGGTCCCCGGAACTACGCTGTCCTACCGCCTCGGCGAGCGCCACTGCGCCGGTGCCGTCGATGGCGATATCCATCACGGCTGTGACGCCGCCGACGCGCCGTACTGCGCCGAACACACCAGCCGGTGGCCCTGCGCGCGCTGTACCGGCGACTGCGGGAAACCCATCGAGGCCTGCGACGAGGAACACGCCGTCTATCTGGCCGCGTTCGCCCCCGACACCGTGAAGGTCGGCGTCACCCGCTCGTGGCGCATAGAGACGCGGCTCCGCGAGCAGGGCGCCGACCGCGCGGCCCACCTCCGGACCGTCGCCGACGGCCGCATCGCCCGGCAGGTCGAGGCCGACATCGCTTCCGACCTGGGCGACCGGGTCCGCGTCCCGACCAAGATAGCCGGCTTCGCAGCCACCGTCGAGGAGTCGTTCTGGGAGCGGCTGTGCATCGAGTACGACCCGCCGGAGACCTACGACTTCGACTACGGGCTGGCGCTGCCGGACCGCCCGATAGCCGAGACGCTGGCGACGGGCATCGTCCGCGGGGCGAAAGGGCGCGTAGCCGTGCTGGAGAACGCCGGCAGCGTCTACGCTGTCGACCTGCGCGATCTGGTGGGGTACGAACTCCGCGAGGGCGAGCCCGAACGGGAGCTCCAGTCCAGTCTGGGCGCGTTCGGCTGACACGACAACCCTTTTCCGCCGGCCAGTCGAACCCGGATTCATGGCAGACGACGAGCCCGAGAGCTCCGACGAGGCGACAGAATCGAGCGAGAACGGTGACGAGGAGAAGTCCTTCCGCGAGCGCGTCGAGGAAATCCGACAGAAACGCGCCGAGGAAGGCGAGGGTGAGGGCGAGGAAATGAGCCGCGAGGAACGGATGGAGGAGATGATGGGTGGCGGCGGCCCCGGCGGTATGGGCGGCGGCGGCAACCCGTTCGCCCAGATGATGGGCGGCATGATGGGCGGCGGCGGCCCCGGCGGCATGGGCGGTGCCCCCGGTCAGGCACAGGAAGGCGGCGGCGACAACGAGGAACTGACACGCGAAATCCGGAAGCTCCGCGACGAGGTCCACGACATGCGACGCACCCTGGACCGTATTGCCGACGCGCTCGAAGACTGAGACGGCCTAACGGACTGAAACAATCCGCCGGGGTGGGAAGTGGGTTCTCGAACTGACAGCCGGCCGTATGAGACGGATCGGTGTGCCGAGCGGTATCGACCTCCCGGTTGGCAGTATCCGCTCAGACCGCTACTCCAGGCGCCGACGCTCCCGTTTTCCGTTCTCACCGCCCGTAGCCGCTATGAAAACCCTCTGTGCCTCGTAGTGATTACTGTAGATTGGTTCCGGATAGCGCCTGCGGGGTCGGGACGTACCGGTAAATCGCTACACGAACCACTATCAGTCCTGGTACGCCAGCGTCATGACCCACTGGGAGAAGGTGTCGTCGTGTGGGTCGACCTCCTCGTCGCCGATGAACGGGGAGAGCTGGTCGCCGGCCATCAGCAGGGAGAAATCGAGGTCCCGGGCCGCGGGCGTGAGGAAGTAGGTGTTGTGGCCCTCGTAGACGGTGTCCTCGCGCTGGATGAGCCCCTTCTCGAAGAGGGACTCGACGATACGACTACCCTTCCGGGAGGAGACGTCGAGTTCTTTCCAGAAGTCGCTCTGATGGATGCCGCCGGACTCGCGGATGAGCTCCAATCCGACACGCTCGTCCTCGGAGAGGTCCGCCTCCGACACTGCCGAACTCATATACTATCACTCCGCCGGTCGGCCGCTTAAATCTGGCCTTCGACGGGGCGGTACTCGCTCCGACACGGCGGGCCGTCCGCGAACTCGTAGCGACCACCGTTCCCGAGCGAGATGAGCGACGAGGAGCGGGTTCCGAAGTCGTCCCCGTGGACGCAGACGCCGTAGTCGTGGTCGGCGACTGTCTCGCCCGCGCGGTCGAGCCACTCGTCGACGGACTCGCCGGGTTCGACCTGCAGGGCCGTCCGGAGGCGGTCGGCGTTGGCGGCCTGCCGCTCGCCGGCGTCGGCGCGGAACTGCGGAATCCGGTAGTCGCCGTCGGCGCCTACGTTGACCACGACGTGGACGCCGGACTGGAGATTCCGGACCGCTAACTGGCCGTCCCACTCCAGGAGAAGGGCGGCGCTCTCGTCGACCAGCAGGAGGTTGAAGCCGGCGTACTCGGCTTCCCGAACCGCTCCCTCGACGGCGCGGGCGGCGTCTTCCGCCGACTCGTGGCTCAGGCAGTCACGGACGAGTAGCCCGCGGGACCGCTCGCCGGCGAGGTCGGCGTCGACCCAGCGGTTGGTGACAGCCACGAGCAGGCCGTCCTCGTTGTACCCCTCCCAGGTCCCCTCGGCTTCGGCGTCGGCGGGCGCGACGACCGTTCGCCCCCACTGTCGGCGCTCGGGCGGTTCGGACGGGCGGTCGAGCAGTTCGTCGCGGTTGGCCGCGAAGGCGACGGGGGTGTCTCCGAACACCTGCCAGGCGAGGACGATCGTACACACGGACAGCGGTAGGCGCCCGGGGGTCAAAACGGCTTGCCTGTCGCAGATGCCCGTCCGACCTCGTTGGCGCCGCGGAGGTCGTGGCCTTCGACGGCGTCGTGGGCGCTGATACGGTCGATGGCATCCCGGGGCCGGTCGCTGTCGAGCGGTACGTGAGAGAGCCCCGAAGGGATGGTCGCGAACATGTACGGCCGGAGCCCAGCGGACGACCGGGCAGTACCGGGACCGTGACTCATGCAGACAGCCGCCGACGGACTGCGTTCCGATCCACGGTCCCGGAGGGCGTCCGAGGGAGCGAACCGACGACCCGGATCGTCTTGGGTACCTCGTAGGCTGCGAGTTCGGCCCGGCAGTGGGCAAGCACCGCGTCGGCGTCGGCCTCGCCGGCGACCAACGCCGCGACCCGCTGCCCCCACTCCTCGTCCGGGAGACCGACGACGGCGGCGTCCTCGACGCCGGGACAGTCGCGAACCGTCGCCGCGACGGTCCCCGCCTCGACGTTCTCCCCGCCGGTGACGATGCGGTCGTCGACGCGGCCGACGACCCGGAGGCGCCCGTCCGCGTCGCGGTAGCCGCGGTCACCGGTGTGGAAGCCATACTCCCCGAAGGCGTCGTCCGTCGCGTCGGCGTCGAGATAACCCGGCGTCACCGTCGGTCCGGAGACGACGAGTTCGCCAACCCTGCCCGGGCCGGCCGGTTCGCCGTCGGCCAGCACGGTCACCGTCGTGTTTACCAGCGGCCGGCCAACGGTCTCGCGAGCCGCGGCCGCCGTCTCCGGCAGGGCCGTGGCTATCTGGGAGGCCGTCTCGGTCATCCCGTAGGTCGGACAGACGGGGATATCGCGGGCCAGACAGCGGTCGATGAGTTCCGTGTCGGCCGACCCACCGCCCAGCAGAACGGACCGGAGCGCGTCGTCCGGCATCCAGCCCTCGTCCACGAGCCGTTTGCACATCGTCGGGACGAGCGAGACGCCGGTGACGCCGTGGTCGTCCATCACCCGGGCCGTCGCGTCGGGGTCGAACTCGCGCTGGACGACGACGCTCGTCCCGTACAGCACCGACCGGACGAACGGTGCCAGCCCCCCCATGTGGTAAGTGGGAAGACAGACCAGCCAGCGGTCCCCGGGGACGACGCCGAGGCGGAACGCCGACGCCGTCGCGCTGGCGACGAGGTTCCCGGCGGTCAGCCGGACGCCTTTCGGTTCGCTCGTCGTTCCCGAGGTGAACAGGATCAGGGCAGTGTCGTCCCGCGACAGCGCGGTCGGCGTCACGTCCGGTGTTGACGGCGCATCGTTGAGCGAGTCCACGGCCGCGCTGTCGACGGAGACCACCGGACAGTCGGCGATGTCGGTCGCCAGCGACTCCGTCTCGCGCTCACAGACCAGCAGGTCGGCGTCGAGCGCGCCGAGCTGTGCCCGGAGCGTTTCGCTCGCGAGGGCCACGTTCAGCGGCGCCAGCGTCCGCCCGGTGCGCACCACGCCGTAGAGCAGTTTGGCGACCGCCGGCCGGGTGTCCAGCAGCGTCGCGACACGGCCGGCGGCGTCGTCACAGCGTCGTTCGACGGCGGTTGCCACCGAATCGGCCGCCGCGTCGAGGGTCCGGTAGCTCCACTCGTCGCCGCCGTCGGCATCGACCACCGCCGTCCGGTCCGGTGTGGCCGCAACGCGGTGGGTCAGCAGGTCGCGGGTCGGCCAGTCGGCCGGCTCACGCATCGGGGTCCACCTCCGCGGGGTCGACTCCCAGTCCGTCCGCCTGCGGGACGGTCATCCCGCCGTCGGTCACCGTCGCCGGGTCCGGCGCGAGGTCCCGTTCCAGGCGGTCACCGGTGGCCAGCCCGCAGGCGCCGATATCGGGGATGGCGGCCGCGACGTGAAGGGCCGCAAGCCGGGCTACGACGCCGTCGATGGTGGTCGTCACGACCGGCTCGATACCCCGCTCGCGGGCCCGCAGCGCCAGCGTGTGGGCGTTGCCCGGCCCGCCCAGCACCATCGGTTTCAGTATCACCACGTCGGCCGCGTCGGCCGAGAGGACGGCGTCGGCCCGCCGGTGGACCAGCGACTCGTCGAGGGCGACACCCACGGGGCCCCCGCGGAGGGCGGCGTGGCCGGCGAGGTCGTCGGCCGCGAGGGGCTGTTCGACGTACGCCACGCCCAGGTCGGCCAGGGCATCGAACGCCTCGGCCGCCTGCTCGCGGTTCCACGCGGCGTTGGCGTCCGCTCGGAGGGTGACCGCGTCGCCGACTCGTTCGCGGACCGCACGGACCCGCTCGATATCGGCCGCCACCGGGCGAGCGCCGACTTTCAGCTTGCAGCAGTCGAAGCCGCCGGCGACCGCCTGTGCGACCGCATCGGCCGTCTCCTCCGGGTCGCTGTCCCCGACGGTGGCGTTGACCGGGACGGACTCACAGCGGCGGCCGTCGTCGAACCACCGGTAAAGCGGAACGCCGTCGGCCCGGGCATCGGCGTCGAGGAGTGCGGTTGCGAAGCCGTGGCGCGCCGCGGGGACGCTGTCGGCCGCGAGTTCGAGCATCGCGGCGGTGTGGCCGCCCCGGGATTCGGCGTCCCCGGCGGTCTCTAGCGCCGCCCGGCAGTCGGTCAGTGACTCCGTCCAATCGGGGAGCGGCGTGGCCTCGCCGACGCCGGTATGGCCGCGGTGGTCGTAGCGAACGACGACCCCCTCGCGGGCCTCGATAGTACCGCCGGCCGTCGCGAGCGGGCGAGAGAGCGGGAGCGAGAACTGACTCGTCCTCATAGCAACTGTGGGACCGCCAGTCCGGCGGCAAAGAGCAGCGAGTGGGCGAAGAGCGTCTGACCGACCCGTTCGAGCGTCGGGTTCAGCGCCTCGCCGTCGGTGTGCGTGAGGACGGTCCGGCTCATCCGAACTGCGAGCGGGAGCGTCAGCAGCGGCGCCAGCGCCGGGAGGCCATAGGCCGGGTCCAGCGCGAAGAGGACGGGGACGACGTAGGCCATGCCGACGAGCGCGAGGAACTCCGCGCGACTCGGCCCGTAGCCCAGATACACCGCGAGGGTCTTCTTCCCGGCGGCTATGTCCGTCTCGCGGTCGCGGATGTTGTTGACGACGAGGATGGCCGTCGAGAGCCCCGCGGCCGGCAGGCTCGCCACGACGGCGTCGACCGGTACCGTGCCGGCGGGCAGCGTCGTCGGGAACGTCCCGACGGCGGGCACGCTCGCCACGGCCTGGACGTAGTAGGTGCCGGTGACGGCGACCAGGCCGAAGTAGACGAAGACGAAGAGGTCACCGAGGCCGCGGTAGCCGTACGGGAACGGTCCGCCGGTGTAGAGGACGCCCGCGGCGATGCCCGAGAGGCCGACGACGACGATGGGAACGCCGCCGATAGCGACCAGTGCCCCGCCGACGACGACTGCCAGCGCGTAGGTCAGTATCATCGCCCGCTTGACCGATGCGGGCTCGATGAGGCCGCCGGCAGTCACGCGGGTGAACCCCTCCCGCTCGTCCGTATCGGCCCCCTTGACGGCGTCGTAGTAGTCGTTCGCGAAGTTCGTCCCGACCTGGATGAGGAGCGCCCCCACCAGCGCGGCCAGCGCCACGAGCGGTTCGAACACGCCTGCGTGGACGGCCAGCCCCGTACCTACGACGACCGGGGCGGCGCCGGCCGGCAGTGTCTGTGGCCGTGCGGCCATCAGCCACGCCTTGCGTTTCGAGACCGTCACGGTACTCATTGGCCCTCACTAGGGTCGGCCTCCCCAAAGCGGCTGTGGTTCGACCTAGCGGTCGGTGTGTCACGAAAAGTTGTGCTCGTTGCGGTTGACGTGATTCCTCACCGGAGCGACGGGACCACGCTTCCGGACGTCGGGGTGGATGCGCTCGACTCCGGCGTCGAGTCCGACCTCCAGCACACTAGGGCTCGGGCTGTGGTTCGTCCGCTGGAGCGATAAACGGCGGCGGGACGTTCCGCGTCGCGAACACCAACGACGGGGCGGGGCTTGTTTCCAGCGGACGGCGATGCCGCCCGCGGTTGTCCGGGTGACGTGGTCAGTAGTGCCAGGGCACGTCGTCGAAGTCCGGCTCGCGCCCCTCGTTGAACGCGTCCCGGCCCCGCTGGGCCTCGTCTGTCATGTATGCCAGTCGGGTCGCCTCGCCGGCGAACACCTGCTGGCCGACCATCCCGTCGGAGTCCAGATTGAAGGCGTACTTCAGCATCCGCATCGCCGTCGGCGACTTCTCGTTCATCCGCTCGGCCCACTCGATCGCTTCGGCTTCCAGGTCCGCGTGGGGGACCACGTCGTTGACCATCCCCATGTCGGCCGCTTCTTCGGCGGAGTAAGTCTTCCCGAGGAAGAACACCTCGCGGGCCTTCTTCTGGCCGACCTGCCGGGCGAGATACGCCGAGCCGAAGCCGCCGTCGAAGCTCCCCACGTCGGGGTCGGTCTGGAGGAACTTCGCGTGTTCCTCGCTGGCGATGGTGAGGTCACAGACGACGTGCAGCGAGTGGCCGCCGCCGACGGCCCAGCCCGGGACGACGGCGACGACCGACGTTCTCAGGGGCGTCCGGGTTGCCGATGTCTTGCGGGCTCTGCCCGCTTGAATGGTCCACGGAGCTCCGCTCCGCGCTACTCGACGGTTCCGAGTCGCGCTGCGACTCGCTGTCTTCATCTGCTTCGTACTCATAGCCGCTCTCGCCTCGAACCGACTGGTCGCCGCCCGAACAGAACGCCCAGCCGCCGTCCTTCTCGGAGGGGCCGTTGCCGGTGAGGAGGACACAGCCCACGTCGGTAAGCCGTTTGGCGTGGTCGAACGCCGTCGAGAGTTCGTCGACCGTTTCCGGTCGGAAGGCGTTGCGTTTCTCCGGGCGGTCGATGGCGATACGGACCGCGCCGGTCTCCGCCGAGCGGTGGTAGGTGATGTCCGTGAAATCGAACCGGTCGATGGCGTCCCAACGCTCCGGGTCGAAGATCTCTGAAACCATACTGTCGATGCGGGCCGAAAGTGGCAAAAGCGTCCCGGTGGACCCGAAACGCTTTCGGGCCGCTCACGGATGTGTATAGACGCATGCCCTCCCCGACCGACTCCGGACTGGCCGCGCCCCTTGCGGTCCTCTCGGCCGTCGTCATCCTGTACAGCCTCCTCGTCGCCCAGGAGATACTGCTCGGTATCGTCGCCGTCGTCGCGACCTGGTTCATCTACTTACTGTATCGCCTCCTCGTTCGGATGGGCCGCATCGCGACGGCGCTGGAGCGGCTGATAGAGCAGCGCGTCGACGACGAGCGGTGAGAATCGGGCGGAAGGTTTTATCAGCGGTGTTGCCGACTATTGATATCCTCCGCGCATGACCGAGACGTTCTACGACGTGCTGGGAGTCCCCGAGGACGCCACGACCGACGAGATACAGTCGGCCTACCGGGAACGACTCAAGGAGGTCCACCCGGACGTGAGCGACGACGAGGATGCGGGGGCGGCGACCCAGCGCCTCATCGAGGCCCGCGACGTGCTCGTCGACGAGGACGAGCGGGCCCGCTACGACCGACTCGGTCACGACGCCTACGTCGGCGACGAGCCGGTGCAGTCGGCGAGTCAAGCGGCCGAAGCGAGTCGGGCTGACGT
>PXQZ01000003.1:0-23736 GCA_003021755.1 Halobacteriales archaeon QH_8_67_36 | reverse complement strand
GCGCGACGGCGTCCGGCAACACCTACAGCGTCCGCGAGGACGTGGCTACGCCGACCAGCCACGGGCCGCTGTTGCCGAGCGGGAGACAACTGACACTGCTTGGCATCTTCTTCGCGCTCTACCCCGTGTTGCTGTTCTCGGCGCTGCTGCCGGCGTTCCCGCCGTTCGTCAACCTCGTCCTCAGCGCCTGCACGTTGCTGCTGATAGTCTACGTCCAGTCGATGCCCCGCGTCTCGCTGTTGCTCTTTGGCGGGTGGAGCGGCCTCAGCATCGTCGGGTTGGGGCTGTTCGGCGTCGGCTACGTCTCCACAGTGGGGCTCATCGTCCTGGCCGGGACCGTCCTGCCCTTTGGATTCTCCGTGCTGACGGCCTGGGCGCTGCGGTACTAGAGCGAGTCGGCGACGCGCCGTCGGAGCGCGTCGCGTCGTGCGTGGCTGTCCGCGGCGTCGAAGGCGACCGAGAGTACCTGGCTCCCCTCGCTCCCGACAGACCGCTGGAAGGCCTCGACGAACGCCTCGCGCCCCTCGACGTGCCGGAAGTCGAGTCCGTAGAGCGCGCCAGTCGGCTCGAAGTCCAGCCCGTGGGGCGTCCTGAACTGGGCCTCGAAGGTGTCGTGGTCCTCGATGGGGAGCATGTGGAAGATGCCGCCGCCGTCGTTGTCGACGAGGACGATGGTGGCGTCCACACCACAACGGGAGAGCGCGAGCAGACCGTTCATGTCGTGGTAGTAAGCCAGATCGCCGGTGACGAGCACGAGCGGGTCGTCGGTGGCGCTACCCGCCCCGAGCGCCGTCGAGGTGATGCCGTCGATACCGCTCGCGCCGCGGTTGCCCAACACGTTGAGATCGGCCGCTCTCGGTTCGCCGAAGCGGTCGAGGTCCCTGACCGGCATGCTGTTGGAGACGAACAGCGTCGCCGGGTCGGGGGCGAGTCGGGTCACGTCAGCCAGCACGCCCCCTTCCCAGTAGTCGCCGCCGAGTGCGTCCCCGACGGTGTCCCAGTGGGTCCGCTCGGCGTGCCGGAAGCGGTCGGTCCACGCGGAACCGATCGGTTCAGCGACCCGTTCAGCGACCGCAGTGGCCGTCCCGTCGGGGTCGGCCACGAGCAGGTCGCTGGCGGTGAACGTCGCTTCCGTCCACCCGCCGCTGTGGTCGACGACGAACTGCCGACAGTCGACGCCTTGCAGGTACTGCCGTAGGGGTTTCGAGGTCGGGGAGGCCCCGAAGCGGAGGACGACATCGGGATCGGGCCAGTCGGCCACGGCCTCGGTCCCGAGATAGGCGTCGTAGCCGCCGGCGACGGGCAACTCCTCGACGTGGGGCCCGAACCGAACGTCAGAGAGCGGATCGGCGAGTACGGGGAAACCGGTGGCGTCTGCCAACCGAGTGAGAGCGTCGGGGGCGAGGCCGCCGTCAGCCGGCCCCGCGACGACGAGGCCGCGGTCGGCGGCGTCGACGGCCGACACGACGCGTGACAGGTCGGCACCGTCGAGTTCCCCGGCCCCCTGTGCGGTCGTGACGAACGGGCCGTCGCGACCCTCGGCGGCGAGTCGGTCGCCGTCGGCCCAGTCCGCCGGCACGCCCTCGGGGTGGTCGTCGGGCACCGCCGTCGGCTCCAGCGGTTTGCGGAACCGACAGTTGAGGTGGACCGGGCCGGGGTCGGCGCCAGTGGCGTTCGAGAGCGCCCGCGCGGCGGTCGTGCGCAACATTCGGAGCTTGCGCGGTTCGGCCTCCGGTTCCGGCATGTCACGGTACCAGCGGACCGCGTCGCCGTACAGCTGCTCCTGGTCGATAGTCTGGTTCGCGCCGCTGTCGGCGAGTTCGGGCGGCCGGTCGGCGGTCAGGAGGAGCATCGGCACACCGGACTGGCCGGCCTCAATGACCGCCGGGTGGAAGTTCGCGGCAGCCGTGCCGGAGGTACAGACGAGCGGGGTCGGCCGGCCGGTTCGTTTCGCTCGGCCCAGCGCGAAGAAGGCCGAGGAGCGCTCGTCGAGATGTGAGAAGACCCGCAGGTCGGAGTGTTCTGCACAGGCCACGGTGAGCGGGGTCGATCGGCTGCCCGGCGAGACACAGACCGCCTCGACGCCGCCGGCGACCAGTTCCGTGACCAGCGTCTCGGCCCAGAGCGTGTTGACGTTCGGGTGGCTCATTCGAGTTCGTCGAGCATCGGCCGGTACTTCAGTTGCACTTCGTCCCACTCGCGGTCCGGGTCGCTGTCGGCGACGATGCCCGCGCCCGCAAAGAGCGTCGCTGTCCGTTCGGTGGCCACCGCGGAGCGGATGCCGACGGCGAAGGTGCCGTTGCCGGCGGCGTCCACCCAGCCGATAGGGGCCGCGTACCAGCCCCGGTCGAACGCCTCCGTCTCGCGGATGGTCCGCAACGCCTCGTCCGGCGGCAGGCCGCCGACGGCCGGTGTCGGGTGGAGCGCGTCGACGAGCGAGAGGACGTGTTCGTCGTCGGCGAGTTCGGCCGTAATCGAGGTCCGGAGATGCTGGACCGTCGCCAGCCGGCGGACGGTCCGGTCGCCGATGCGGACCGAGGCGGCGAAGGGCTCCAGCTGGTCGCGGATGGCCTCCGCGACGAGTTCGTGTTCGTGGATGTCCTTGGTGTTTTCCAGTAGCTCCGCGGCGAGCCACTCGTCTTCGGCGGGGGTGTCGCCGCGGCCGGTCGAGCCGGCCAGCGCCTCGGTCCTGACGGTCCGGCCCCGCAGCGAGACCAGCCGCTCGGGCGTCGCGCCGTAGAACGTGGCGCCATCGGCCGGCGAGAACACGAACCGGTAGCAGTCCGGATACGTCTCGGCCAGGCGTGCGAACACGTCGGGCACGGACAGGTCCGACTGGAGCGAGACCCGCAGCGCCTGCGCGAGGACGACCTTCCGGAGCCGGCCCTCCTCGACGCTTTCGACCGCCCGGCCGACCTGTTCGCGCCAGGCTGCCTGGGAGGGCTCTCGTTCACGGGCGGCGATACCTGGTCTGCGCTTCGCGTTCACGGCCGGCTCGTCGGCCAGTCGGTCCGTCCACGCGGCGAGCAGCGCCTCGGCGCGGTCGGCAGCGTCGTCTCCGGCGGCCGCGGTGGTGAGCCAGCGGCTCCCGTCGCGCTCGGCCACCTGGACTTCCGGGAGGAAGAAGGCCGCGCCCGGGAACGCGGTCCACGGCGAGTCCGTCCCGTCGTGGTCCCCGTCGTGGAAGGCAAAGCCGCCGAACAGCCGCGGGCGCGCCAGACTGGGGAGGCCGCCTGTCGGCGTCTCACAGGCGTCGAGCAGGGCCGTGGCCCGCGTACGGACCTCGTCGAACCGCGACGGGCCATCGGCGGTGACGGTGGCGGCGGCACCGGCGGCGGCGACAGATTCCGTCGGCGTCGACCAGCCAAAGCGCGGCCGCCCGTCTGCCTCCAGGACGGTCCGGACCGCGCCCGGACCGAGTCGGCACCCGCGTGTGACGACCGTCGCCTCACCGACCGTCGACTGCGCACCACGCAGTGGTTCCATCACGTTGCCCTTAGGAGTGCGCCCCTTTGAGCCTGACTATGGGAACAGTCGTCCTCGTCGGGGGATTGTGCCGACCCGTGTCCGTCCCGGCCGGTATCGTCCGTCTCCCGTCGACCTCGGTCGGGGGGCGTAGCCACGGGCGAAACGACTGGGCTATCTAGGTAGCCGGGTCCTTCCGATTTTGCGAGCCGGACAGGCGGGATCTACCGGTCCGACGCCCCCGCCAAGTTTAAATATACCTTGCTCAAAGGTGCCAACGTTGCGATGCCAAAGGTAGAGATCAACATCCCTGAGCACCTCGAAATGCAGATCGCTCAGCTGGTCGAGCAGGGCGAGTTCCTCAATCGTGAGGAGGCCATCGAGGACCTCCTGGCGACCGGTCTGAAGGCGTACAAGACCTCCGGACCGACGGACGAAGACGAAGAACCGGGCTTCGAAGACGACGGGATGATGGGGCACGAAGACGAGTACGTGTTCTGAGCGCGAGGTATCTGCGTCAGATAGCTCGAATCGGGGGTGGCGTGGTCGCGACCTGTACCCGGACCTGTCACAGGATCATTGTAGATCGTTTCCGGACAGCGTCGACCCTGGGGCCGGCACGCACCAATATATCGCCACACGAATCACTATCAGTCTGGTACACCGTCTCGGGCAATTCTTATACGAGTCGGACCGAATAGATTACACAACAATGCACAAAGACGAACTGCTCGAATTACACGAACAGATGGTGACGATCATGGAGTTCTTCCGTGACGAGATGGACGCCGTCGACCCGGAGCTGTTCGACCCCTACGGCGAACTCGACGTTCGTCCCTCGGACGTCCACAAGTCAAAGAGCGAGCACAAACACGCCGTCTTCGTCCTCGGCAACGCGCTGGCGACGGCGATGAGCGAAGACGAGTTCTCCGACGCGGGCCGCATCGGCAAGCGCATGGAGGAACTGGCCGAAGACGCCGAGAGCAAGCTGTAAGGCTCTGTCACCCGTCTCCGGTCGCCCGCCCCCAGTGACGTCACCGCCCCTCGAACTCCGGTGACCGCTGCTCCATGAGCGCCGTGGTCCCCTCCTCGTGGTCGGCCGTGGCGAAAGCGAGCCCCTGTGCGGCCGTCTCCCGGTCGAGTGCCGCCTCGAACGTCGACCCCGCGCCACGATCCACGAGCTGCTTGGCCTGTGAGAGCGCGACGGTCGGCCCCTCGGCGATGGTCTCGACGAGGTTCTCGACGCCGTCCTCGAAGGAGTCCGCCTCGAACAGCCGGGTGAACAGCCCCAGTTCACGGGCGTCGTCGGCGTCGAGTAGCTCGCCGGTGAACACCAGTTCCTTGGCCTTGTTCGGGCCGACTATCCGCGGGAGGAAATACGAGACGCCCGAGTCGACGGCGAGACCGACCCGGCGCAGGCCGAAGCCGATTTTCGCGTCGGGACTGGCGAGCTGGATGTCACAGGCGAGTGCGAGCCCCGCTCCGGCCCCGAAGGCCGGGCCGTCGATTGCCGCGACCACCGGCAGTCGGCAGTCGTGGACCGTCTTCACGGCGTCCTGAATCGCCGAGACGAACCCCGTTCGGTCGGCGACCGGGACGTCCCGCTCGATGCCGTCGACCATGGCGCCGATGTCGCCGCCGGCACAGAACGCCGACCCCTCTCCGCGGAGGACGACACAGCGAGCGTCGCTGTCGGCGACGGTCTCGAAACGCTCTACGAGCCGGGCGGCCGTCGGTTCGGCCAGCGCGTTGCGCTCGTCCGGTCGGTTCAGCGTGACGGTCGCGACGCCGTCCTCGACGGTCAGCAGTACCGCGTCGTCGGTCATACCACCGAGGTTCGCCCGCGCCACCATAATTGTCGGCGTTGGGTACGCTTTTTTTAGCGATGCGTCCCAGACACCGGTATGCAACTACACTGGCACCGGCAGGACCTCCGGGCGGCGGACAACGTGGGGCTGGCCCGCGCGAGCCCCGACGACCCCGTCCTCCCGGTGTTCGTCTTCGACAGCGACGTACTCGCTCACGCCGGCCCGCCGCGGGTGGCGTTCATGCTCGACGCGCTCTCGCGCCTGCGGGCGTGGTACCGCGAGCGCGACAGCGACCTCGTAGTCGCACACGGCGACCCCCGAGAGGTTCTCCCGGCGCTTGCCACCGAACACGGCGCCGACCGCGTCACCTGGGGGAAGGACTACTCGGGGCTGGCCCGCGAGCGCGACGCCGCGGTCCGCCGTGCGCTGGACGACGCCGCCGTTGCCCGCGAGGCCGTCCAGAACGCCGTCCTCCACGAGCCGGGCGAGATTACGACCAACGACGGCGACCCCTACAGCGTCTTCACCTACTTCGGCCGGAAGTGGCAGGACCGCGAGAAAGCGGCCCCTCACGACCCGCCCGCCGCCGACTCGCTGGTCGATATCGAGGACGACACCGACCTGCCGACGCTCGACGACCTGGGGTTCGACGAGCCCGAGGCCGAGGTTCCAGCGGCCGGGACCGAACCCGCTCGGGACCTCCTCGATGCGTTTCTCGACGAGGACGTCTACCGCTACGACGACCGGCGCGACTACCTGGCCGACGGCAACACCTCGCGGCTGTCGGCCCACCTCACGTTCGGGACTATCGGCATCCGCGAGGTGTATCAGGGGACGGCCGAGGCCCGCTCCGCCGTCGAACCCGGCAGCGAGCGCGACGAGTCGGTGGCCGAGTTCCAGTCTCAACTCGCCTGGCGGGAGTTCTACACGCAGGTGCTGTTTGCCAACCCGAACGTCGTCACGGCGAACTACAAGTCCTACGAGCGCCCGATTCAGTGGAACGACGACCCCGAGGCGCTCCAGGCCTGGAAGGACGGCGAAACGGGCTACCCGATCGTCGACGCCGGGATGCGACAGCTCCGCGAGGAGGCGTTCATGCACAACCGCGTGCGGATGATAGTCGCTTCCTTTCTCACGAAGGACCTGCTGCTCGACTGGCGCGAGGGGTACGACTGGTTCCGGAAGAAACTGGTCGACCACGACACCGCCAACGACAACGGCGGCTGGCAGTGGGCCGCCTCGACCGGAACCGACGCCCAGCCGTACTTCCGCATCTTCAACCCGATGACCCAGGGCGAGCGCTACGACCCTGACTATCCGGACCCCATCGTGGACCACAGCGAGCGGCGGGAGGAAGCCATCGAGATGTTCGAGACAGCGAGGGGCGACGACTGACCGAAAGGACGGAGTCGGTCCCCGAAGCGACGCGGCGCGCGCAGCGGGTACCGGCAACCGTTAGCGTGAGGTGAGTAGTCAGTGGACCGACCACAGCGCGAGCGCGGTGTGGCCAGCCGGTCACCGTCCCGATAGCTACGGCCGAGCATCGTGTCGACCGACCGTCCTGGCACGTCGAGTATCTATCCGTTCGAGCGATTCCGTTCGGAAACAGCGTCGTGAAACAGGCTGCCGGGTCGTTCCGCGTGTGGATTGGTACCATACGGCTTCTAAACGTTTAAACGGCATCCGCTCGATAGCTACGGTGGAGGCGATTTCATATGCCCGAACACTCCGAACCTGGACTGCCACCGCTCCCGTACGACTACGACGCCCTGGAGCCACACATCTCCGAGCAAGTGCTCACCTGGCACCATGACACCCACCACCAGGGGTACGTAAACGGGCTCGAATCGGCCGAGGAGACGCTGGCCGAGAACCGCGAGTCGGGGGAGTTCGGTTCCTCCGCCGGCGCACTGGGCAACGTCACTCACAACGGCTGTGGCCACTATCTCCACACGCTGTTCTGGGACAACATGGCCCCCAACGGCGGCGGCGAGCCGGAGGGTGAACTCGCCGACCGCATCGCCGAGGACTTCGGCTCCTACGAAGGCTGGAAGGGCGAGTTCGAAGCCGCCGCGTCCGCTGCCGGCGGCTGGGCGCTGCTGGTCTACGATCCGGTTGCGAAACAGCTCCGCAACGTCGCGGTCGACAAGCACGACCAGGGCGCGCTCTGGGGTGCCCACCCGATTCTGGCCCTCGACGTCTGGGAGCACTCGTACTACTACGACTACGGTCCGGCCCGCGGCGACTTCATCGACGCCTTCTTCGAGGTCGTCGACTGGAGCGAGGTCGCGGACCAGTACAGCACCGCAGTCGGTCACTTCGAGTAACTCCCGAACTGCACTTTTTATCGCGCGCTGCCCGTTCGAGTAGCAGTTGCACCGACTTCGAGAGCTTTACACGCGCGGTCGGCAAAGCGTCGGCCATGCCCGTACCCAAAGCGGAGTTCGACGACGTCCGCTCGTTCGACCTCTACGAGCCCGACGACGTCCTCGACCCCGACCTACTGTACACGATTCCGGAACTGGCCCGACTGCTGCAGGGGCTTCCGGCCGACGCCGAACTGAGTGACTTCAACGAGTCGGTGTTCATCGACTGGGCCATCCCGTGGATGATATACAACCAGGACGGCCTCGTCTTCGCCGAACCGGACGACGACGAGGTCGTCGGCCTCTACGGTCTCGCCGACGAATGAAGCTACTCGTGGCCGGCGGCGACCGGGTCGACGCCGGGAAGACGACCTTCTCCGTAGGTCTGCTCGCCCACACCGGCGCCCGCGGGTTCAAGCCCCGCGCCGGCAACAACTACTGGTTCGACCAGGACGACTACCAGCGGGCGACCGAGCAGGGACGGCTCTACGGCAAGGACGCCCGTCGGCTGGCCGCCGCCTCGCCGGGAGACGACAGGCCGGAGGACATCAACGCCGTCCACCGGCTTTGGCACCCCTCGCCCGGCCCCTCACAGGGGCTGCTCGGCCGGACGGCCAGACAGTTCGTCGTCGACCGCGTCGGGGCGGCAGATGGCGTCGGCGAGTTCGTCGTCAACGGTACCGTCGACGTCCCCGAATCGGCGACCGAGCGGCTCCCGCTCGACGCGGCACCGCGGGTAACCTCCGTGCCCGACTTCAACGACCTGATGAGCGTGATGCACGCCGAGGCCCTGGCGGCCCTCCGGGGGGACATCGAGGCGGCTGACCGCGCAGTCGTCGAGTCCTACGGCGACATCGCTCGGCCGCTACAGGGGTTCGAACCGGACGCCGTCGCGGTCGTCGAGCCCGGCAGAGCCCGATTCTACGATGGCCGCCGCTACGCGAAGGCCTGTCAGATAGCCACCGGCGGCCCCGAAGAGGGCCGACTGGAGGAGCGGGTCGAAAGCGTCGTCGACCTCATCGACCGCGCCGGCGCGGTTCGGCTGCCCGCGCTGGACACGGCGACACAGAAGGACCCCCAAGCCGTCGCGGACGCCTACGACCACGCCTACGACGCCCTGCTAGCAACGGCGTTCGACTGATACGGATTATTGTAGCGATTTACCGGTATGTGCCGACCCCGGGGACGGCACAATCCGGAAATAACCTACAATAATCCGTGTGAGGGTAGGATGGTCAGAGGTTCGCGAACGCCTCGTCGACCAGCTCGCCGGTGTCAGCGACGATGTCGGCCATCACCTCGTCGTCGGGGGCCATCCCGAGCAGCCGCGCGGCCCGCATGATGCTGACGTGATACACCGTCTGGACGCCCGGTTCTGTCTCCCGGACGACGACGTTACAGGGAAAGAGCGCACCGATGCGGCCGTCGGTCGCGTCGAGCGCGCGGTCGGCCATCCCCGGGTTACACGCACCCAGCACGTGGTACGGGTCCCGGTCGGCGTCGACCTTCTCGTTCAGTAACTCCGACGGCGAGAACTCGACCGGGACACCGAAGCCGGCCGCCGTGAACACGCTCCGGACGTGGTCGACGGCGGTCTCGTGGTCCATCTCCAGCGTGGCTCGTTTCTCGCCGATATCGCCCGACTCCAGTGCCGCGGGGTCGACTGGCAGCGTCATACCGGGAGGATTGGGGCGGCGGCTGAAAACCGTTGCTGCCGTTCGAGTTCGACGACGAAGACGGCGCCGGTTGAGTCGTCATCCACCCAGACACGGCCGCCGTACTGGTCGACGAGTGTCCGGACGAGATACAGGCCGATGCCCCCGCTCGACATCCCGCGCTCGCCCTGGCTGAAGATGGCCTCCTGCTGTTCGTCGAGGACGCCGTCGGCGAGTCTGACACTGACGGTCCCCGCGTCCGTTTCTACACCGGCCGTCACCGTGGGGTCGTCGCTCCGGTTGTGCTGTACAGCGTTTCCGGGGACGTTCCGGAGCACCGACCCCAGCATCTCGTCGGCCACGTCCGGTAGCTCGCCGTCGACGTGTCTCCGAGCGTGTCGGCGACGACGACCTGGAGGTCGTCGTGGCTGTCGTGACTCGTCGTGTTCGTGGGTCGAGCCATGGCAGTGTCGCTCTCGGTCGGCCGCCTGTTGGGGAACCGACCAGCTCGGCGCCGAAATGTCAGCGTGAGCGAGGGTGTGGTGGGTGACACCCACAGGGCTATGTAGGTGGATACGAAAGTTGGAGTAGTAAGAACAGCATGTCCGAGCCGGATCCGCCTGTCATACTTATTGTGGAGGACGAACCGGACGTCGCCGAGACGTACAAACTGTGGCTACAGGGTGATTACGAGGTCAGAATGGGGGAAAACGGGGACGAAGGCCTCGAATTACTCGACGAGAGCGTCGACGTCGTCCTGCTGGACCGGATGATGCCCGGGCTGTCGGGCGACGAGGTACTCAGCGAGATTCGGGAGCGTGACCTCGGCTGCCGGGTGGCGATGGTCACCGCCGTCGAGCCCGACTTCGACATCCTCGAGATGGGCTTTGACGCCTACCTCTCGAAACCGATTCGGAGCGAACAGCTTCACGACACCGTGACGAACCTACTGGAGCGGTCGGAGTACGACTCACTGTTGCAGGAGTACTACGCGCTCGTCGAGAAACAGGCCACGTTGGAGGCGACCAAATCCAGCGCGGAACTGGCCGAGAGCGACCGGTACGCGTCGCTAACCGAGGAGATAGCCGAGCGGCGTGAGAGCCTCGACGACGCACTGGGGGGTATCGAAGACGACGACGACTTCATCGCGACGTTGCGTGGGCTGAGCAACGGCGAAGGGAAATAACGGGGGCTAATATATGTACGATCTATCATCAGTTCTCGATTTCGATGCACTGGCCGAGGTCAGTCCAGGGTCCAGCATTCTCGTCTCGGGACCGGCGATGACCGGGAAGGAGAATCTGGTGTACGACGTGTTGGCAGACGGGGCGGAAAGCGGTGACGGCGCCGTGGTCGTGACCACGAGCGACGGGGCGGCCAGCGTCGTCGAGGAGTTTCGCGACCGCGTGCCGAAGCTTCGGGGCGCCCAGCTGGGTGTCGTCGACTGCCGCGGCGAGGGCGGGGCCGACCCCGAACTCATCGAAGGGGTCTCCGTCCACCAGGTCTCCTCGCCGGGCGACCTGACGGGTATCGGTATCGGCATCACCAAGGCGCTTGAAGGGCTTCACGACTCCGGGCGCGATCGGGGCCGTCTGGCGCTCGTCTCGCTGTCGACGATGCTCACGTACACGGACAAGAAGACCGTGTTCAAGTTCTGTCACGTGCTCTCCTCGCGGCTCGACGCCGCCGGTTACATCGGCGTGTTCACCATCGACTCGGGGGCACACGACCAACAGACCATCCAGGTCATCAAGCAGGCCTTCGACGGTCTCATCGACATCCGCGACGCCGAGGGTGGCGGCCGCGAGGCCCGCGTACTGGGGCTGGCCAACGAGCCGACCGACTGGAAGCGTATCTGAACCAGCGGACTGGAGGGGAGTACTTTTGCCCCTCGGGCCTTCCCACCTCGTATGGAAGTCACGCTGCTGGAAGCCACCGAGGACCCGGAGGAACTCATCTGCAAGGGGGCACGGAACGACTACAGCGACGAATTCGTCGGCGGACAGTCCTTCGAGGCGACGATGGGGGGTGTCGAGGGCGAGACGCCGAGAGACAAGAAGGAGACCCTTATCGGCCACTTGCTGGACCACGGCCACTTCGGCCCGTTCGAGCATCCACAGATAACGTTCGCCGTCGAGGGCGTCTCCCGCTCGTGTATGGCCCAGATCACCCGCCACCGACACGTCTCCTTCGACGTACAGTCGATGCGCTACGTCGCCTTCGACGACGTCGACCCGGCCGACGTCCGGGAGGGCGAGATGGTCGTCATCCCGCCGTCGGCGACGGACCCCGACTGGGTGGGTCGGAACCAGCAGAGCGGCGCCGTCGACGAGGCGGCCGTCGAAGAACGCGCCGAGGTTTTCAGAGACACCATCGAGGACGCCGTCGAGTCCTATCAGAAGCTACTCGATCTCGGGATGCCCCCCGAGGACGCCCGCTTCGTTCTCCCCATCGGGACGAAGGTGAACATGGCGGTCCCACGAACCTGCGAACGGGCGCTTCGCGCCCGTGAGCAGATGACGAGAGAGCTTCGCTCTCTCGAACCACCCCCGAGTGTAACAGGCCGGGGCTTTCTGGCTCTCTGAGTCCGTTGCTGCTAAACTAAGCACGAACAGTGAGTTACGGGCAACCTATTTTACCTATGGGCCATAACGGGGCTATCAGTATGGAAGACGATACCAACAGGCGATCGTTCCTGAAGTACACCGGCGTGGCCAGCGCGGCCGGCCTCGTCGGACTGGCCGGCTGTTCGACCGAATCCACCAGCGGCGGCGAGACGCCTGACGTCCTGATGGTCGTGGGTTACCCACAGAGCGGCGTCCAGCTATTCAAGGACTACTACGCCGATTACGGCGACGATACGACCGACATCCTCGTGACGGACGGGCTGCAGGACGACGCCCTGCCGGGCGACGTCGGCGACGACATGTCGAACGTCCAGGGGACCGCGCCCTCGGCCGCCGGTCCGGGGGTCGACACCTTCGAGTCGCTGTTCGAGGACGAGTTCGGCGACTCGCCGGGCGTGTTCACCTCGCAGGCCTACGACGCCTCGGCGGTCCAGATTCTGGCGAACCTCATGGCCGGGGAGAACGACGGCGCGTCGGTCCGCGACCACATGCGCGTGGTCGCGAACCCGGGCGGAGACACGTACGCGCCCTCGGAGCTACCGGCAGCGGCGGAGGCGGCCGCCGCCGGCGAGAACATCCAGTACGAGGGGGCGTCGGGCAGCGTCGACTTCGACGACGCGGGGGACATCACCTCCGCGCAGTACCAGGTGTTTGGCTTCACCGAGGACGGGTACGAGTCGACCGACACCGTCGACTTCGGGGCCTCCGGCGACGTGCCACAGCCCGAACCGGCCGGGAGCGGCAGCGGGAGCGACCGGACGGTTCGACTGGGCGTCCTGCAGCCCGAGACCGGCGACCTCGGGAACCTCGGCGGACCGATTCGGGACGCCGCGTTGCTCCCGGCCATACAGCTCAGAGACAGCATCGACCAGTCCATCGACACGCAGGTCGGCGACACTCAGTCGACGGCGCAGGCGGCCGTCGACGCGGCCAACTCGCTCGTGAGTGCGGGCTACCCGTCGCTCACCGGAGCCGCCTCCTCCGAGTCGACCATCCGCGTGGCCAACAACGTCCTGGTGGACAACGAGGTGGTGGCGTGCTCGCCGGCGTCGACGTCGCCGAACATCACGGACCTCGACGACAGCGACTTCCTGTTCCGGACGCCCCCGAGCGACGCGCTCCAGGGACAGGTGCTGGCACAGGTCGCGAGCGAGGACATCGGCGCCTCGACGGCCTCGACGCTGTATCTCAACAACAGCTACGGCCAGGCGCTCCAGGAGAGCTTCGCCAGCGCGTTCCAGGAGGAACAGGACGGACAGGTGCTCCAGCAGGTGGGCTTCGAGTCACAACAGTCCTCCTACACCTCACAGATAAACAGCGCCTTGAACCAGTAGCCGCGCACCCCTTTTACCCGCCGAGGAACTCCTGGCGCACGTCCTGGTCCGCCAGAAGCGTCTCTCCGGTGTCCTGATACCGGTTCCGCCCCTGGACGAGGACGTAGCCGCGGTCACAGCGACGCAGGGCCTCCTTCGCGTTCTGTTCGACCATCATGACGGCCGTGCCGTCCTCGTTGATGCCGTCGATGCGGTCGAACATCTCCTCGACGAGGTCCGGCGCCAGCCCCGCCGAGGGCTCATCGAGCAGGAGGAGGTCCGGGTCGAGCATGAGCGCACGGCCCATCGCCAGCATCTGCTGCTGGCCGCCCGAGAGCGTCCCGGCGGTCTGTGTCGAACGCTCTTCGAGGATAGGGAACCGGTCGTAGACGGCTTCGATCTGCGCTTCGGGTACGTCGTCGAGGATGTACGCACCCATCTCCAGGTTCTCCCGGACGCTGAGGCTGCCGAAGACGTTCTCGTTTTGGGGGACGTAGCCGATGCCTTCATGGATTATCTCGTCGGGCCGGCGCTTGCTTATCTCCCGGCCGTCGAACGTCACGGAGCCGCCCATGTACGTCGTCAGCCCGAAGACGGACTTCATCACGGTCGACTTCCCGGCGCCGTTGGGCCCGACGATGACGACGTACTCGCCGTCGCCGACGTCCATGTCGACCCCGTCGAGCACCTGCAGGTCCCCGTAGCCGGCGTCCAAGTCACGCACCGCGAGCAGGCTCTCGGCCGGGTCCGGCAGCGTCACCGCAGTCGACCGGCTGGCCTGCTGGCTCATACGTCACCTCCGAGGTAGGCCTCCAGAACGCGCTCGTCGGACTGGATGGTGTCGGCGTCGCCCTCGGCGAGGACCTGCCCCTGGTGCATGACGATGATGTGCTCGCAGTGGCGCATGATGACGTCCATGTCGTGTTCGACGAGCAGGAAGGTCAGCCCGTCCCGGCGGAGTTCGTCGATGCGGTCGAGGAGTTTCTCCTCCAGCGTCGGGTTCACCCCCGCGAGCGGTTCGTCCAGCAGCACCATCTCGGGGTCGGTCGACAGCACGCGGGCCATCTCAAGCAGTTTCCGCTGGCCGCCCGACAGCGACCCCGCGTTCTCGTGGGCGAGGTGGGCTATCTCGAAGAAGTCAAGCGTCTCCCAGGCCGTCTCGACCACCTCGCGTTCGGCTTCCCGAACCTGGTCCCGGAGCCCGGGCAGGACGGCTCTGGCGGCCGATTCGCCGCGCTGGCCCGGCGGCGCGAGCATGACGTTCTCCAGGACTGTCATCTCGGAGAGTTCGCGGGCTATCTGGAAGGTCCGGACCAGCCCCCGGTTTGCGAGCGTGTGCGACGCCAGCCCGGTCACGTCCTGCCCGTCGAAGCGGACGGTGCCGCCGGTCGGCTCGTGGATGCCGGTGATGCAGTTGAACGTCGTCGACTTGCCGGCGCCGTTCGGGCCGATGAGGCCGGTCAGGGAGCCGGGTGCGACGCGGAAGGAGGCCCCGTCGACGGCGGTCACGCCGCCGAACTCCTTGCGGAGCCCGTCGACCTCCAGCAGCGGCGCGTCGACGGCGTCGCTCGTCGTGGGCACGTCCGTGGTAGTGGCGGACGCCGGTTCGGCGGTGTCGGGCTCACTCATCGGTGTCACCGGGCGGTTCTGGATGATGTAAACGAGGACGACGCCGATGAGGACGAACCGGAGCGTGCTGACGTTTCCGGCGACGTAGGCCACCAGCGGCCCCGGGTTCAACACCCCAAGTGGGCTGACGGCGTCGACAATATTCCCGGGGGAACTCGCGCCGAAGGTCGGGAGGTTCTCGCCGAGGCGGGCCGGGAGATAGAACAGCAGGGCGGTGAAGGTCGCTGCCCCGAGGATACTGCCGGTGTTCGACCCGGAGCCGCCGATGATGAGCGCGGCGAAGACGTAGAACGTGACGGTGGGGCGGAACTGCGCGGGGCTGATGTAGCCGGCGTTCCCGCGGAACAGCGCGCCGGCCAGCCCCATCAGCGCACAGCCTATCATGAACGCCTTTATCTTGAACAGCCGGGTGTCCTTGCCGAGCGACTGGGTGACCGTCTCGTCCTCGCGGATGGCCTTCAGCACGCGGCCGAAGGGGGACTCGACGAGCCGGTTCAGCAGCCAGAAGCTCGCGGCGACCAGTGCCAGCAACCCGAGCCCGTAGGCGATGTTGACGACGTTGGGCGCCGAGACGCCGATGCTTTCGGCGGCCGAGACGACGGGCTGGCCGACGCCGGTGACGAGATCCGCGACCACTCGCCGGGGCGATTTGAATCCGATACCGGTTGCCCCGCCGGTGCCGAACGTCTGCCCGAAGTAGGTCACTTCCTGTGCGCCCCGCCAGTTGACGAACAGGCGGATGATCTCCGAGAGGGCAACGGTGACGATGGCGAGATAGTCGGCGCGGAGCCTGAGCGCCGGCAGGGCGGCGACGGCGCCGACGACGGCTGCCGCCACCATGCCGCCGGGCAGCCCGACCCACAGCGGCAGGCCAAAGCCCGGGACGCCGCCGGCCGTCGACGGGTTCACGGGCGCGGTCAGTATCGCGGTGGTGTAGGCGCCGACGGCCATGAAGCCCGCGATGCCGATGTTGAACAGCCCGGTGTACCCCCACTGGAGGTTCAGCGCCAGCGTGAGAAGGGCGTAGGCGCCGATGAGCAGGGTCACGCTGCCGACGAACCCGGCGGCGAGGTTGGTCGCCTGTTGCCCGCCGACGGCGGCGGCCACCGCCGCCAGCACCAGCCAGAGCGCGACGATGTACCCCGCGACCAGCACGGCGTCGGGCAGCCGGTCGGCTCGGTCCCAAGCGTCGTCGAGGGCGCTCACGCGGTGCTCACCCCGCCGAAGATGCCCGAGGGCCGCAACAGCAGGACGACGATGAGCACGGCGAAGGCCGCGGCCCGGGTCAGCCCGGACGGGAGCCAGATGAGCGCGAGGCTGTCGACCAGTCCGATGAGGACGCCGCCGGCCATCGCGCCGTAGATGGAGCCGATGCCGCCGACGATGACCGCGGCGAAGATGAGCAGGAGGCGAATCCAGCCGAAATTAAAGGAGATGGTACCACTTTCCAGGACGAGCAGGTAGCCGCCGACGCCGGCCAGCGCGCCCCCAAGAATCCACGTGAACCGCACGACGCGCTCGGTCGGAATCCCCGTCACGCGGGCCAGGTCCTCGTTGTCGGCCATCGCTCGCATCGCCTTCCCGAGTTTGGTTCGCTGGAGCAGGAGGTGGACCCCGACCATCAGCGACGCCGAGACGAACAGCAGTGCCAGTTCGTTGTCGGTGACGGCTAGCCCCGGCAGGATCTGAAACCTGACGCTGCTGGAGGCGACGCCGCTCGTCTGGGTCCCGAAGACGAAGGCGATGAGATAGCGCAGCGCCAGCGCCACCCCGATGGAGGCGATGAGCAGCGAGATGTTGTCGGCCCCCCGCATCGGGCGGTAGGTCAGCCGGTCGATGAGGAGGACGACGCCGACGGTGCCGACGGCGGCGGCGACGAGACCGACGAGTATCGGGAGCAGGGCCGACGCGGCGCCCAGCTGTCGCCCGGCGTCGAAGAGGAACCGTTCGGAGAGTGCTGCGTCGGCGCCCGCGGTCGCGGTGAGCGAGGCCGCGACCCAGCCCAGAAACGCCCCTGCCGTCACCGTGTCCCCGTGGGCGAAGTTGGCGAAATCGAGGATGCTGTAGGTCATCGACAGCCCGATGCCGGCCAGTCCGACGGCCAGCCCGACCAGCAGGCCGTCGAGAAGCATCGAGAGCAGCGAGCCGGTCGACAGCGACCCCCCGACGAGCGGGATGCCGTAGGCCAGCACCGTCGTCCCGCTCAACTTCACCAGCAAATCGACGACGAGATACAACAGTACGACTGCGAGGACGCCGACACCGGGCCGTTCGACGGCTAGCCGTCGCCCCTCTGACACTGATTCGGCGATGCCCATGTGTTAGGTGTGTGTCTCTACCCCCACGGTAAATAACGCATCGGCGTCGTTGTCGCTTAACTAAACACTGCTGCGCAGAGACGAAGGGTCACTCCACAGGGGTGCGCTAGCTTAACGGTCCACCGGACAAGACCACAGTCCATGGGCGCTACCGAGCAGGGACCGGACGACGACCCCGCGGCCGACGGACGAGCCGACTACGACTATCAGGGCGGGGGCGTTCCACGGCCGGCGATGGTCGCGGAGCTTCGCGAGCGAGTCGACGGGGACGTCCGGTTCGACGAGTACTCCCGACAGCTGTACGCCACCGACGCCAGCGCGTACGAGGTGACCCCCGTCGGCGTCGTTTACCCCGCCTCGACAGCCGACGTGGCCGCGGTGATGGAGTACTGTGCCACGCGCGAGATACCGGTCCTGCCACGCGGGGGTGGGACCAGCCTCGCCGGCCAGTCCGTCAACGAAGCCGTCGTCCTCGATTTCACCCGCCACATGGACGAACTGCTGTCGGTCGACGCCGAGGACCGCCATGCGACGGCCCAGGTCGGGACCACGCTGGGGGACCTGAACGCGGCGCTCGCGTCCGACGGGCTGAAGTTCGCGCCGGACCCTGCCTGGGGCGACAAGTCGGCGCTGGGGGGCGCCATCGGGAACAATTCTACGGGCGCCCACTCGCTGCAGTACGGCAAGACCGACCACTACGTCGAGTCCTGTGAGGTCGTGCTGGCCGACGGGACGGTGACCACGTTCGGCGAGGTCACACTGGAACAGCTCCGGGCCGCGGGGACCCCGAACGGCGACCTCGAAGCGCGCATCTACGACGTGGTCGTCCGACTCGTCGAGGAGGGCGCCGAAGACATCGAGGCGTCGTACCCGCAGCTCAAGCGCAACGTCTCGGGGTACAACCTCGCGCGCTTGCTGGCGGAGGCCCGCGGGGAGTTCGGCGAGGAGGGCACCGTCAACCTCGCGCGCTTGCTGGCTGGCAGCGAGGGGACGCTGGCCGTCGTCACGGAAGCGACCGTCTCGCTAGAGCCGGTCCCCGAGACGAAGGCGCTCGCGCTGTTGACCTACGGCGACCTCGTGACCGCGATGCGGGACGTCGAACCGATACTCGCGCACGACCCCGCCGCGGTCGAGGTGCTCGACGACGTACTACTGGACCTGGCCGCCGAGACGGCGGCGTTCGGCGAACTCGTCGACGAAATCGTCCCCGATGGGACCGGCGCCGTGCTGCTGGTAGAGTTCTACGCCGACAGCGACGACGCCGGCAAACAGAAGGTGGCCGACCTGCTTGCCGACCGCATCGGCGACGTGGACACGGCGGTCGCCCCGAGCGACGCGGCCGCGGCGATGACCGACGCCGAGACGTACGCCATGCTCGGCCGCGAGGCCCACAGCGACGCCGAGCGAGAGCGGTTCTGGAAGCTCCGGAAATCGGGACTCCCCATCCTGCTCGGCCGGACCAGCGACGCCAAACACATCAGTTTCATCGAGGATACGGCGGTCCCGCCGGAAAACCTCCCCGAGTACGTGACGGAGTTCCAGGAACTCCTCGAAGCGCAGGGCACCTTCGCCTCCTTCTACGCCCACGCCGGGCCGGGGTGTCTCCACATCCGCCCGCTCGTCGACACCAAGACCGTCGAGGGCGTCGAACGGATGAAAGCAATCGCCGACGGGGCGACCGACCTCGTTCGGGAGTACGGCGGCAGCGTCTCCGGCGAACACGGCGACGGGCGCGCGCGGACCCAGTGGAATCACCGGCTCTACGGCGACGACGTGTGGGAACTGTTTCAGGACCTCAAGACGGCCTTCGACCCGGACTGGCTGTTGAACCCCGGCCAGGTCGTCGGTGTGGACGAAGACGACGTCGCGGCCGGCAAGGCCCCGCTACGCGCTCGCACGGTCGAGATGGCCGACAACCTCCGGTTTGACCCCGACTACGAGTTCGAAATGGGCTTTGCACCGACGCTGGACTGGCCCGAGGAGAACGGGATGCAGGGGATGGTGGAACTGTGTCACGGCTGTGGCGGCTGTCGCGGCCCGCAGGAGACCACCGGCGGCGTGATGTGTCCGACCTACCGAGCGGCTGACGAGGAGGGCACGTCGACACGGGGCCGGGCGAACATGCTCCGGCAGGCGATGAGCGGCGACCTACCCGAGGACCCGACTGACGACGAGTTCGTCTCCGAGGTGATGGACCTCTGTATCGGCTGCAAGGGGTGCAAGCGGGACTGTCCCAGCGAGGTCGACATGGCAAAGCTCAAAGCCGAGGTGGAACACGCCCACCACGAGGAACACGGCGCGACGCTGCGGGACCGCATCTTCGCCAACGTCGAGGCGTTGTCGCGGGTCGGCAGCGCCCTCGCGCCGGTGTCGAACTGGGCCGTGAAGCTCCCCGGCAGCAGCTACCTCGGCGAGAAGCTGCTGGGTATCGCCCGCGAACGGGACGTCCCGACGTTCGAGCGGGAGTCCTTTACCGACCGGTGGGCCGACCGCGGCCCCGCCGTTCCCGAGCGTGAGGCCACTCGCCGGGCGCTGCTCTTCCCGGACACGTACAACAACTACAGCCACCCCGAGGTGCTCGAAGCAGCCGTCGAGGTGCTGGAGGCCGCCGGCGTCCACGTTCAGGTGCCCGACGACGTGGGACCGTCGGGCCGGGCCGCCCACTCGAAGGGCTTTCTGGACGTGGCCGGCGAGCGGGCGGCGACGAACGTCTCCGCGCTCGCGCCGCGGGTTACCGATGGCTGGGACGTAGTGGTCGTCGAGCCCTCCGACGCGGTGATGGTCCAGTCCGACTATCAGGACCTGCTCGGCCACGACCACGACGAGGCCGCGGCCGTAGCGGCCGCCACGTTCGGCGTGTGTGAGTATCTCGACCGGTTCGCGCTGGACGACGAGGTCGCCTGGACCGACCCCGACACGTCGCTCACCTACCACGGCCACTGCCACCAGAAGGCCGTCACGAAGGACCACCACGCGGTCGGTGTCCTGCGGCGTGCCGGCTACGCCGTCGACCCGCTCGATTCGGGCTGCTGCGGGATGGCCGGCTCCTTCGGCTACGAAGCCGAACACTACTCGATGAGTACGGCCATCGCCGAGATCCTCTTCGACCAGGTCCGTTCGAGCGACGGGGACGTGGTGGTCGCGCCCGGCGCCTCCTGTCGCACCCAATTGGCCGACGGCCCGACCGACGGACCGGTTCCACATCCGGTCCAGAAACTGGCAGACACTGCCCGGATAACCGATCAGTAGGTGCCCATTCACAGCGCTTTTATACTGCCCTCGGGTCTTACGATGTAGATGTTACGCGCGGTGGTCGCCACACTCGCCGCTGTCCTGCTGGTTGCGAGTCTCGTTGCATCACCGGGAGTGGCCGCGTCGAACGCCGACCGGTTGCAGACGCCCGATAGGTTCGACACGACGACGTTCCGCATTGCCCTGTACGAGAACGGCTCTGCCACGTGGACGATCACACACAACCAGCCACTGGAGACGGACAACGAGACCGAGCAGTTCCGGGCCTACGCGACGACCTTCGAAGAGAACGAGACGGACCTCTACCGCGACTTCGTCGCCGACGCCGGGACGCTCGCCCGAATCGGGACGAACGAGACGGACCGGCGGATGGACGCCGGGAACTTCCAGCGGTCGGCCGGTGTCGAACCCGGCCAGGACCTCGGGACGGTTCAGATGTCGTTCCGCTGGACGAACTTCTCGCGGGTGTACGAGCAGCGCATCGTAGTCAGCGACGTGTTCGCGGACGGGTTCTATCTGGGCGCCGGTCAGACGATGGTGTTCGAGCACGACACGTCGATGGCGTTCACCGACGCACGGCCCGCCCCCGACTCCCGGAGCGTCCCGGAGTCGCTGGCCGAGAGCCGGTCGATAACCTACGAGGGCGAACAGTCGTTCGCCGATAGCCGGCCCTACGTCGAACTGGGACCGCCCGGAACAGGGGCCACCCCGACCCCCGACACCACGAACGCGGACGTGAGCCCCGGGGATAGCATGTGGCAGTTCGCCCTCGTGCTGGCCGTCATCGCGCTGGGTGCGGTGGCCGCCGCGGCCTGGCGCTCCGGCGCAGCGGGCGCCGTACTCGGGAGCGACGACGGCGACGGCGGAGTCACGACGGAGTCGCCTCCCGAGCCGTCGGCGGACACCGCCGTCGAGGACGCGGAACTGCTCAACGACGACGACCGCGTCGTCAAGTTACTGGAGGAAAACGGCGGTCGGATGAAGCAGGTCGATATCGTCGAGACGACCGACTGGTCCAAGTCCAAGGTCAGTATGCTCCTCTCGGACATGGAGGAGGACGGCGACATCAGCAAGCTTCGGGTGGGCCGTGAGAACATCATCAGCCTCGCCGGCGAGGAGCCCGACGCGGCCGGGTCCCCGTTCGACGAGGAGTGAGAAATCCACACAGGGGAGTTCCGAAACGGAATCGTTATAGGTGACTCCGTCCTTCGTTTCGGTGTACGCTCTGGTGGTGTAGTCCGGCCAATCATATCACCCTCTCACGGTGATGACCAGGGTTCGAATCCCTGCCGGAGCACTCTTCTCTTCGAGTATTGAGGGACGGCGGGACCGTCGAGCAATGCAGGCGCAGATCCGAACGACGGAAACCGGAGTGGCGCAAACAGCGGTCCGCTACGAACTGAAGCGGCGATAAACGGTTGTTTCACGCTCAGACGTTCGCGCTCGCCGTCATCCGGCCGCCACAGTCGTGAGCCTCCTGCCATGCCCCGTCGTAGCCGTCCTCGACCTGCTCATCGGAGCGGTGTCCGACGGAATCGGCGGCCAGCAGTCCATTGAGCGGACCTCCAACGAATCGAGTGAGGGAGAAAGACGGAACCGGCCCCGCAGTGATTATTGTAGATCGTTTCCGAATAGCGCCTGCGGGGCCGGCGCATACCGATACATCGCTACACGAACCACTATCAGGCGCCGTCCCACGAGGACCGGCACTCGTCGTCACAGAAGTGTGCCGTCCGAACGCTGTCGTCCTCGACCCACGTTATCACGCGGTGTGTCACTTCGTTGGCGATGGCGGCGTCACACACCGCACAGTTCGGGGCATCCTCCGCATCGATATCTTCGTGATGTTCCGATGTCGGGTCGACCATCTTATGGGAGGGTGGTCGTCGCCCTACTTAATCTCACATACTCGCCGACGAGAAACCATCATCCCCGCTACCGCTTCGGTCTGTGGGCGTATCGTCCCTCTCATGCTCCAGTGCTGCCAGCTCGCATCGCCCGATGAGCCTCCCTGCGGCCGGTTCCGCCCTCCGCTGTTTCGTCGGTCGCGTGACGCGGGCGGCGTCTCCCTACCGGTCCCGCGTGACGCTCTCACCGGGCTTCGTCGTCGCGCCCGCGGAGAGGACGACGCCGGCGTTGAGGCTGGTGTTGATGGCGGTCCGTACGCCGTCGCCGGCGACCACACCGAACTTCCGACGGCCCGTTGAGACGCGGTCGCCCTTGACCGTTATCTTCACCGGCTCCCCGTCGTGACGGAGGTTCGCGACCTGCGTGGACGCGCCCAGGTTCACGTTCGTGCCCAGCACGCTGTCGCCGACGTAGGAGACGTGGGGGACGTTCGAGTCGGCCATCACGACGCTGTTCTTGACTTCGACGCCGTGGCCGACGTGGGTGTCCTCGCCCAGCACTGTCACACCCCGGACATACGCGTTCGGGCCGACGCTGGCCCCCGACCGGACGAGCGCCGGCCCCTCGATGACGACGCCGGGTTCGATCGTCGCGCCCGCTTCAACGACCACGTCGCCCCGCAGGTCGGCGTCACCCTTGACTTCGCCGTCGACGCGGCGCTCCAGTTCGCCGACCTTCCACTCGTTTGCCTCCAGTAGCTCCCAGGGCCGCCCCACGTCGAGCCAACGGTCGACCTCGACGGCGGTGACGTCGGAGGCCTCGATGACCTGCATGACGACGTCGGTTATCTCACGCTCGCCGCGCTCGCTCATCTCCACGTCGAGCCAGTCGCGGGCCTCGGCCGGGAAGACGTAGGCGCCGGCGTTAGCGAGCCCCGTCGGCGGGTCGGCGGGCTTCTCGACGATGGCCGTCACCCGGTCGCCCGCCGTCGAGAGGACGCCGTAGTTCGAGGGGTCCGGAACGGAGTAGGCCGCGATGGAGGGCGCCGCGTCGAAGAGTTCGGAGAGGCTCGCCTCGTCGTAGAGGTTGTCCCCGTTCAGGACGGCGAAGGGACCGTCGAGATACTCGCTGGCCGCGTCGACGGCGTCCGCGGTGCCGAGTTGCTCCTCCTGGATTGCGAACTCGATCGGAACGCCGCCGTAGCTGTCGCCAAAGAACTTCCGGACGGCGTCGGCCTCGTAGCCGACGACGAAGATGAGTTCCTCGGCCCCCGCCTCGATGGCCGTGTCGGCGGTGTGTGCGACCAGCGGACGGTCGGCCACTGGGAGCATCGGTTTCGGCGTGTTCTCGGTCAGCGGACGCATCCGCGTCCCTTCGCCGGCGGCGAGTACGACTGCTTGCATGCACGAACGCTCTCGCGGCCTCGGAAAATAGCTACCGCCGTGGCACTGTCTC
>PXQZ01000002.1:7780-8336 GCA_003021755.1 Halobacteriales archaeon QH_8_67_36 | reverse complement strand
GTAGTCCTCGACGACCCAGAGGCTCCCCTGCTTGATCAGTTCCAATGGCGGGCGTCGCGGGACCTCCGGTTCCATGATAACGCGTGCAGTACCTATCAAGGGTGGGCTGTCAGCCCAAAAGTAAGTTTGGGTGTCAGCGAGGGTCGTGTTCAGTCAGCGGCACTGTGTCAGACAGCGAAGGCCTGTAACTATGTTTCAGCTGGAAACTCGACAAACTTGTAGACGGTGATCGGGTTCCCAACGTGTCGGCTTCATCCCGCCTATTCGTTCCTCGGTTCCGGCCGGTCGGAATACTCGTCTCTCACGGGAAGGCGGGGGTGTTCGACCTGACCCTGTATAAAGAGGAACGACTCGACGGCGCGAACCGCCGGTTACAGTAGCATTGGAGTCACCGGGCACCCGACCGCACGACTGCGATGCGCTCGGTGTGCATCGCTCGATTGTGACTTCCGTATCCACGTGGCCCCCAGAGCGCAACCCTTGTTACCGGGCGTCGCCGTGTGTGAAGCAATGAGTCAGGACTCGCCGCCGGTCCGTCGCCTCGCGGACTGGGACC
>PXQZ01000002.1:0-7712 GCA_003021755.1 Halobacteriales archaeon QH_8_67_36 | reverse complement strand
TCGAGGCCGGCGCGGACCCGAACACGCTCCAGTACACCGCGGTGAACCCGCCGGACGCGGACCTCGACTACGCGGTCGAACTGGCCGAGGAGAACCCGGGGCTGACCATCACCGGCGGCGCCCGCGACACCTTCGACCGCCTCGCCGAGCGCGGCTACGACGGCCGCGTGGCAATCCGCATCAACCCCGGTATCGGCACCGGCCACCACGAGAAGGTCGCGACGGGGAAGGACGCCAAGTTCGGCATCCCCTACGAACAGGTGCCAGCGGTCGCCGAGGACGTGGCCGACCGGTTCGACCTCGTCGGCATCCACGCCCACGCCGGCAGCGGCGTTCTCCACGACGACCTGGACGACCACTGCCGCGCCATCGGGAAGGTCGCCGACATGGGTCGCCGGGTCGGGGAGGTCACGCCGCTTTCGTTCGTCGACTTCGGCGGCGGCTTCGGCGTGCCCTACCGCGAGGACGAGGAACCGCTGGACATGCAGGTCGTCGGCGAGAAAGTGCGCGAGGCCGTCGGTGACCTCGACGCACGGATCAAGCTCGAACCGGGCCGCTACGTCGTCGCCGACGCGGAACTCGTCCTCACCGAAGTCAACACCATCAAGGAGGCCCCGGCGGCGACCGTCGTCGGCGTGGACGCCTCGCTGGCGACGCTCATCCGGCCGGCGATGTTCGGCTCCTATCATCCGATTCGGAACGTTTCGGCGCCCGGCCGCGACGCCGAACCGGTCTCCGTGGGCGGACCCTGCTGTACGAGCGCCGACGTGTTCTGTACCGACCGGCCCATCGCCCGCCCGGAACGGGGCGACCTGCTCGCCATCGGCAACGCCGGCGCCTACGGCTACGAACTCGCCAACCAGTTTCACTCACAACCCCGGCCCGCGGAGGTTGCCATCGAGGGCGGCGAGAGCCGCGTCGTCCGCGAGCGCGAGACGCTGGCCGACGTGACCCGAACGGAGCGATGAGCGTCGGCTTCGACATCGAGCGGTTCCATCGGGAGGCCGTCGAGACGGACTCGACCGACGACGTGGGTCCGATGCGGGACCTGCTCGTGGCGACGCTGGACCGGGCGGGGACCGACCCCACGGTCGACGGACTCGGCAACGTCATCGCGACGACGGGTGCGGCCGACCCCGACGCCGCGGCCACCGAGGGGACCCACCTCGTCCTGAACACCCACATCGACACCGTCCCACCCCATCTGCCCTACGAGCGCCGGGACGTGCCGCCGGGGGACGAGCGCGTGGGCGGGACGAGCGAGGCGCGAACCGCCTCGGACAGTCGGGCGGCGGAGCCACGAGACGGCGGCGGCCTCACCGGCGACGTGGTCTGTGGCCGCGGGGCGTGTGACGCCAAGGGGCCGCTGGCAGCCCTCCTCGAAGCATTTCTCACTGTCCAGCCGGCCGACGGCGCCGTGACCCTCGCGGTGTCTATCGACGAGGAGACCACCCAGACCGGCGGCGCCCACCTGGCCGAGCGTCTCGACGCCGACGGCTACGTCGTCGGCGAGCCGACGGGGTTGGACGTCTGTACCGCCGCGAAGGGACAGTTCGAGGGCACCGTCACCATCCGCGGCGAGAGCGGCCACGCCGCGGACCCGGACAGCGGGGCCAACGCCATCCGCGCGGCAGCGCCGATTCTGCAGGCGATGGAGAGCTATGATGAGCGCGAGGCGCGAAGCGCCTCGGGACGGTCTCGCGGTGACGGTGCGGAACCGCGAGACACGAAGGGGCCCGCGGCCCACGAGTCGTTCGGCCGACCCATCCTGACGCCGTCGATGGTCGATGGCGGCGAGGCGACAAACCGGATACCCGCCGAGTGTACCATCACGTTCGACCGCCGCTCGGTGCCACCGGAGACCAGCGACGGGTTCCCCGCGGCGCTAGAGGCCCATCTCTCACAGTGGCTCCCCGAGTCGATGTCGCTGGACGTGGCGCTCATCCGGCCGGACACGCCGTTTCCCGACGCCTTCGCCACGGACCCCGAGGCCGACCTCGTGCGGACGCTCCGTGAGGCCAGCGGCGGGGCCGTCCGGCCGTTCGAGGCCGCGACGGAGGCCTCCTACTTCGCCCAGCACGGCCCGACGGTCGTCTTCGGTCCCGGTGTCCTCTCGGACGACGTGGGCGCAGTCGCCCACTCCAAGCGGGAGTACGTCCGTCTCTCCGAGGTCCGGGCGGCCGCCCGCACGGTCCGCGAGACGATCGAACGTCTAGTCTAAAAGTGTCATCGCTCTGTGGGTCGGTTCGCCCGGGCATCCTCGCTCAGTCCAGCAGCGCCATCGCTTCCTCGTCGGTCACCTGCGAGAAATCCCGGAAGAACTGCCCGACGGCCCTGAAGCTCCGGGGTCGCTCCAGCACGACGAGGTGGTCGACCTGCCGCTCCAGTTCGTCGGCGGTCCGGGGTGACCCGACCGGCACCGCGGCGACGACGCTCGCGGCGCCGTCCGCCCGGACCCGCTCGACGCAGGCGAACATCGTCGCCCCGGTGGCGAACCCGTCGTCGACGATGTAAACCTGTTTGCCCGCGAGGTCCAGCGGCGGCCGCCCCTCGCGATAGCGCTCGCGCTTCTGTCGGGCCGCCCGCTGTTCGTGTGCGGTTTCGTCCTCCAGATACCCCGTTGCCAGGTCGAGCGAGCCGATGAGCGATTCGTTGTGCCACGCCGTCCCGTCGTCGGCGACGGCGGCGACCGCGAGTTCGGGGTTGCTCGGCGCGCCGACCTTGCTCGCGACCACGACGTCGAGTGGCACGTCGAGCGCGTCAGCGACCGGTCGTGCGACCGGGAGCCCGCCGCGGGGAATCCCCAGCACGATGTCGGCCTCGATGTCCAGCCGACGGAGCTCGCCGGCGAGCCCTTCACCGGCGTCCGTGCGGTCCGTGAACATATCAGATCGTAGGACAGTGTCGGACTTAATCCCCGCGGCCGGGCGCCCCTCGGTCCCGTGGGGCGCCCGATCGTCGCCTCACAACCTTCGCGAACGCGACGTGTTCGCTCATACGGGTTATTGTAGATTGTTTCCGGATTGTGCCGACTCCGGGGTCGGCACATACCGGCAAATCGCCACAATAAGCCGTATCAGTCCTGTGGCGTGGCCGCCACCGACTCGTTGTTCACCGAGAGCGTCTCCTCGACCTGCCAGTAGGTCAGCCCGAGCGCGGCGACGGCGAGGACCGCGCCGACGGTGAAGGGCGTCGAGAACCCCCCGAGGTTGTAGAGGACGCCCGACGCCAGCGGCCCGGCGGCGACGCCGAGGCCGAAAGCCATCGTGAGCACCGACAACGTGGTGCCCGAACCGCGGTCGCTCGCGAGGTCGCCGGCCAGCGCCAGCGACGGGGCGAACACGAGCGCGACGGCGATGCCCTGGACGAACCGGGCGCCCAGCATGAGCCAGGGGTTCATGACGATTCCCTGGGCGTACACCGACGGGACGAGGACGGCGAAGCCGGCGACGACGAAGGGGCGTCGACCGATGCGGTCGCTCGCCCGGCCGATCGGGACCTGGAACATGACGTTCGCGATGACGACGGCGGCGAACTGGACGCTGAACATGAACGTCGACTCGCCGAGGCGCGTCCGGATCGGCCCTTCGAGGGTCGCAAACAGCGCGATGGTCGTCGCCATGAGGAAGGTGCCAACGCCCAGCACGAAGACAGGGTCCAGCCCGTCACCTTCCGGGTCCAGCACGGCGAGCGAGACGTCCTTGCTTGCCGCGTCGGCCGCGGCCGGCGGGTCCTTGATGAAGACGGCGACGAGGATGAAACTGACAATGGCCCCGAGGACGGCGACGGCGAAGGCGGCGTTGAACCCCGAGAGGGAGGCCGCGCCGAGGGTGTAGGTGACGACCCCCTCGGCGCCCAGCCCGCCGGTGATGAGTATCCCGGCGACGATGGGGCCAAAGCCGAAGCCGACGAGTCGGAAGGTGTTGAACACGCCGAAGTTCCCGCCCCGCTCGCTGTCGCTCTCGGCGTAGTCGTTGACCAGCGCGATGGTGGCGGGGATCGTGAACGCGGCCCCGATGCCCTGGAACGCCCTGGCGGCCAGCACCGACCAGTAGGAGGTGAGGAACGGGTAGGCGGCGCTGCCGATGCCAAAGAGGACCAGCCCCGTGAGGACGAACACGCGCCGGCGGCCGCTCCGGTCGGAGAGGCGGCCCGTGAACGGCTGGCCGAAGGAGTTCAGCAGGCCGAACAGCGACAGGACCAGCCCGATGAGCGTCTCCTCGCGCAGGACAAAGCCCGCGAGTTCCGTGCCGGCGATGCCCGAGAGGGTTACCTGCCCGCTGGCGATGTACAGCGGCAGGACGATGATGAGAAACGAGTTGCCCAGCGCGTCGGCCATACGGGCAAACGCCAGGGTCAGCACCCGCGAATCAGTGCTCAGAACCATCTACTGATCGCTTGGACTCGACGGTCCTCAACGTTGCGTTCCGCCTTCGTCCGTGTGGAGCCCAGACACACATCGGGACTGGAGGTTAGTATCGTGCATGCCGACGTTATGGTATGACGAATAGTGCTGCTCCGTGCTCGCGGGTCCGCTCTGCGGTCGGAGGGGTCGAGGGTATCGACGCCGGCGCGCTGGACCGGCTGCTATCCGACGCGGTCGACGCCGACGCGCTGAACAGGCTATTTCGGGAGACGACCGGTCGAGTCGCCTTCGAGTACTACGGCGACGAGGTGACAGTCACCGGCGACGTCTCGCTGGACCCGCCCTCCGAGTAGGCGGTTACGCCCCATCGACGCCCTCGGCCAAGTCGGCCGCGAGGCCAGCGTAGCCGGCCGGGGTCAGCGCCGCCAGTTCCGCCCGCACGGCCTCGCTCACGTCGAGGTCGGCGAACAGCTCGCGGAAGTCCTCGACGGTCACGTCCTTGCCCCGCGTGGCCTCTTTGACCTGCTCGTAGGCGTCGTCGTGGCCCTCCCGCCGGAGGACGGTCTGGACGGCCTCGCCGATCAGCTCGGGTGTCTCGTCCAGTTCCGCGCGCATGACCTGCTCGTTGGGCACGACCTTCGCCAGCCCGTTCTGACACTTGCTGTAGGCGATGAGCGAGTAGGCGAAGGCCGAGCCGACGTTTCGCTTGACCGTCGAGTCCGAGAGGTCCCGCTGGAGTCGGGAGTTCGTGACGTAGTCGCCGAGGAAGACGAGGTCGGAGTTGGCCTTCGAGAGGTTCCCCTCGCTGTTCTCGAAGTCGATGGGGTTGACCTTGTGGGGCATCGTCGAGGAGCCCGTCTCGCCCTCGACGGTCCGCTGGCCCAGATAGCGGTCCGAGACGTAGAGCCACATATCGCGGTCCATATCCAGCAGGACGTTGTTCGCGCCGCGGACGGCGTCGAACAGCGTCGCGAGGTCGTCACAGGGGTTGACCTGCGTGGTCAGCGGTTCGTGGTCCAGCCCCAGCGAACCGACGAACTCGCGAGCGAAGGCCGGCCAGTCCACGTCGGGGTAGGCGACGTGGTGGGCCGCGTAGGTGCCCGACGCGCCGGCGAGTTTGCCCGAGAGATCGTCCGCGGCGCGCTCGATACGGGCGATGGCCTGCCCGAGTCGGGAGGCGTAGACGGCCAGCTCCTTGCCGAACGTCGTGGGGGTGGCGGGCTGGCCGTGGGTCCGGGCGAGCATCGGCAGGTCGGCGTGGTCGTGGGCCATCCCGACGAGCGTGTCCCGAATCTCGCGCAGTTCCGGCACCAGCACGTCCTCGGCGGCAGGCTTGACCAGCAGGCGGTAGGCGAGGTTGTTCACGTCCTCGCTGGTGAGCCCGAAGTGGATCCAGTGGTCGGCGTCGAGGCCCTCCGGCATCCCCAGTCGGATGAAGTACTCGATGGCTTTCACGTCGTGGTTCGTGGCCGAGTACTCGCCGTAGCCGTCGGTCTCTAGCCGCTTGACGACGCTCGCGTCCTCGTCGTCGAACGCCTCGTGTAGGTACCGAAGCACAGCCCGCTGGTCGGCGTCGACGGTCAGCGGCGTTGCATCGAGGTCCGCGAGCGCGATGAGATACGCCACCTCGACTTCGACGCGGGCGCGCATCAGCGCCCGCTCGCTGGCGTACGGGACGAGCGGGTCCGTGTAGCGGGCGTAGCGGCCGTCCAGCGGCGAGACGGCGGCGAGTGGCCCTCTGTCGGTCATACCGGAGACTCTACCGAAGACCGGAAAAAGCGTGTCGACTCACACTGCCGGCCGGACGGCCGAAACGCATCGGCTGCCACCTGCGTAGCGGCTGTTTTCGAAACGTACAGCCGGCAGTGTCCGCATCAGGGCAGTTTCAGGTAAATGTCGCCTCGCTGCTGGACGCGCACGACCTCGGCGACGCCGGAGCGGACCGTCGTCACGCCCGTCGCGAGTTCCTGGGCGGCGTGACCGAAGCGGTCGAGCGAGTTCGTACAGGCGGCGATGTCGACGCCCGCCTCCGCCATCCGCGTCACCTTCGCGGCCTCCGGGCTGCTTTCGAGCAGGAAGCGGACCCCGGAGCCGTTGACGACGACCTCCATCAACTCGGGTGGCGTCTCGACGGAGTCGTCGTTGACGAGGTTCGCGAGGTTTCGCAGCGCCATCTGCCAGTCGCCGACGTCGTCGGTGGAGACGTGGACCAGAATCGAACGGTGATTGCTCATGCCCCCTGTTTCTCCCGGAGCGACAAAACATCCCTGCCCGACTGTGCGCTGCTTGCGGGTCCCGTCGCCTCGCGGCTTCGCCGTCGTGCGTGACCGAGAGCCCCCCGACAGTCGCCCCCTCGCTACAGCCAGCCGTGGTCGCCGCTCGCCTCGCCGAACCGGCCGTCCGGCGGGTCATAGCGGTAGAGGTCCTGTCCGAGCGCGACCCAGGCCAGGCCATATACGACGGCGGTCCACGGCGATATCTCGTTGAATCCGAGGAACGCGAGGGTTCCGACGAGCAGCAGAGCCCCCAGCCACGGCGGCTGGATGCGGGTCCGGACCAGCCCGACGCTGACCAGCAGTGAGCCGCCGACGAGCGCAAGCACGCCGATGCCGACGATAGCGTCGCCACCGCCGGTCGTCACGCTGAGGACCTGCCCGGCCGCGAAGACCGCGCCGCCGAGCGCCCCGAGCCAGGCGCCCGCGGTTCCGGGCCGTTGCATCCGCGCCCCGTAGAAGCTCTCGACGGCGTAGTGCCCGACGACGACCCCCAGCGTCGACAGCGCGACTCCGAGCAGCACGGGCGTGCTCTGACGGCTCGTCAGCCCGGCCGCTACGACCCACGCGAGCCACGCGACCCCGCCGACGGCGGCGACCAGTCCGGCCCACTGGCAACGTAACTTCGACATACCGGCGACTCGTCGCCGCGCCACTAAGTGACTCCGGAGTAAGGTAGTTGTAGTCGACGCTACTGTTGGATTGGTCACTCGTGGTCCGCTAACCAACCGATGTGGGTGGACTGATAGTAATTCGTGTAGCGATGTACCGGTGTGTGCCGACCCAGCCGGCGCTAGCCTCAAATAATCTACGATAATCACTATAAAAGGGGCGCTGTCGGCGCTACGTGCCGACTGCTCGGGAGGGCTTCGCTCTCCCGGGCAATCGGACGCTTCGCGTCCGATAATGACCGGGGCGTTCCGGCTGTTCAGCCCGTTCAGGTCAGCGGTACATTTAAATCGAACCATTGCTGGTGCGAGTTTCGCAACTACTTTGCGCGCCGACCACCCCGAAATAGGTATGAAACTCGCCGGTATGGCCAGCAATCGTGGCCGAAACCTGCTGAACATCGC
>PXQZ01000001.1 GCA_003021755.1 Halobacteriales archaeon QH_8_67_36 | reverse complement strand
TGGTTCGTGAGTGCGTGTTGAACCGAACTGTCTCAGACTTGTTCCGCCACGCAGTCTTGTACGGACTGTGCCGGCACGATTCGGAAGTACGCGACACCGAACCGTCTCAGTCGTCGTCGGCTGCGGGCTTCGCAAGGTCCCGCTCGGCCCGGGGCCCTTCGAGGTCGACTGCGGGCAGGTGGTCCCGCAGATACTGGCCCGTGTAGGACTCCTCGGCCCGTGCCACTTCCTCGGGCGTCCCCTCGGCGACGAGGTCACCGCCGTGTTCGCCGCCTTCCGGCCCGAGGTCGATGACGTGGTCGGCGTTTTTCACGAGGTCGAGTTCGTGCTCGATGACGACGACGGTGTTGCCGTCCTCGGTCAGCCGATGGAGCACGTCGATGAGTTTGCGCTCGTCCTCCGGGTGGAGCCCGGTCGTGGGTTCGTCCAGCAGATACAGCGTCTCGCCGGAGTCTTTCTTTCCTAGCTCTTCGGCGAGTTTCACGCGCTGGGCCTCACCACCGGAGAGCGTGGTCGATGGCTGGCCGAGCGTCATGTAGTCGAGCCCCACGTCCTTCAATAGCTGGAGCCGGCGGCGGAGGCCGCTGTGGCTCTCGAAGAAACCGTGGGCCTCCTCGACGCTCATCTCCAGTACGTCCGCGATCGTCTTGCCTCGGTAGGTCACGTCGAGCGTCTCGTCGTTGTAACGGGCGCCCTTGCACTCCTCGCAGGGGACCTGCACGTCCGAGAGGAAGTTCATGTCGATGGTGACGGTGCCCTGCCCGCCACAGGCCTCACACCGGCCGCCCTTGACGTTGAACGAGAAGCGCCCCTTCTCGTAGCCCCGCTGTTTGGCGAGGTTCGTCTCGGCAAACAGTTCGCGGACGTGGTCGAAGACGTTGGTGTAGGTCGCGGGGTTCGAGCGGGGCGTGCGGCCGATGGGCGACTGGTCGATCAATCGTACCGTCTCGACGTTCTCGATGCCGTCGATGGCGTCGTGCTCGCCGGGGTTGACGTCCGTGTCGTTCATCCGACGGACGAGGCCCTTGTAGAGGATGTCGTGCATCAGCGTCGACTTCCCGGAGCCCGAGACGCCCGTGATGGCGGTGAACGTGCCGAGCGGGAACGCCACGTCCAGGTTGCGGAGGTTGTGCTGGCGGGCGCCCCGCACGGTGAGGCAGTCCCCGTCGCCCTCGCGGCGCTTCTCGGGGACCGGGATCGTCCGCTCGCCCGAGAGGTACTTGCCCGTCACTGACTCCTCCGTCTCCATCAGCGCCTCCTGTGGGCCGTTGACGACGACTTCGCCGCCGCGCTTGCCCGGGCCCGGCCCCATGTCGATGACCGTGTCGGCCCGTCGCATCGTCTCGGTGTCGTGCTCGACGACGATGAGCGTGTTCCCGAGGTCGCGAAGCTCTTCGAGGGTGTTCAGCAGCTTGTCGTTGTCCCGCTGGTGGAGCCCGATGGAGGGCTCGTCCAGCACGTAGAGGACGCCGACGAGCCCCGACCCGATCTGGGTAGCCAGACGGATGCGCTGACTCTCCCCGCCGGAGAGGGTGGCGGCCTCGCGGTCGAGTGTCAGGTAGTCGAGGCCGACCTCCTCCATGAAGCCCAGCCGGGCGCGAATCTCCTTGAGAATCTCCTCGGCGATCTTCCTGTCGCGGGCCGAGAGGTCCGCTTCAAACCCCTCGAAGTGGGCGAGCGCGTCGCCGATGGAGAGTTCGTTGACCTCCGTGATGGCGGTGCCGTCCACGAGGACGGCGCGGGACTCGGCCTTCAGTCGGGTCCCCTCACAGGCGGGACACTCGGTCGTGGCCATGAACTCCTCGATGTGCTCGCGTGCGCGGTCGGAGTCGGTCTCGATGTGCCGGCGTTCGAGGTTCGGGATGACGCCCTCGAAGCGTTCGGTCTTCTCGCGGGTGCCGTTCTTGGTCCGCCACTCGAAGTGGACCAGGTCGTCGGTGCCGTACAGGAACTGGCGTCGAACCGACCCGTCCAGCTCCTCGAAGGGGGTGTCGAGCGAGACGCCGAAGTGGTCGGCGACGTTGTCCAATTGTCGGGAGTAGTAAGTCCGGTCGTAGCTCCAGGGCTCGAAGACGTGTTTGAGCGGCTTGGAGGTGTCCCGAATCACCAGCTCCTCGCTGACCTCCTTGGTCTCGCCCAGCCCCTCACACTCCGGGCAGGCGCCGTGCGGCGAGTTGAACGAGAAGGAGCGGGTCTCGACCTCGCTGATGTCGATGCCACAGTGCGTGCAGGCGAGGTCCTCGGAGAGTTCGACGACGAGGCGCTCGTCGGTGGCTCGCGGGTCCTGCCCGTTCGCCTGTCCCGAGGCGCTTTGCGCCTCGCTCGCCAGGTCGCCCGTCGCCCTCGCCGTGGCGCCGCCAAGCGCGTCGGCGGCGCCTTCCGGCGGGTCCGGCAGGACGACTTTCAGCGTGCCGTCGGCCTCGCCGAGTGCGGTCTCGACGGAGTCGTTGATGCGCGAGCGCGCGTCGGTCGATACCTTCACGCGGTCGACCACCACGTCGACGGTGTGGTCGTAGTTCTCGTCGAGGTCGGGCCGGTCCATCGCGAGGTCGTACGGCTCGCCGTCGACCTCCACCCGGGAGTACCCCTCGCTCACGAGGTCGTCGAAGAGGTCCTCGAAGGCCCCCTTCTGGTCCCGGACGACCGGGGCACACAGCTTCGCGCGGGTGCCCTCGGGCAGTTCCAGCAGCCGGGTGACCATGTTCCCCGCCGACTGCTCGCCGACCTCGCGGCCACACTCGGGACAGTGTGGGACGCCGACGCGAGCGTACAGCAGTCGGAGGTAGTCGTGTAACTCGGTGACGGTGCCCACCGTCGAGCGGGGGTTGTTCGCTGCGTTCTTCTGGTCGATACTGATTGCGGGCGAGAGCCCCTCGACGTTCTCGACCTGTGGTTTGTCCATCTGGCCCAGGAAGTTCCGGGCGTAGGCCGACAGCGATTCGATGTAGCGCCGCTGCCCCTCCGCATAGACCGTCTCGAAGGCGAGCGACGACTTGCCCGACCCCGACAGCCCCGTGACGACGGTGAGTTCCTCCCGTGGAATCTCCACGTCGACGTCCTTGAGGTTGTGTTCCTCTGCGCCGGTGACCTCGATGACGTCTCTGCTCATCTATGCCGTCTCCACGTAATGTAGCCGTGAAACCCTGTCGGTTGGCCGCGCCGGCCACGTTTTTCTCGCGCCCGGACATGTGAAAACTCTCAAGTGACTATCCGGACGAGAAGGCCGTATGAGCGAGCACGGGTCCTACGACATACAGGGTATCGAGCTGACAGACGACAATTATGTCGTCGAACAGAGCCTGATTCGGAACAAGTACAAGGCGATGGACAAGGGCGGCAACGTCGTCGTCCGAGGGAAACAGAAGATGTTCAAGCTCAAAGAGGAGTTCCCCTTCGTCGACGCCAACAACAACGAGGTGTTCACCGTCAAGGCCGGCGGTATGCTCGACGTGGCCGGCAATTACGTCCTCTCGGACGCCCAGACCGGCGAGGAACTCGTCATCCTCGACAACGATTACTCCATCTTCCAGGACACCTGGAGGATCCGCGACGCCCGCACGGAGGCCAAAATCGCCGAAATAAACTCCCAGGGTGCGCTCGTCACCGTCGCCCGCAACGTCGTCCCCTTCGGCGGCTGGATTCCCCACAAGTACGAAATCACCGACGTCGACGGCCGCCACGTGGGCAACATCGACGGCCAGTTCTCGTTGAAGGACCGCTACGAGATAACCATCGACGACGCCAGTTCCGTCCCGAAGGAGGCCATCATCGCCGCGGCGATGGTCATCGACGCCATCCAGGGGAACTGACTCGGAGTGCTGTAGCCGGATCGCGACGTTGCCGACCGCGCGCCGACGACGTCCGGAACTGACCGACAGCGGTCCGTACGACGCCACCGCAACCCTTCTTGCCGTCGCTCCCCACCGGCCGGTATGCGCCGCCGCACCCTCCTCCGCTCGCTCGGCCTCGCGGGCACCGCCGGTGCCGCCGGCACCGCGGGCGCCCATCCCCTCCCCACCGACGACGGGTCGACGCCGGCCACCACCCCGACGGTCGTCGACGCCGTCTCGCCGAGCGAGCCGCGGCTGCTGGCCGAGCGGACCGACCTGCTCGCCGACAGCGCCGACGGGCCGATGCGGGTCGTCCAGGACCTCGCCGTCGCCGACGGCCGCCTGCTCGTGGCCGGACCCGCCAACCCCGTCGAGAGCGGCGCCCACGGCGTCGTCGTCTTCGACGTGAGCGATCGCCGGAACCCGGAGCGCGTCGCCGCCGTCGAACTCGACACGCGGGTCCACAACTGCGATTTCGACGGGCGTTACGTCTACGTCACCGCGAACGGCCGCGCCGACAGCCCGCTGGTCGTCGTCGACACCGAAACCGGCGCGGAGGTCGGGTCGTGGTCGCTGCTCGACGCCGACGACCGGTGGGCCGATGTCCACCCCGCCCTGCGCTCGCTCCACGACGTGTGGGTGCAGGGCGAGCGTGCCTATCTGGCCTACTGGGACGCCGGGACGTGGATTCTCGACGTGAGCGACCCGGCCGATATCTCGCTGGTCGCCCGGGTCCGTGGCCGGGACCGGGCCGATCTGGCGGCCGTCGACGACCCGCGGACCGAGCGCACCGAACCGCCGGGCAACGACCACTTCGTCACGGTCGACGGGGCCGCCGAACTGCTCGCCGTCGGCGGGGAGTCCTGGGACAGCGGCGGCGACGGCAGCGGCGGGCCGAGCGGCATCGAACTGTTCGACATCAGCGACCCCACCTCGCCCGACTTGCTCGCGACCATCGACCCGCCGCCGTCGAGCGACCCGTCGCGGGGCGGCGTGTTGACGACGGCGCACAACTTCGAACTCACCGGCGGCCGGTGCTACTCGGCGTGGTACAACGGCGGCGTGCGGGTCCACGACGTGCGCGACCCGGGCGACCCGCGCGAGATATTTCGGTGGCGCGATGCGTCGACGACCTCCTTCTGGACCGCACAGCGGGGCGCGGGCTGCTTTCTCGCGTCGAACACGACGGCGCTGGGCGGCGACGGCGTCACGCCCGGCGTCTACACGTTCCCCGACCCGGCCGCGGACGCCTCCGCAACGACGCCGTCGACGGCTGACGATGGCGTCTTTGGGACGGCCGGCGACGGGTTCGGCGTCGCGGCAGCGGTGGCGGCGGTCGGACTGGGGGCATGGCGACTCGCCCGGCGACGCGAGTAGCGAGGCACGAGCAGCGCGAGACATCGACCGAAGAGAGACATCTCGAAAGCAACGCGGGTACAGGAGAACCGTGAGCAGTGGCGCTACGACAGCGCGCTGGCCACCGCTGTGGCGACGCTCCGCGCCCGCTCGGCCAGTTCCTCGGGGACATGTCCCGCCTCGACGGCGGCGTCGAGTTCGTCGTCGTCGACCCGTTCGACGGTCCCATCCGCGTGTTTGAGCACGTCGACGTGGAGGTCGACGTAACGGGCGGTGTCGGGGAATATCTCGACGGGCGTGCAGATATTGACGTAGGTGCCCTTCTTCGTTCCGTCGCCGTCGCGGTACACCGTCGGATACCACCACCGGCCCTCCTTCAGCGTCGTCTCCGCCACGTCGCCGGCTTCCTTGGGGACGTCTAGCCCATCGTACTCGCCGCCGGCGGACATCGACCGTTCGACGGTGACGGTGCCGTCGGCGTCGACCGACTGCACGTCGGCCCGGCCCAGCGTAATGAGACGGCCGTCGGGCTTTCCGTGGCCTAGCCGCAGTGTGTCGCCCGCTCTGGGGCCGAACTGCCGGGCCGTGACGGCGAAGGGAAAGCCCGTCTCGCCGTCGCTCCCGGGGTCGTCACACAGCGCCTCGACGTAGTCGACGGCCGCGCTCGCGCTCCGCGAGCCGGCCTTCACGCGGTGGTGGCCCGCCATCGTCGTCGTCACGTCGCGGCGGACAGCGTCCAGTTCGAAGCGGCTCTCCCGGCCGAACCACACCCACGTCGTCGCGCCGCCGTCGAACTGTCGCGTGGGGGCCGCGTCCGCGGGGTCGTCGGCCCCGGCCAGCGCGTCGTCGATGGCTGCCGCCCGCTCGTTGGCCGCCGCGAGCGCGTCGGCGATAGCGTCGAAGCTCGCGTCGTCGCTCGCGCCCTCCCAGGAGACGCCCCAGCCCTCGTGTGGGTCGGCCGCGACGACGTCGAGCATCGCCGGGCCCGACGCCGTGCTGCTGTTCGACCCGCCCCGGACCAGGGTGAGGAGTTCGCCCCGGACTGCGACGGCTCCATCGAGAACGGGCCGGCCGTCGGTCCACGGCGCCGCGCCCTCGATGACCTGAACCCGCAGGCGGTCGCCGGTCTCGACGCGCTCGTCGCTGTTCGAGTACGGGAGAAACCCCTCGCCGTCGCCGCAGTCGACGACGGCACCGCTGCCGAGCGTCTCGGTCACTTCGCCGGCGTAGACCGCTCGAACCGGAAGCGGGTCGGCCCATGCCAGCGCGTCCCGGCCGAGGTCCCGCAGTTCCGCGACCACCCGTTCGACCGTCTCACGGTCGCCGCTGACGCCGACGCCCTGCTGGTCGTCGGTCGTCTCGACGCTGGCCCCGGCCCGCTCGACCGGGAACTCGGCGTCGAACCGGGCCTCGATGGGGCCGGAGGCCTGGACCACGTCGACGCCGGCGTCGGACAGTAGCCGCGTCAGTGCCGTCGCGTAGATGCCCCTGACCCGAACGTTCATAGCGCGTCCTCGTCACCGGCGAAGCGGACCCGACCGTTCACGGTCGGGCCGAGCGTCAACTCCACCTTTGCGTCGGTGAGCACGCGCCCGCCCTCGACGGGGACGCCCCACGAGTCGAAGCGGACGTACCCCCGGATGTCGTCGGCGTGGGTGTACAGGTCGACGAACTCCAGCGTGTGTTCCTGGATCGCGCTGCTGCTGTGGGCGATGTCCATATCCGAGTAGACGGCCTCTCGTCCGTCGAAGAACGCTTCGAGGGCCGCGGCCGCTTCGTCGGTCGTTTCGACCACCGCATCGGAGGCGGCCTCGATAGCGTCCTGGTCCAGTCCAGCGTCCCGGAGCGCGGCCTGTTCGCGCTGCGTGAAGTGCATACGCGCTCAAGGACTCGGATTCAGTTAAACGAGGTGGACCACGGCCAAGCCCGGCCGGGAAGTACCGCTCATTGGAGTGCAAACAGCCAGAAAGTCCCGGCCCGTTCAGTCCCACCGAACGCTGTTCGACCAACCGTCTACGGGTGGGACTGAAAGGGGCGGCCCGTTCGGCGAAGGCGGACGACGTAAGCACCGCAGGCCGGAGGCCGAGGAGCGCAGCGAGTCCCCCGAGTCGAACGGGCCGGGGCTTTCTGGCTCTCAGCGGTTGCTGCTCGGCTGCTGTCGGAACACGCTACCACCGAAACAAACCGTCGCTTTCCTAAAGGCCGCCGGTCTGAATCATCGCGTTCAGAATCAACACGAGCGCGCCAAAGAGGACGCCAAAGGCGACGATGGTTCGCGGGTCGATTCGGATGGTGTTGCTGTCCTCGGCGTCGAAGTACCGGACGAGTCCGGCACTGGACATCAGTCCGCCGCTGTCGCTGCTCATACCCGGGTCTCTTCTCTCACCCGGAGTAAGCCTTTCGGCTTCGTTTATCTCGCACCCACATGGACAATCCTTATCCGACCCCACAGTTTAGGCCCAGAAGAACCATGGCTGTCACGCTCAAGGACTTCTACGCCGACTGGTGTGGCCCCTGCAAGACCCAGGACCCCATCCTCGAAGACCTCGAAGAGGAGTGGACCGACGTCGAGTTCGAGAAGATAAACGTCGACGAGAAACAGGACGTTGCCAACGAGTACCAGGTCCGCTCGCTCCCGACGCTCATCGTCGAGAACGACGACGGCGTCGTCGAGCGCTTCGTCGGCGTCACGCAGGCCGACGACATCGAGGACGCGCTGACGCAGGCATCGGCCTGACTGGCATCCAGTTTTTACACGTTCCGACGTGTCGTTCGCTCGACACGCTTCCGCGGCAAAAACATGGGAAAAATCGCGGCTTCGCCGCCCGTCGCGCGGCTTGGCCGCGCGGTTGTCGGTTCGCCGCGGTCGAACCGGCTCGCTTCGCTCGCCGGATGCTATTACCGACCATCCCGATCCTCTACGATACGTAGCCTTCCCGTCCCCGATTTCGCGCGATGAAACGCGCTCACGGCTACTGCTTAGTCCGTCGACGACGACGCCTCGAACCGGCTCGCCGGCAGGAGCAGATCCTGCACGGCGGGCAGGTGCTTGACGTTGTAGACGATTCTGGCGTCCGTCTCCGGGGCGACGATACAGGAGAGGCGGATGCCGCGGTCGTGGAGTTCCTTAGGGAGGATGTGACTCGACGGCGACGGCATTTCCCCCTCGACGACGGCGACGGCGCAGTTCGTGCAAGCCCCGCCGCGGCAGGCAAAGGGCCAGGCGTACCCCTGTCGTTCGGCCGCTTCGAGCAGCGACTCGTTCTCTCGGACGTAAAGCTCGCCGTAGTCCTCCCCGGGGAGCCCGCCGTCGGCCGCCTTCTCGAAGAGGTCGTCGTCGGTCAGCTCCCACAGCCGGTCGGCCATCACCTCGTAGTTCAGGTACTCCACCTTGACGCCCTCCGGCTCCGGGGGCTCTTCTGTCGGCTCGTCGGCCTCCACAGTCCCCGCGTCCATCCCGCCGGGTACGTCGTGCTCCGGGACGGCATCACCCGGCTCCCAGCCGTTCTCGATGCGCTCGAAGGCCGTCTTCACCGCGAGGAACGCCTCCGTCGACCCGCCCTGGTCGGGGTGGGTCTCCTTGACACGCTCCCGGTAGGCATCGACTATCTCGGCCTCGTCCGCTTCGGGGTCGACGCCGAGTATCTCGTATGGGGACGCCACACCGGCCCGTAGAACCCTGCCGTCAAAAACGGTGCGCAATCCCTCCGGAACTGCGGCCAGGAACATTTGTCCAGCTACTATCAGAGCTGCTAACGCGACTCAGTACGGCCAGTAAGCCCCGGCTGGTCAAACGGCTACAGGTGGGACTGAAAGGGGCCGACCGCTCGGCGAGCGAGACGACGCAAGCATTGGAGCGAAGGGCGCAGCGAGTCGCGGCCGTCGAGCGGTCGGGGGCTTTCTGGCTATTAGCGAGCGTGCCGTTTCCCGAAACAAAAGCGTCTACGCCAGCTACCGAAACTGCACGCCGAGGTCGTGCAGCCCGTCGTTGTGGCGAGCGACGTTGATCAGCAGGGGGGTCAGCCCCTCGACCTCGGCGGCGTTGGCGAGCGGGCCGCCGTCCAGCGCCCGGAGCCCCTCGATACCCTCGGCGAGTTCGGAGACGGTGGCCTTCGCGTCCCTGTCGTCGCCGACGACGATGGTGTCCCAGTCGAGATCAGCTTCCGGGTCGGCCAGCCGGCCGGCCGCGAGATTGTGGAACGCGCCGACGACCGGGGTTCCGTCGGGGGCGGCCTCGGCGGCCAGCTGGGTGACGCTGCCGACGCCGGGGCGGTTGTAGTGGAAGCCGTCCTCGTCGCGTTTCATACCGACGGCGGGGGAGACGAGGATGGTGTCGTCCAGTTCGTCGGCCACCGCTTCGACAGTGTCCGTGAGGTGGTAGGCCGGGACGGCCGTCACGACCACGTCCGCCCGGGCGGCGGCGTCCTCGTTTGCCAGCCCGGCGACGTCGACCTCGCGGCCGTCGAGTTCGGCCTCGTACTCCTCGGCTTTCGCCGCAGCTTTGTCGGCGTCCCGCGAGCCGACGATGACCGTGTGGCTGGTGTCGTTCGCCCAGCGCAGGGCGAGCCCTTCGCCGATGTCGCCGGTGCCGCCGAGTAACGCGATGTCCATACGCTGGGGTAGGGCGAACCGCGAATAAGCGTTGTGCGACCGGACGTGCTTGCCTGGGGCTTTCGATGGTGGCAGTTCGCTCGGCGGCTCACTCCAGTAGGTCCGGCAGGTCCTCGACGCTCTCGACGACGGCGCTGGCCCCCGCACTCGCGTACGTGGCCCGGCCGTCCTCGCCCGTGAGGCCGCCGGTCAACACGCCGACACCGTAGTAGACCCGGTCGGGGTCCTCGTCGTCGGCGTTGACGGCCGTCCGGATGTCGTCCAGCGTGTCGCCGGCGAAGGCCACCCGGCGGGCGTCGAAGCGCTCGGCCAGCGTCAGCAGTGCGTGCGGATGGGGTTTCCCCGCCGCCCAGTCGTCCATCGTGAAGCGGTGTTCGTCGGGAACCGGGAGCCCGACCCTGTTCATCGCGATGTCGGCCTCCGCGGCGGGGCGGCCGGTGACGACGCCGACCGCGTACCGCTTCTGGAGCGTCTCCAGAGTCGCCTCGCTCACCAGCTTCGGCTCGTCATTGATGTATCCCGGCGCGTCGAAGGCTGGCTTACCCCTCTCCAGGTCACGGTACAGCTCGCCGCCCAGATACAGCGTCTGGAACACCTCGCGGAGCCGTTCCGGGTCCCACGCCGCGAGGATGTCGTCGGCTTCGCTTTCACACAGCAGCTCCCGAACGACGGCCTTCGCCGCGCCGAGGCCGCCGCCCTGTTCGGCGATAGCGTCGGTGAAGGCGGACACGTCCACGTCCGTCTCGCGTGTCGTGAGGACGAACAGCGCCGCCGCGTCGGTCAGTTCCCAGTCGTTGTTGAACCCGCCGGCGTTCTTGAACCGCTGCACCGTCCCCTTCGCGATGGTGTCGCCGTACACCCGCTCGACGGACTCGACGATGGCTCGTCGGTAGGAGTCGGCTACATCCACGAGCACCCCGTCGATGTCCAGCACGACAGCGTCGACTTGCATACTCCCGACTCGTCGGCCTCGTTCGCGACGGCACCGAGCGAGCTGGGTTGACCGCCGAGACGGCACTGATCGTCGCGAGGAACGCTCCCACCATCCGCTGGAGGTGGGTGACGACCCACCTGCCTCTCCTGCGGACCGTCCGAAGGTCGGCGAGGCCAAAGGCGAGCCCGATCCCGCCAACCGAGTTCGCGCAATCCACGCCCGTCTCCAGAAATCGAAGGTTTCCGGTGTCGAGGGGAATCAGAGATTCTCCGACCATTGGAAACCTCTGATTTCCAAGATGCGAACGGGACGCTTCGCGTCTCGTCACCGCCGTGAACAGCGTGGCGTCGGAGATGCCGCGCGGACGGCGCGAAGTGCCGTCGACAGTGGGATTCTCTTACCGTCAAAAGGTAAGGCTACCGCGTTGGCCCCGGACCGTCGACTGCTCGGTGCAGCACCGCCCCGCCGGGCAGTTGCTCGGTCTTGGCCGGTACGACAGCGGGGTCGCCGCCCAGCGTCGTAAACCAGCAGGCGGCGCCGACCCGGCGGGCCACGTCTCGGACGGGCCACTGGAGTTCGGGCGGCAGGTGTCTGGCGAAGACGATATCCGCTCCCCGGTACACCGACAGGGTCGGCGCGGTCACGTCGTCGCGAACGAATCGGACCCCGTCGGGGACCGACTGCCCGGCGATATCGGTGACGGTCACGTCGACGCCGCGGGTCGCCAGCGCGGCGGCGACGCCGGGCCGGTTGCCGACGCCGACTTCGACGACGAAATCGGCAGCCGACAGCCGGGTAACCAGGGCCTGTTCGAGGTCGTTCACGGCGGGATATTTATGCCCCGGTGGCGTTTAGTGGTTCCCATGCACGTCGACATCGTACCGGTAGGCGAGGTCTCCGGCCTCGTCAAGCGGGAGGCCTCGGAAGGCCTCCGGGAGACGTACGACTGCGAGGTCTCCATGCACGAACCGCAGTCGATCCCCGCCGGTGCGTACCACAGCGACCGCGACCAGTACCGTGCGGAGGAGTTCATCGACCTCGCGCGCCGCGTCGGTTCGGGCGACAAGAACATCGCTGTCACGCCCAAGGACCTCTTCTATCGACGCCGAAACTACGTCTTCGGGCTCGCCTATCTCAGCGGCTCCGGGAGTGTGATATCCACCTACCGGCTCCAGACCTCCTCCGACGGCGGCTTCTCGAACCAGTCGGCCAGCGACATCTTCTCCGCTCGCGTCCGCAAGGAGGTCGTCCACGAGATCGGCCACACGCTTGGCCTCGAACACTGCGACAACAAACGCTGCGTAATGAACTTCTCCCCGACGGTGCGCCAGGTCGATGTCAAGGAGTCCTCGCTGTGTGGCTCCTGCCAGCGCTCCGTGTTGTAATCGCCGGACGGCAACGCCCCTAACCTGTTAGGCCGTGTTGGTATCCTCCCGTAGTCCGTATGACTAAACGCGATGAGTACGAGTCAATCAAGCGACCGAATTGCAGAGCTCGGTGACATTTTCGTCGCGGTCACTGGCGACGAATCGGTCACCGAAACGCAGTCGGGGGACTCCCCAGACCGGGAGCTCCGGCCCGACGAGGAGTTCGACCCCGACGAGGTCGCGGACGGACTCGACGATGCCGTCGCCGGCTCCGAAACCGGCGACACGAGCGACCCTGCCGCGTAGGCCGTCGCCCGCGTACCGGGGCGGCTCCATGTGTTCTCCACCCCTTTCGAAACCCCCCGCGAGTGGCTACGTCACGTTCTCCCGTCGAAGACGAGCCTCGGGTAGCGAGTAGACGACGCCAAACAGCAGTCGGTTCGCGGCCGTCCCGACGCCCAGCCCGACCAGCAGCGGCGGGAACACGGCGACTAGTGGGCCGGGAACGAGCCACCACAGCAGCGCGGCGAACGCGAGGATGCTCCCCACCAACCCGGCTGTGAGTCCGTAGGGCCCGACGGTGCTTCGGTCAACCGCCGCGAAGAGGGCGACACCGAACGCGACAGCGGCGACGCCCGGCGGCCACGCCGTCGGGCCGTCGAGCGAGTACGCTATCAGCGCGCCGGTCACGACGCTTGCTGTGCCGACGAACAGGTCCCGGGCGACGACGGCGCGTTTGCTTCGTGCCATGTTGGGTTGCTGGGAAGTCGGTGTCCGTTCAGTTCTCGTCGGGCGCGTAGTAGTACTCGCCCGCGTTCTTCTGTTTCCGGTCGAGCTGTGAGTCGGGTTTGTTGATTCGGGGCCGCGACGTGCGTTCGTCCCGTCGGAAGGTGATGTCGAGGTTCGCGAGGAACTCGTTCATCCCCTCTCGCATCCCTTGTGGCGGGGCGGCGTGGCCGGATTTCGCCGGCTCGCCGTCGAAGACGAGCAGGCGGTCGGCCAGCAGGTCTATCATGTAGATGTCGTGGTCGATGACCAGCGCCGTGGCGTCGTGGTTCTCGGCGTAGCGCCGAATCGCGGCGGTGGCAAGCACCCGCTGCTCGACGTCCAGATGAGCGGAGGGCTCGTCCAACAGGTAGAGGTCGGCGTCATTCGAGAGACAGGCCGCGATAGCCACGCGCTGGCGTTCCCCGCCCGAGAGGTCGGTGAGTTGCTGTTCCATCACCGCGTCTAGCTGGAGCGGCTGAGCGATTTCGGTGTTCCAGTAGGAGCTCCCGAAGTCGTCGGTAATCGAGGAGAGGAAGGCGTCGACGCGCATCGGCTGGTCGATCTCGATGTACTGGGGCTTGTAGGCGATGTCGAGGGCCGAGTCGACGCTGCCCTCGGTCGGTTCGAGCCGGCCGGCGAGCGTCTTCGCGAACGTGGACTTCCCGATACCGTTGGGACCCACCACGCCCAGTACCTCGCTTTCCCGGATGGTCCCCGCGTCGACGTTCAGGGAGAACTCCCCGTCGCCGTAGGACTTGGTGAGGTCGGGGTACTCGACGACTACGTCGCCGGTCGAGCCGGGTCTGGGGGCGTGTTCCTCGAACTCGATTTCCGTTTGGCGGATGCGCATGTTCTCGGTTTCCAGATAGCCCGAGAGATACTCGTTGATGCCTTTCTTGGTCGATTTCGGCGACGTGACGATACCGTAGGCCCCCGGGGACCCGTAGGCCATGTTGATGTTGTCCGCCAGCAGGTCGAGGATGGCGAGGTCGTGTTCGACGACGAGCATCGACCGGTCGCCCTCCTCGGCGAGTTCCCGGATGAGCCGGGCGGCGGTCATCCGCTGGCCGATGTCCAGATACGGCGTAATCTCGTCGAGGAAGTAGAAGTCCGCGTCGCGGGCCAGCGTCGCGACGAGTGCGACCCGCTGGAGCTCCCCCCCCGAGAGGTCCTCGATGCGGTTGTCGACGACCGGGCGGATGTCGGTGCGGTCGACGAGCGAGTCGAGTGCCCCGCGTTCGTCGGTCCGTTCGAGCAGTTCCATCGCGGTCCCGTCGAACTGGTCCGGGATGCGGTCGACGTACTGCGGTTTGCGGGCGACACTCAGATCCCCATCGCGCATTTGTTCGAGGTAGTCCTGTAGGGCCGTCCCGCGGTACTCGTCGAGAATCCCCTCCCAGCCCGGCTCGGTGCCGTACTGGCCCAGATTGGGGACCATCTCGTCGGCGAGGATGCGGACGGCGGTGGTCTTCCCGATGCCGTTCGGCCCCAGGATGCCGGTGACCTGGCCCTCCTGTGGCGTCGGGAGCCCGTACAGCGCAAAGGCGTTCTCGCCGTAGCGGTGGACCGGCTCCTCGTTTAGCTCCTGGGGGAGGTTGATGATTTCGATGGCGTCGAACGGGCACTTGTTGACACAGATGCCACAGCTCTCGCCCAGACAGATCTCCTCGCTGATGCGGACCTGGTCGGGTTTCCCCTCGAACTCCTCGTCTTCCTCGTAGGTGTCGCCGCGCTTGGTGATGCACTCCTTCCCGCTCCGGTTGGGCGGGCAGTAGTTCATACACTCGTAGTTACAGCGGTCGGGCTGACAGCGTTCGAGGTCGACCACTGCGATGCTGTCGTCGGCCATCTCAGGCCCCCGCCGTCAGCAGGATACCCCACGACACGAACCAGAGCGCAAACGTCATAAAGGAGATGTAGAGGTAGTCCTTCCCGGAGAAGTCGTCGTCCAGGATGCCGATACCCCGCAACAGCGGGAGCTGCACGAAGATGGCGGCGAGGACGACGAGCAGCGCCAGCGAGTCGGTCGCGCTGCTCGCGACGGCGTTCGAGACGAACGCCGCGCCGATTCCGGCGATTGCCGTTATCGTCGTGACAGTGAGCCCCCGCATGTGGGAACTCATTCCGTCCGCCGATTCCGTGGCCATACCCACAGTTGGACGACCCGCCACCAAAAGGGGCGCGGTTCCGGGACAGAGCCGGGCCAAACCTCCGCGAGCGACGGTCTGTCGGAGGCACTCCTCAATCTTTATGAACGCGGCGACACTGGTAGCATCTAATGACCGAAACCGATGGCGAGGGTATCACGGACCTCCCGCCCAGCGCGAAGCTCGTCTACAAGGTACTGGAGTACGACGGGCCGCTGACACAGAAGGGCATCGTCGAGGAGTCGATGCTCTCGGCGCGAACGGTCCGCTATGCGCTCGAACGACTGGACGAGGTCGGCGTTATCGAGGAAGACGTCTACTTCGCGGACGCGCGACAGAACCTCTACGAACTGAACGAGCTCCCGGCCGAACAGGCCGACCCCGCCATCTCGGACTGATACGGTCGGTTGTAACGGTTTACCGGTGATTGCCGAGGCGGGTCCGGCAAGTCACGGAAATGGCTTCCATCCGACCGTATGACTCTCTTCTCAGCCGCCCGTACAGCGTCGGTGCTATCCGCCAAGAGTTCCCCGCAAGCGCGACAGCGCGCCCGGCCCGCCGACGGGTCGTACGCCAGCGCGATTTCGGTACAGTGGCGACAGTAGCGGTCGCTCGTCATCGTCGGGGACGCTTCGGCGGCGCCGGCAGTTGCGGGCGCGGTCGATTCGACGGTGCGTGATTCATTTACTGCCATACGAACACCAACCACGGACGTGTATAAAACTGCTTTGAACATACGTCTTTCTAAGCCCTTATATTCTATAGCTATCCATTGATACGCCGTCTATACTGAAACGCACGTGTCGATACCGTCGCAAAAACGCCAATACGTCACGACTGCCCGGCGGCTGCTAGGTCGTTATGACGCCACGACCGTAATCGTGCTACCCGACCTTTTTCTTCGTCGGGTCGCCTCCGGCGACCACTCCTCGAAAAACGTCGATGAAAAAGGGCCGTGACTCACTCCGTTCGTCACGGTGAAACGGCTCGCTACGCTCGCCGTATGCTCACGACGCCACGACCGTAATCGTGCTGCCGCGGTCGATAGCCCGCTCCAGTTCTTCGGCGATACCGGAGCCCCGTGAAACCTGAATCTCGCCACCGCGGGAGACCGTCGCGGTGAACAGATACTCGCCGTCGGCCTGTACCTCGACGGTGTCGCCCGCCCGGCCGTTGAGTGGTATCATCACGTGGCGGGAGGTGACCTCCGGGGTGACGATTTCGCCCTGCTGGCCGCCGCTGTCCGTCCGTGGCCCGCCCGACGGTCCGGTCGGTTTCTCGTCGAGCGTACGAACGTCGATGTCGATACCTAAGCGGTTCTCCACGTCGGTAATGCGGCCACCGCCCTTCCCGATGACCTGCGGGATGTCGTCGTCCTCGACCCAGACGACGGCGTCGTTGGGGCCGCGCAGTTCCACGTCGACGTGCCCGCGGGCGATGGAGCGAATCTCGCGTTCGACCTCCTGTTTGGCGAGGCGGTCGACGCCCGAGTCCTGTTGGTCCTCCCCGTCGTTGAGCGGGACGGTGACGACCTGGCGGTTGAACGTGTAGATTTCGTACTCCGGCCGGCCCGTCTCGAAGTCCCGGACGACGATGACCGGGCGGGCGAGGTCCTCCGCCATCAGGCCATCGGGGACCTTGACCTCGGTCGTGACGTCGTAGACGGTGTGGACCTCTCCGGCCTCGATGTAGACGACGGTGTCGACAATTTGGGGGATGAGTCCGAGTTCGACGCGGCCGATGAGGCGCTGGAGGGCGTCGACGGCTCGGGTCGCGTGGACGACCCCGACCATCCCCACGCCGGCGAGGCGCATGTCGGCAAAGACCTCGAAGTCGTCGGTCTTCCGGACCTCGTCGTAGATGGTGTAGTCCGGTCGGACCATCAGCAACGAGTCGGCGGTCTTCTCCATGGAGCCGCCCAGCGCGGTGTACTGGGTGACTTCGGGGCCGACCTGCAGGTCGCGGGGCTTTTCCATCGTCTTGACGGAGTAATCGGAGTCGACGAGGAACTCACCGACGGCCTGAGCGAAGGTGGACTTCCCGGCGCCGGGCGAACCCGCGATGAGGACGCCGCGCCGGTGGTCGGTGAACCGCTCGCGCAACTGGTCGGCGTACTCGTAGTCGTCGAGGACGGTCTTGACGACGGGTCGCACGGCGGTGATCTCCCGGGCGTCCGAGAACGGCGGCCGGGCGACGGCGATACGCATGTCGCGAAACTGGACGATGCTCATCCCCGGTTCGTCGAGTTCGAGGAAGCCGTCGGGCGAATCGCGGGCCGCGTCGATGATGTCCTCCGCGTACCCCCGGAGTTCCGCCTCGGTGGCCGGGCTGTCCCGAATCGGCTGGTAGTGCATGTCGCCGATAGCGCCCTTCTTGGCGTACGGTTTGACGCCGACCTTGAGATGGACGCTCATCGTCCCCTCGTCGAAGAAGGTCTCGATTTCGAGGTGGTCGACGGTGCGGCCGCGGGGTTCGATGAACTCCACGTCCAGTCCCTTCGCGCGGGCGACCTCCGCCTGCACGTCGTCGCTCGTCACGAGCGTCGCCGACCGGTCGTCGGCGATGTCGCGGATGAGCGCGTCGATTTCGCCCTCGCCGGCGTCGCGCTTCTCGACGGCGTCCGGACGGCGGCCGACGTACTCCACGTCGACGGTACCGTCGTCGGCCAGTCCGACCAGCGCCTGGAGCTCTTCGAGCCCCTCCCAGCCGGTTTCACGACCATCGTTGGCCTGTGCTTCGAGTTCGCCGACGACCGCCTCTGGGACGACCACCGTCGCGCCCGCAAAGCCCATGCCCTCGCCCTCGCTCTCGGGGTCGGCGTCGGCCGCTACCTGTGTGGACACGCGGCCGTCGATGACCACGCTCGTGTCCGGGACGATTTCCATACCCGGGCTTTGTCGCAGGCGTTGAAAAGGGTGTGGAGTCCGTGCGGCCGCGGTCGCGGGCTACAGCAGGACGACGACACCGTCGAGCAGGAGCGAGCCAGCCAGCGCGACGATAGCGACGCCGGCGACGGTCCGGACGCCGCCGTAGAGTCGCCCGCTCCACTGGCTCGTGGCCCCGAAGACGGCGCCGGCCCCTGCGCCGATAGCGCTCATCGTCGCGGTGATGGCCACGCCGTAGGTGAGGACGGCCAGGCCGACGACACCGCTCCCGTAGTCCGGGAACAGCGTCGCGGCGAACACCATCATCGACACCGGCGGCGAGAGGGTAAACAGCGCGCCGACGACGCCGGTCTTGAGATAGGCGGCGGTGTCGTGGTCGTGGGACTCGCTGTCGACGCCCGGAAGCGGCAGGTGCAGGTGCGGGTGGCTGTGGCTCCGGTCCCCGTGGTCGTGCTCGTCGGTCCGGACGACGCTGTGCAGGCCGCCCAGCGCCATCACGGCACCCAGCAGCCCCAGCACGACGCCGACGCCGACGGTCCCAACGGCGTCGAAGACGGGTGGGAATTCGGTCCGTCCCAGCAGCGCGTAGGCGACCACGAGCCACGCGACGACCAGCGCGACGTGGCCGAGGCTGAAACACGCCCCGACGAGCGCCGAGAGCCGCGAATCGCCGTACTCGCTTGTCAGCGACGAGATGCCGGCGACGTGGTCGGGTTCGATAGCGTGGGTCACGCCGAGCAGCCCCGCAGTGGCCAGTGCGCCGAAGACGGTGGCAGACATTACCCGTCCATCGGCGGACGCCGTTCTGAACCTTTTCCTTTCGCCGCCGTTTCACGAACTGACAGGCAGGCCTTTACCACCACGTCGCACTGCCTTCGGGCCCGACGGTAACCGAAACGCGGACTTCGACCCCGCGTACGCCGGACTGCGGTGACTCCGGGTTCCTGACCGGTCACGCGACAGCGTCCGCCCGCGGGAGTTCGATGACGGCGACGACGCCGTCGCGCCCGTCGTCGCGGTCCTCGAACCAGACGTCGCCGCCGTACCGCTCGAGCATCACGCCGACGAAGTAGAGGCCGAACCCGACCGAGCCGGACGCCTCGGAGGTGACCGTCTCGTCGAAGATGACCTCCTTTCGCTCGTCGCCGACACCGGGCCCGTTGTCCCCGATTCGGAGCGTGACGCTCTCCGCGTCGACGCTCGCCGTGACGTCGATAGCCGGCGTCTCGCTGTCGTTGTGTTCGACCGCGTTCAGGAAGACGTTCTCGACCACCGACCCCAGCATGCTGTCGGCCCGAACCGGCGGCAACGGCCCGGTCTCGTCGGTGATCGTCAGTGCGTCGTGTCCCCGGCGAAACTTCTCGACTTTCTCGGTCAGGACCTCGGTGAGGTCGACGGCCTCCAGTTCGCCGTCCGTCTCGCCGGCGACCGTCTGGGTCATCGACCGGACCTCCTTGGCCATCCGTGCGAGGTCCTGGGTCCAGTCGTCGATCGTCTTCACGCGGTCGGCGGCTTCCCCGTCAACGAGTGCGTCCAGGCGGTCGACGTGTCCCTGGACGACCATCAGCCCGTTGAGCAGGTCGTGTCGCAACGCGCTGTTGAAAAAGCGGAGCTGCTCGGAGCGGGTCTCCACCAGTTCCCGGCTCTCCCGGAGCTCTCGCTCCTTCTGGACTCTGTCGAGCGCGTTCTCCGTCGTCGTGGCGAGCGTTCCGACGAAGCGACGGTCGCTGTCGCTGAACCCGTCGTGGTCGGAGCCAGCGCTGATTCCCAGCACGCCGTGGTCCCCGAGCGGGTAGAGCAGCGACTCGCCGAGTTCGGCGGGCAGTTTCCCCTCCGGGTCCTCGATTGGTTTGCCCAGCATCGGCTCCCCCGACTCGAACACCTGCCAGGCGTCGTTGTCCCCGGGTTCGACGACCTGCGAAACGATCGTGTCGGCGCCCCCGAAGGCCTCGGCGAGCGTGTCCGTGAACACCGCGGGCCGCAGGACGTTCTCGTCGGCGTCGTACGCCATCGCGCCGGAGTACGGATACTCCAGCAGCTCGTCCGCCGTCGTCACGGCGATCTCCATGACCTCCTCGCGGCTCTCGGCGCCGAGGAACTGCTGGGAGACCGATTGGAGGCTGGCGAGGGTTCGTTCCCGCCGTTTCTGCAGCGAGACGTCGCGCAGGACCACGACGCTGCCGCGGTCGCGGTCGTACTGGTCCCGGATGGGCGTGTCGTTGAGGTCGTACACCTCGACCTCACCGCCGTCGGTCATGGCGACGCGCTCGCTGGGGACGTACTCCTCGCCGGCAGCAGCGGCTGCCAGCAGCCCCGGAAGGTACTGGTCGATAGGCGTGCCGATGGGCGTCTGCCCGTCAAAGAGCGGGGCCGCGGCCGGGTTCGCGTCGATGAGCGCGTCCGATTCGTCGAGGACGATGACCGGGTCGTCCATCTCTTCGAGGACGATATCCGGCGCGACCGGTTCCACGCTGAGGAAATCGACGCGAAACAGGGCCAGCGCGATGATGATGGCCTCTACGGTAAAGAAGACTCCCGTCAGGTTCAGGCCCGGATGCGGGCTGAACCCGGCCTCGAAGACGACGCTGCCGACGACGGGGGTGGACGCCGCCAGCATGATGACGGCCGTCTGTCGGCGGTACATGTTCCGCGGCGAGATGAGGAACCGACCGAGAAGCACGAAACAGACGCCGATGAGCGGGTAGACGGTCAGCAACACGACGAGGACGATGCGGGTTCGGGACTCGATCACGGGCAGCGCCAGCCCGTCGACCGTCCGGACCGTGGCCTCCGCGAGTACCAGCGGTTCCAGCATGGCGACCGCCCCCACGATCCCGTAGAAGGCCACGAGCAGCCGCCGGCGTCGAGTGGTGATCAGGTCCCGCCGACCGGTGTAGACCAGCGTGAACAGCAGAAAGTACGCCGGCGTCACCGACAGCAGCCACGTCGCGGCGGCCAGCGGGACGCGAGCCGCCGGTAGCTGCGGAGCCAGTACGACCCCGGCCGTACAGAGCCCCGCGAGTCCCGGCGGTATCGCCATCATGGACAGTGGCCCGGCCGCCGGGTGGTCCCGCTGTCGTCGGGCGACGTATCCGACGCCGAGGCCCAGCACCCCCCCGATGACCAGTACAGTCCCTGCCAACAGGGTGGCTGTCAACTCCATTGGGTGCAGTATTGGCCAGTAACTGGTGTATCTTCCGGCCGAGTATCACTCGGGAGAACTGCGGACGCCGGATACTTTGCCCTGCCGGGTCCATCGACCGATATGGACGTCGTCTCTCTCACCGAGGACCTGGCCGCGATATCCAGTCACGAGGACGAGTCCGCCGCCGGCGCGTTCGTCGCGGACTGGCTCCGCGACCACACCGACGCGGCCGTCCACGAGGACACGCACGGCAACGTCATCGCCCGGACGGGGTCGGGCGCGGTATCGCTCGCGCTGGTCGGCCACCACGACGTGGTGCCGCCGGACGACTCGCAGGTCGATACGGGTGAGTATCTGCTACACCGGCGAGACGGCCGGCTGTACGGCCGCGGTACCGCCGACATGAAGGGGTCTCTGGCGGCGGCGATGCTCGCCTTCCGTGATGCGGACCCCACTGACGGCGAACTCGTCTTCGCCTCGTTCGCCGGCGAGGAACAGGGCGGTGTGGGGTGTCAGGCGGCCATCGAGGACGGGTTCGCGGTCGACTACGCCGTCGTCGTCGAGGGGTCGACGGGCTACTCGGCGGCAGGTGTCACCGACGTGGCCGTCGCCCACACGGGCCGGCGGGGGTCGACCATCGTCGCCGAGGGCGAGGCGGCCCACGCCGGCGAGGTCGCGGCCGGCGAGAACGCCATCTACCGCGCCACCGACGCCGTCGAAATCGTTCGCGACCTCGACGTTCCGACGGCCGAGGTGCTGGGCCACGACCTCCGGGGGAGCGTGGCCGTCACCGAAATCGACGGGGGCTCCGCGTGGAACGTCGTTCCGGAACGCTGCGAGGCGACCGTCGACGAACGGACCGTACCGGGCGAGCGTGCATCGCTCGAACGGGTCGAGACCGTCGACGGCGTCTCGCTGCGCGTCGACCAGGACGTCCCGCCGATGGCCTGTGGCGACGCCGACTTCGCCGACGCGGTACTGGCCGCGACGGCTGAGTCACAGGACGGTGACCCCGAACACGTCGTCAAGCCCCACGCCACGGACGCTGGATGGCTCGCCGCCGCCGGCACCGACTGCGTCGTCGTCGGCGCGGCCGAACCCGGCGAGGCCCACACAGCCGACGAGAGCGTCTCCGTCGAGGTCCTGCGGCGGTGCCGGCGCATCTACGACGGCGTCGTCGCGTCGTGGCCCCGGTGAGACGGATTCGGCCCGGTGACACGCGGACACGACTGATACGACGACCGACATTTTTTCCGTCGGCCCCGTGCAGTTACTCCCGATGCGTTCGCCTACCACACGCTCGCCAGTTACTCGTCGGGCGCTGCTCGGCAGTGCGGTCGCCGCGGCCGGACTCGCCGGCGCGGCCGGGACGGCCGTCGGACAGTCCACGGATACGACGGTCATGACCCAGAACGCGTATCTCGGCTTCGACGTCGCCGAACTGTTGCGGGCGGAGTCACTGGCCGAGGTCCGCGAGGTGACCGGCGGGTTCCTCGCGGACATCGAGCCCGACCTGTACGCGGCCCGCGCCGACAGCATCGCCGCGTCGGTCGAGGCCGCCGACGCGGACGTGCTGGCGCTACAGGAGGCGGTGTTACTTCGCCGGCAGGAACCGGGGGACTACGGCACCGAGTCGGGCGAGGCGGCCGCCGAAGTCGTGGTCGACCTGCTCGACCTGATTCGGACGGCGCTTTCCGAGCGAGGGCTCGACTACGCCGTCGCCGCCGAGACGGTGACCAACGACTTCGAACTACCCGCCGAGACGGACGACGGCCCGGTCGACCTTCGTCTCACGGACCGGAACGTCGTCCTCGTCCGGAGCGACCGCGAGACGGCCGACCCGGTGACGGCGACCTACGACGCCGTCCTCGAACTTCCGGTTCCCGACAGCGACCTCGTCTCGACACATCTATCCTCGGCCTCGCCACGCTACCGGCGCCAGCAGGCAGCGGAACTGCTCGACGCTCTGCCCGACGACCGGCCGGTGGTCCTCTGTGGGGACCTCAACAGCGCCCCGGGCGCGGAGACGTACGACCTGCTGACCCGCTCGTTCGCCGACCCCTACACCGAACTCCGGCCCGAGGCGGACGGCCACACCTGCTGTCAGGCCAAGGACCTGCGCAACGACGACTCGCTGCTCGACCGGCGCATCGACACGCTGCTGTACCGCGGGGCGGTCACACCGACGGCTATCGACCGCGTCGGCCATCGACCCACGGACCGCACCACGGCGGAGATCGACGGGGAGACGGTCGAGGTCTGGCCCTCCGACCACGCGGGCGTCGTCGGCACGTTCGAGTTGTCGGCCTCGGGGTCCGCGTCGGCGACGCCGTCACCGACTGCGCGGGCCACTGGAACGGCCCGGCCTACGACTGGGACCCCCTCGACGGCCGGGACGCCGTCGACGGCAGCCGGTGCATCTGGCCCCGGTTTCGGCGCCGGCTCGGCGCTTCTCGGGTGGTTGCTGGGCGCCGGGGCGTGGCTGCGCCGTCGAACCGACTGACCGCATCGTCCACTCTTCGGCGGGCAATGCGTCTTTAATCGCTCGGGTCTAACCCCACTGCATGGCAACAACGACCGAGGCAAGCGAGACCTACGAGCAGTTCCTGGAGCACGTCCGGCAGCTCCACTACGTCGGCGACGCCGGCAGCGTCCTCCAGTGGGACCAGCAGGTGATGATGCCAAGCGGCGGCACGCCCGCCCGCGCCAAGCAGTCCTCCGCCCTCTCGACGCTCCATCACGACCTGCTGACCGACGACCGGCTCGGCGAGTGGCTGGACGAACTCGACGACGCCGACCTCGACGCCGAACAGCGAGCCGTCGTCCGCGAGGTCCGGCGGGACCACGAGCGGGCGGTGCGGGTCCCCTCGGACCTCGTCGAGCGCATCTCCGAAGCGTCGTCGAACGCGCTGCCGGTCTGGGAGGAGGCCAAGGCGGAAGACGACTTCGCGATGTTCGTAGACACCCTTGAGGAGATGGTCGAACTCCGCCGGGAGTACGCCGCCGCCATCGACCCCGACCGGGACCCCTACGAGGTGCTGTTCGAGGAGTACGAACCGTATCTGGGCATCGACACCGCCGAGGAGGTTCTGACGCGCCTGCGCGAGGCGCTCGTCCCGCTCATCGACGATATCGCCGACAGCGACGCTACCCTCGCGGACCCCTTCTCCGGTACCTACGACGACGACACCCAGCACGGACTGGTCGAGGACGCACTCGACGCGCTGGGCTACGACTGGGACCACGGCCGTCTCGACACTGCGCCCCCCCCGTTCTCCACGGGGACGCAGTTCGACGCCCGCGTCACCACCCGGTTCAAGCCCGACGACCCGATGGACGCCGTCGGCTCGACCATCCACGAGTTCGGCCACGCCACCTACACGCTGGGGCTGCCCCAGGAGCAGTACGGGACGCCGCTGGGGGACAGCCGGGACCTCTCGGTTCATGAGTCACAGTCCCGGTTCTGGGAGAACCACGTCGGCCGAACCGAGCCGTTCTGGGAGTTCTTCGCCGCCACGGCCAACGACCACCTCGGCACCGACGCCTCGCCCCGCGAGTTCTACGAGGCCGCAAACACCGTCCATCCGGACAACCTCGTTCGCGTCGAGGCCGACGAACTCACCTACCACATGCACATCGTGCTGCGCTTCGAGATCGAGCGCGACCTGATTCGGGGCGACCTGGCCGTCGAGGACGTGCCCGAGGTGTGGAACGAGAAGATGGCAGCGTATCTCGGCGTCCGGCCCGAAACCGACGCCAAGGGGTGCCTGCAGGACATTCACTGGACCAACGGCGCAATCGGCTACTTCCCGACCTACACGCTGGGGTCGGTGTTGGCCGCCCAGCTGGACCACCACCTCCGGGCGGACGTGGGCGACGTGGACGCGCTGGTCCGCGAGGGCGAGTTCGACCCGCTCCACGACTGGCTCACCGAGAACGTCCACCGCCACGGCGCCCGCTACGAGACCGACGAACTCGTGCGTGAAGCCACCGGCGAGTCGTTCACCGCGGCCCACTTCCTCGACTACGCCGACGCGAAGTACCGCGACCTCTACGACTGTTGAGACGCGCTCCGTCCGGTTTTCGGAACCGATTCGGTTGGGCATACCGCTCCTCACGTGGTCTTGCCTTGACAGTCATGCCGTGGCCGAATGGAATCTCGGAACCACAGAAGTCCCAGCAAGTGCCGACATCGGAGACGACATCGCCGAGAACATCGACAGACAGGCCGGCTACGACACTTCTACTCATGCCGTCCGTTCGTTACTCAGAGTCCGCCGGCGGCCAACACGCCGCTATGCGACCGGACCTGAACCCGGAACAGCTCGACCGCTACTCCCGACACATCATCATGGACGACGTGGGTCCGGCCGGACAGGCGGCGCTGCTGGACGCCAGCGTTCTGGTGGTCGGCGCGGGTGGGCTCGGGTCGCCGGTCCTGCAGTATCTCGCCGCCGCCGGTATCGGCCGGCTGGGCATCGTCGACAACGACCGCGTCGAGCGGTCGAACCTCCAGCGCCAGATCATCCACGCCGACAGCGACGTCGGTCGGCCGAAAGTCGACAGCGCCCGCGAGTTCGTGGCCGACCTGAACCCCGACGTGACCGTCGACACCCACGAACTGCGGCTCTCGGCCGACAACGCTGTCGCCCTCGTCGACGAGTACGACATCGTGGTCGACGCGTCCGACAACTTCGCCACCCGGTTTCTGGTCAACGACGCCTGTACGCTCGCCGGGGTGCCCTTCTCCCACGGCGCGGTCTTCCGCTTCGAGGGGCAGGTGACGACGTTTACCGGCGACGGCGCCTGCTACCGGTGTCTGTTCCCGACGGCCCCGCCAGCGGGCACCGTTCCGGACTGCTCGACGGCGGGCGTGCTCGGCGTCCTCCCCGGGACCATCGGCTGTCTGCAGGCCACCGAGGTCTGCAAGCTCGCGATGGACTACGGCGAGTCGCTCGACGGCCGACTGCTGGCGTTCGATGCCGGGTCGATGTCCGTCGACGAGATCCCCATCGCGCCCGACCCCGACTGCCCGGTGTGTGGCGACGACCCCGCCATCGCGAGCGTCGCCGAGGCGAGCTACGAGGGCCGGTGCGAACTATAGTCGGTTCTCACTGGTGATAACGG
>PXQZ01000007.1 GCA_003021755.1 Halobacteriales archaeon QH_8_67_36 | reverse complement strand
AGAGACCGCTTACTCGGCGGTGTCGAGTACTTCGTAGCCAATGTTGGCGCCGGCCAGCGCGTCGGTGTGAGTCGAGAGCCGATCGGCGCTGACGAGCAGGAGCACGTCCTGGCCCTTCGTCGCGGCCTCCTCGACGGCGGCAACGCTCCCGTAGCGGATGTCGACGTCGACCCCGGTGGCCCGCGTGGTGGCCAGTGCCTCCACGCCGGCGACGGCCACGAGGTCGTGGTCGGTCGCCAGCCGGGCGATGTGGTCGGGGTCTACGGCCGAACTCCCGTCGTTTTGCACCCGGGGAATCGACACCGCGGTCACGTCGCCGAGGTCGTACTCGACGACGCCCTCGACGTTCGTGATGCCGAGGTCGGTGCCGGCGGCGGCGTCGGTCACCGCAACTGCGGTTGCGTTACCCGCCTCGCCCGCGACGGCCCGCAACACGCCGTCACGCATCGTCACTGACACCGTCTCGCCCTCCCCGATGTCGGTGGTCGCCAGCACCGTCTCGATGTCGACCTGCCCGATGATGTCCTCGGAGACGTGGCCGACGAAGTTCCGCAGGGCGTCGGTCTGTGAGATGAGCCAGTCGACGCCCTCCTTGGTGACCTCGTAGCGCCCGCGGCCGTGTTTGGTGACGTGGCCCTCCTCGGCGAGGTCACGGAGGTAGTCGCTGACGGCCTGTGAGGTGATGCCGATGGCGTCCGCTATCTCCTGCTGGCTGACCGCCGGCTGGCGCTCGGCGACCTCGACCATAATCCGGTACCGCGTGGCGGTCCGCTTGCTCCGGAGGACACCGAACTCCTCGCTCCCGTCGGAACGCTGTGGCATACGGTCGCTCCGTCCCAATAACTAAAGTAGCTTTTCGTCACAGAAGGCTGGATTGGGCCATGCGGAAGTTTCCCGACCGTAAGGCAACACGGGTTGTAATAAAACAACCATAATTGTTTTATCCCCCACACGAGTTTATATCCGTCATGGCACACGTCTCGTTGCCCCACGACGCGAAGGCCGGGCCGACGAAGCCGGAGGTCCGGGCCGTCCTCGCGAGCAAACTCGATCTCGGCCCGACGGACCACTTCGTCGAAGTCGGCTCTTGTACCGGCGCCGTCACCGTCGAGGCGGCCCGGCGCGCGGGGACCGTCACCGCGCTCGAACGCAAACCCGAGCGCCTGGAAGTGACCGAGAAGAACCTCGCAGCGAACGACACCGACGCCGACGTTCGGTTCCGTGCAGCCGAGGCGCCCGAGGGACTCCCCGACGACGCGGACGCCCTGTTTCTGGGCGGTAGCCGCAACTACGAGGCCGTCCTCGACCACGCCCTCGACACCGATGTCAACCGCGTGGTGATGAACGTCTCCCGGCTGGAGGTCGCTGGCGCGGCCACCGAGGCGTTTCGCGAACGGAACCTACTGGAGGAGGTCGTCCAGTTCCAGGCGGGCCGACCTCGTGACGGTTCGGGGCAAGCGCGCGCTCGAAGCCGCGGACGTGGTCTACTCGCCGGGCCGGCTCTCCCGCACCGTGGCGACGAAACACGTCCCCGAGTCCCGCATCGGCGACCTCGATTTTCCGATGACCCGCGACGAGGAGACACTCCGCTCAGCCTGGAAAGCGGCCGCGGCCGAAATCGCGCCGACCGCCCGCGACGGCGACGTGGCCTTCGTCACGCTGGGCGACCCGAACGTCTACTCCACCTTCGGTCACCTCCGACGGACGATGGCCGCGTTCCACCCCGAAGTCGAACTGGAGGTCGTCCCCGGCGTCAGTGCAGTAACGGCCTTCGCGACGGCACTCGGTGTCGAGATCACCGCCGGGTCGAGTCTGGCACTCCGTGAGGCCGACAAGGGCCAGTCGCCGACCGGTCCCGACCGGATGATACTGTTCAAAGTGACCGACGCGCCGGCGACTCATGCCGGACTGGTCGAGGCGGGCTACGACGTGACCTACGGCCGCCGGCTGTTCATGGAGCAGGGCGAGACGCTCGTGACCGAGGATCCGACGGAGATAGACGAACGGGACTACTACACGCTGGCCTACGCCGAGCGACCCGACGCCCGCGTCGAGCAGGCCACCGACGCCTTCCTCGAAGGGGCCGACGAGGCCGGCGTCGTTTCCGACGGTGGCACACGGAATATCGCCCGACAGGAACGCTCCGAGGGTGCACTCTCCGGCGACAAGATGGGGGGTGACCACCAGTGAGCGACGACCCCGGGAGGGCCGACTCCGACGAGACGGACCCGCAGGACGCCATCGACGCCGTCGCCAGCGACCGCGTCCACGACCACAGCGCGGGCGACGGGGAGGGTATTCCCTTCGTCGGTGCAGGCCCGGGCGACCCTCGCCTGCTGACCGTCGCAGGTCGGGATCTGCTGGCCGACGCGGACCTCGTCGTCCATGCTGGTTCGCTCGTCAACAGCGAACTCTTGGAGGAGTACTGCGCCGACGCCGAGACGGTGTCCTCCATCGGGAAGGACCTCGAAGAACTCGTTCCGCTGATGCGGGACGCCTACGAGGCCGGCGACACCGTCGTCCGGCTCCACAGCGGCGACCCCGCGGTCTACGGCGCCGCCCTGGAACAGATGGACGCGCTGGAACACGAGGGCGTCCCAACGTACATCGTCCCCGGCGTCACGTCGGCCTTCGCCGCCAGCGCGACGATGCGCACCCAGTTGACGCTGAACGAAGTGGCGAATCACGTGGCGTTCACCCGCCCGCAGGGGAAGACCCTGACCGAGGAGGAGGACCACATCTCCGAGTTCGTGGGGATGGGTGACGTGACGACGTGCATCTATCTCGGAACCCACGCCGTCAGCGAGACGATGGAGCGACTGCTGGAGGACGGCCACGACCCCGAGACGCCGGTGGCCGCGGTGTACCACGCCTCCTGGCCCGACGAGGAGGTCATCGAGGGGACCATCGAAACCATCGGTGACCGGGTCGAGGAAGCCGGGTATCGGGCCTCGGCGATGATCATCATCGGCGACGCCGTGGGCGGCGAGGACTACGAGCGCTCCTTTCTCTATGGTGGCTGGGCCAATAGGGGGAGCGACAGCGATTCACAGGAGGCTGACGATTAATGAGCACTGACAGTGACAGCGATTCGAGTTCGAACAGCTGCAAAGCGCCCGACTCCGACGGCGAGGTCGCGGAGGACATCGCCATCGTCGCCTTCGAGCGGAAGATGGACACCGCCGAGGACATCGTCGACGGCATCGGCGACCGATATGAATCCATCGACATCCTCGAATACCACGGCGACGTGTTCGAGGAACACTGGGGCGAGTACGACTGCTTCGTCGGTCTGATGGCCAGTGGCATCGCGATGCGCAAGACGGCCCACCTGCTCGACGCGTCGATGGGGGCGGTGCCGGCGATGACCACGGCCAGCGAGGCCGCGGGCAAGCAGGGCGTCGAGAAGCAGGCGAAGGCGCTGGACGCCCACGTCGTCAACGGTGACTCGACGGTGGCGACCAACCTCGCCGTGCTGGACGATGAACTCGGTCCCATCGAGCGCCTCGACGGGCCGAAAGCCGTCCTCGTTGACGACGATGTAAGCGTGCTCAAGCGCAACGGCGACGACGGCGTCGTCCTCGGCTGCGGGAGCGTCGCCGGCGCCGATACTGAGCAGTTCCACGCGGCGTGGGACACAGCCCTGGAAGCGGCCGGTCTGGAACGGTCTGACGTGGAGTTCGTCGCGACCGGCACCCGGAAGGCCGACGAGGAGGGACTGCTCGCCGCCGCCGAAGCGTGGGGGCTCGGCGTCGTCGCCTTCGAGAAAGAGACGCTGGAAGGATTCGAGGGTCCGACGCCCTCCCGGTCGAAGGAACTCATCGGCTGGCCGGGCATCGCCGAAGCGAGCGCGCTCGCCGCCGGCCGCGACCACGAACTGCTTGCCAAGAAGACCCGGTACGATGAGGCAGTGACAGTCGCTATCGGTCGGTGACGCCGTCGGAGCCGTCCGGCTCACTCTCGATGTAGACGATTCGCTCTGCGAGTACCTTCCGCTCGATGGTCCCGTCTTCGAGACGGAGCGACCACAGTTCGGCCGTCTCGTCGTACCTCTGTCGAACCGGTTCGTACGTCGTGATTCCGTCGGCGCGCTGTGGGTCCTCGATGACAGATTGCATACTGTACGGCGGCGCTGCCCCATCTTATCATCCCGTGGCGAACGGGGCCGCCCTCGCCGCTGTCTCTCGGACGATTCGATAAAAGCTAGCTTGCAGTAGTGCAACCAAAATTGTTTTATGCGAAAGCCACGTTGTTGTCGCCATGTCTCACAGGATTGCTGCCGGACCGCCCGCCGCCCCCGGCGGTGGCCGATGAGCAG
>PXQZ01000006.1:8056-10769 GCA_003021755.1 Halobacteriales archaeon QH_8_67_36 | reverse complement strand
TATCTATAATGAACTGTCCCGCCTGTGGCACCAGAATGACGTACAACGATGAGACGACCAGGCTCACGGAGTTCGTCTGCCCGCGCTGTCACGAGACGGTCATCGACTGGAAGTCCGAGGCCCGATCCGTCAGACTGGCGTAGGTCACGAACCGCGTTCCCCTGCCGCCCGTCGCTCCTTTCGCCCGTTACAGCGTCGTACTGGTGCCGGCATACCCACAGTCGTCACAGGCGGCCGTCTCCCGCTCGCCCAACGAGTAGACGGCCACGTGTCCCCCACAGCGGGGACAGTTCTCGCCCGCGGACGGCTCGCGTGCCTCACGGACGACGCGGTCGAACGCCGGCGTGCCCGCCGAACTGGCGACCACCTGCGCGTGGACCGTCGACACCGACTCCTCGACGGCCGCGCCCCAGATGAGCATCGCGTCGTCGGGGAGCGCGGCCCGGATGCCGTCGACGGCGTCGACGGCCGATTCGAGCGTGAGGTCCTCGCCGCCGACGACGTTGACCAGCACGGCGCTGAGCCCGTCGACGTCGGCGTACGGAGCAGAGAGCGCCGCCTCGACGGCCCCCACCGCGTCGACGGCCACGTCACCGGTCGCGACCGCCGACCCCGTCGTTATCGCGGCCGCCTCGCCGCCGTCGAGCACCGTCCGGATGTCGGCGGGGTCGAGGTTGATGACGCCCGGACGGGCGACGATCTCGTGTAGCGTCGTCACCGCCGAGCGGACGCCCGTCCGGTGGTGCCCCGGCGGGATGACGACGGTGGCGTCGACGGCCGAGCGGAGTCGGGCTATCTCCCGGGCGGTCGTCGGGTCCAGTTGCTCGGCGGTGGCCGGCGCCCCGACGGCGGCGATGGTTAGTCCCTCCCGGGTCGACAGCCGCTCCAGCCACTCGGCGGGCGGCACGGTCCCGCTGGCAAAGTCGGTGACGACGACCGTTATCGCCGACCGTTCGTGTGGCTCTGTCGGCGGTTCCTCCGGCGCCGTGATACCCTCGACGACCCTGAGGACTAAAGTTGGTTGGGTGGATTAAAGCGGCCCTCAGCGAGGGTCCGCGACCGACCGGAGAACCGTCTGCGGTCGCCGGGTCTCACGTCACCCGTGGCTCGCTACTTTTCTCCCTCGTGGCCGACGCCTTCTGGACCCGTGATGTCGAGCGGGCGGATCCACTCGTACCAGATCACCACGACGCCGAGCCCGTACCCCATCGCCCAGACGGCGCTGCCGACCCACGGATACCCCCACTGACTGAGAAAGCCGTTTGCGAGCCCGGGGACGATGACCACCGCGGCGATAGTCACCCCCAGAACGATGGTGTCGTTGCGGTTCATCGACCGCCCCCAGCGGCGTGCCCGGTGCGCATACTGCGCCGTACGGGACTGCCGAATTTAGGGGTGGCGTTTCGGTCACCACGAAACCCCCAGCGACTCCGTAGCCAACCCATTTTTATTACAGTATGCCCTACCCCGGGTGACGGGAATGTCTCAGAACTACACTGGCCGGTCGTCACAAGAAGACATTGAGTGGTGCTACGACGCCGTCCACAGGGTGTCGCGGACGTTTAGCTTGACGATTGCGGAACTCGAAGAGCCGATGGCACGCGATATCTGTGTCGGGTATCTTCTCTGCCGAGTCGCCGACACTATCGAGGACGCCGGACACATCCCCCCGGCTGCCCAGTCGGAACTGCTCCGGCTGTACAGCCGGACGCTCGACCCGGACGCCGACACGTCCGTCAGGACGTTCGACGACGCCGCGGCCGAGTGGCTGCCGGGTACGCTGACCGACGACTGGGAGGTCGTCGACAACGCGGCCCGCGCCGTCGGGGTCTTCCGCTCGCTCGACACCCATGCCCTGGAGAGCATCCGCGGCCCGGTGCGCGAACTCGTCGACGGGATGGCGATGTTCGTGGACCGCTACGCCGAGGAGGGCGGCCTCCGCATCAAGACGCTCGACGAACTCGAGGAGTACTGCTGGTACGCCGCCGGCACCGTCGGCACGCTCGTGACGGCCCTGGTCTCCCACGAAGCGACCGAGGAACAGACAGCACGGATGGAGGAAAACGCCCGTGCGTTCGCCCTCCTGCTCCAGCTCGTTAACGTCGCCAAGGACGCCGCGACCGACATGAAAGAGGAGAACAACGTCTATCTCCCGCTGGAACTGCTGCACGAACAGGGGCTCGACCACAGCGACGTCGGCGACTCCGACAACGCTGACTCGCTGGTCCCGGTCATCGAGCGGGTCACCGCCCGCGCCGAGGGCTATCTCGACGGTGCCCAGACCTGGCTCGAAGCCATGCCCGAGACGCGGGGCAACACCCTCTCGGCGTGGGCCATCCCGTTCCTGCTCGCCGTCGGCACCATCCGCGAACTGCGCGAACGGCCCGCCGACGTCATCGAGAACGGGAACGTCAAGATTACTCGCGACGAGGTCCACGCGGTCTGCCAGCAGTTCATCGGCGATAGTTCGCCGCCCATCGGCGACCTGCGAAACCGCATCCGCCAGCAGCCCCTCCACGAGTACTGACAGCACCGCTGCAGACATTCCCCCTGTTCACACACAACGCTGAAGCCACGGCTCGCCGAAGCTACCGGCATGGCCGAGACGCTCGAACTCCCGAACGGTGACGAGGTGACCTCCGAGGACGTGTTCCTGTACAACGACTACCCCTACCGGCTGGTGTGGCTCGACGGCGGGGACCACGCCTTCGAA
>PXQZ01000006.1:0-7915 GCA_003021755.1 Halobacteriales archaeon QH_8_67_36 | reverse complement strand
CCCCCGCCGACGCGACGTTCGAGGGCCGTGCCTGAGCGGGGCCGTCCCGCTCGGACACGTCGACGGCCGCCGGATGTCCGTTTTCCGTGAGTGAACCACGGCCCGGGCGTAGCTGACGGCGACCGTTACGACGGGCGAAACGACCACAATATGTTTACATAGTAACCACGATGGAGTAGTGGAACGGCGATACTGATGAGTGGCTCCACGACGAACGACTGGTATCCCGGACCGACGAGCCCACGGGAGAACTAGTACCGATGTTTCTCCTCGATTCGGAGTTTCGGTTCACGTTCATCGCGGGCTCGCTGGCCGAGTGGCTGGAACACGAACCCCGGGCACTCGTCGGGGACCCGGTGACGAACATCGTCGCGCCGGCGGATACCGACGCTGTCGAGACGGCACTCGCCCAGGTGGTGGAAACCCAGGCGAGCCAGACGGTTGCCTGTCACTTCGTGGTGGGCGGCGAGCGAATCCCGGTCGATATCGAACTCGCGCCCGTGACCGCCGAGTCGACGCTCGGGGCCGTCATCGGAACGGTACAACGAGACGCGATGTCGGGACCCCCGTCACAGCTCGTCCAGCTACGGGACTTCATCGAGCTACTGGACGACGCCGCCGTCGTCTACGAACTCGGCGACGGCGACCCGGTGGTCAAAGCCGTCAACTCCGCGTTCGAGGAGACGTTCGGCTATCGGGCCGACTACCTGCGCGGCGAGTCGCTCCACAGCTACATCGTCCCGGGGGAGTATCAGGCGGAAGCGACACGGTTCAACGAGCGGATCGCCGACGGGAACGTAGCGACGGAGATCGTCGAGCGCCAGACGACCAACGGCGTCCAGGAGTTCTCCTACCGCGGGCTTCCCATCGACTGGGATAGCGACCGGTTTCTCGGCCTGGCGGTATACGCGGATATCACCGAGAAACAGCAGGCCAGACAGCACCTTCAGGTGCTCCACCGCGTCCTCCGACACAACGTCCGCAACGAACTGACGGTCATCTTCGGGATGGCCGAACGGATAGCCGACAGCACGGACGACAGCGACGTTCGGGAGGCTTCGGCGCGGATCATCGCCAGCGCCGAAACCCTCGCGAACGTCAGCGAGAAAGCCCGAATGGCCGAGGACATCCTCGGTGATCCCCCGTCGAACACGATCGTCGAGGTCGGCAGCACGGCCACCAAAGTGGTTGCCGACGCCCGCCGGACGTGGCCGGAGGCGACGATAGTAACCGACATCGAAACCCCGTTGCCCGTCTCGACCGGGTTCGAAATCCGGGACGCCCTTGAGAACCTCGTGGAAAACGCCATCACCCACAACAGCGATCCGGCGTCCGTCCGGGTGACAACACGGACCGAGACTCCGATTCACACCAGCACCCGAGCGGCCGGCAAGAACGCCGTCATCACGGTCGAGGACGACGGCCCCGGGATTCCGGAGCACGAACAGGCCGTCATCTTCGAGGGTGCGAACATCACGCAGCTCAAACACGGGAGCGGGCTCGGCCTGTGGGTGGTCCGGTGGATAGTGGAATCGGCCGACGGTACGGTGTCCTACTCCCGGGCCGACGGCCGGACGACTATCACGCTCAGGCTCCCCCTTGCCACCGACTTCGGCAGCGTCCCCGGAAGCGAGCAGGCCAATCAGGACTCGCTGTGAACTCGTTACTGGCTCTATCTCCATGACCTAATGGATGCTCGGACAGCAGCGGCGAAACGACGGACCAGGGCACAGTTCTCAGACGATCGACAGCTAACCGTTTCTCCGGGACGGATACGCTACCCCTTCTTCTTCGATAGCAATCACGTTGGCGACAGCATCTCATATGGTACAGGTTCCAGCTTCGTTTCGAGAGAAGTTCCCGCTTCACTGAAGCCCCTGGTAGCTGACTGTTGGGTTATCGATAGTGAATGTTACTTTGCTTCTGACTCTTCTCGGCTCTCAGTGAATCCGTGAAGTCATGAGATGGATGGAACGGAGTAGATTCTCGCTGCAGCGAGACTCACTCCGTTCGTCTCACAGAGTTCGAGTCCGTCGGACACATCTGCTGCTCGCGGATCGTTCCTAGCAGAGTGGGTTGGGGCGGATTCGAACCGCCGACCCTCGCCGTGTGAAGGCGATGTCATAACCGGACTAGACCACCAACCCGCGTCACATATGACTATTCGAGGTGCTATTTTAAGAATTGCGTTCCGGCTACGCTTCGGCCGGTTCTTTCCCGCGATACGCGTCTATCTTCTCGCGGGCCTGCCCGACAGCGGCCTCCGCTTCGCCCTCGGCTCGCTCCTGCAGCGATTTGAGGTCGGCTCTGACGGCCTCGAGTCGGCTGGGCTCCGGTTCTTCCTCGGTGCCGGTGAGTTTCCGGAACCGCGCTTCGACCGGTTCCAGCTCCTCTTTGAGGCCCTTGCCTGCGGTCTCACCGGCGCGCTTGAGGTAGTACCGTGCGTCTTCGAAGTGTTTGTTCATATCTGTCCTTTCGTGGAGAACAGACATAGCTTTTGTGGCGCGGGGTGGTACCAGTCAGCACAGCCGCCGAGACGGGCCAGGTCTGAGGTTTCGCGTAGCCACGATAGGGTCCGTCAGTTCCTCTGAAGGGTCGACAACAGCCGTCTGGTCACCGTCGAACCGGGCGCCGGTGGGCGTACAAACTGGTCGCGCTACCGTCACCGGTGTACGAACTGTTTTCACCGGCGGGCCGATACGTCGGCACATGTTCAGACGGGTGTCGATTCCGACGCCGTTCCAGGTGGGAGCGGTCAACGCCTACGTCGCGGGCCGAACCATCGTCGACCCGGGGCCGGACAGCGAGGAGGCCTGGTCACGGCTGCTGGAGGCCCTGGAGGCCCGCGAACTCGGGCCGGGGGACGTCTCGCAGGTCGTCGTCACCCACCCCCATCCGGACCACTTCGGCCTCGCACACCGGTTTCAGGACGCCGGTGCACGGGTGCTGGCCAGCCCCGAAGGGGCCGCCATCATGCGGGATTTCGCCGCCCGCCTGCGATACGAACAGTCCTACTTTACGGACTTCTTTGAGCGGTGTGGCATCTCCAGGGAGACCGCGAAGGCGGTCACACAGCTTCCGGAGGCGTTTCTCCCCTACGCCCGAAGCGTCGACACCGACCGGGAACTCGACGCCGGTGCGACGCTCACGGTGGACGACGAGCCACTCACCGTCGACAGCGTCGCCGGTCACGCCGTCGGCGAGCGCGTCTTCTCGTACGACCACGACGGGCGGCGAGAGGCCATCGTCGGCGACACCGTGCTGGGCGACATCACGCCCAACCCCTTCCTCCAGCCCCCGCCCGAGGACGGCACCGCCCGTCCACGGGTGCTGCCGGCGTTCAACGACTCGCTTCGCTGGCTGCGCGAGCAGGGCCACGACCGCTTCCTGACGGGCCATCGCGAGCCGGTGGAGTCACCCGGCGAGCGCATCGACGCCATCCTCGGGGAACACGACCGGCGCAGCGACGAGGTGGCCAGCGTCGTCGGTGAGGGCGCGACGACGCCCGTCGACGTGATGACGGCGCTGTTTGGCGACCTCCCGGCGACCGAGTACTTCGCCGGGATGAGCGAGGCTGTCGGGCACCTGGACATGCTAGAAGAACGGGGCCGCGTCGAAAAGCGGTCGAGTGGCGGCGTCTACGTCTACGAGCTACAGTAGCTCGACGGCACGGAAGGCGACGTCGGAGACGTAGCTGAACCCGGGAATGAGCAACACCGTGATGACCGCCGCGGCGACGATGGCGGTGTACAGTCCCGTCGGGTACGAGTCGATGGCCCGCTCGCCCGTGGGCTCCTCGATCCACATCGCCTTGACGACACGGGAGTAGTAGAACAGCGAGAGGGCGCTGTTGATGACGAGCGCGGCCGCGAGCGACCACGCACCGACGTTCAGCGTCGCCGAGAACAGGTAGAACTTCGAGAAGAACCCGCCGCCGATGGGCAGGCCGGCGAGACTGAACAGGAAGACGGTCATCGCCGCACAGGCGACCGGCGCCTGCTTGCCCAGTCCGTTGTAGTCCTCGAAGCGTCGGCCGACGCCCCAGTATTCCGCCAGCGCGATGAACAGGAACGCGCCGGTGTTCATGAAGCCATAGACCAGAAGGTGGGCCATCCCGGCGCTCATCGAGAGGGCCATCCCGTCACCGGTCGCGGTCAGCGCTGCGAGTCCAATGAGAACGTAACCGGCGTGACCGATGCTGGAGTAGGCCAGCATCCGCTTGACTTTCTCCTGGGTGGCCGCGGCGAAGTTCCCGATGAACATCGTCGCGATGGCGAGCACCTGGAAGACGACGAACCAGTCGACAGCGCCGCTACCGACGAGTGCGCCAATGGGAAAGGCCACGGCGAACGCACGGAAGGCAATGACGAAGCCGGCGGCCTTCGAGGCCGAGGAGAGGAACGCCGAGACGGGCGCAGGTGCGCCCTCGTACGCTTCGGGCGCCCAGAACTGGAACGGCACCGCGGCCATCTTGAACGCGAGGCCGCCGATGATCATCACGATGCCGACGCCCAGGATGGACACCGGTACCGCGGCCCCGCTCGACTGGGCCTGGACGGTCCCGTCAACGACGGTCTGGACGGTGCCCGAGTCGATGGCCGTCGCGACGGCGTCGAACCGGAGGACGCCGGTCGCGGCGTAGACGAGCGAGATGCCGTAGGCGAACACCGCCGAGGAGACGGCGCCGACGAGGAAGTACTTCAGCCCGGCCTCGACGCTCCCGCGGTTCGTCTTGAGGAAGGCGACGAGGGCGTAGGAGGGCAGGGAGACGAGTTCGAAGGCGACGAAGGCCGTCGCCAGGCTGTTCGCGGCAGCGAGCAGGCTCATCCCCGTTGCTGACAGCAGGACCAGCGAGTAGAACTCCGCCTGGTATGCGTGTTCGCGGACGTAGTCGACGCTCGCAAGCGTCACCAGGGCGGTGACACTCGCCGTGATGGTCATGAAGAACAGCGCCATCTGGTCGACGACCAGCTGGCCGCCGAAGAGGGCGGCCGGACCGGAGCCGCCGTCCGCCGTCGGGATGCCGACGCCGCCGTACAGCAGGTACACCGCCGCGCACATCGAGACGAGCGAGCCGGCGACGGCGATACCGCCCAGTACGGTGGCGTTCGTCGTGTCCGGATCGACGCTGTCGGCGAGCAACAGCACGAGCGCCGCCGCGCCGAAGGCGAGGGCGGGGGCCGTCGCCAGCCACGTCGGGTCGACCATCTATGCACCACCTCCGGTGAGCGGGGCAACAGCGTGTTGTATCATATCCAAGGAGAGGTCGGGTACGACACCGAGGACGATGACGAGCAACAGCAGGACGGCAAGCGGCGCCACGTCGTGGAACGCCGCGGGACCGACCTCGTAGTCGGTTTCAAGCGTGAAGCCGCCAAAGAGGGTGCGCTGCATCGCCCACAGCAGGTAGCCGGCGACGATGACGATGCCGAACATCGCCAGCGCCGTCAGCACCGGGGCGCTCGCGCCGAGCGTGGCCGCATCGAACGCGCCCTGGAAGATGAAAAACTCCCCGGCGAAGCCGGCCATCAGCGGCAGGCCCATGTAGCCGAAGGCGGCGGCGACGAAGATGCCGGCCGTCCACGGCATCCGGTCGGCGAGCCCGGACATGTCGCCCACCATGCGCGTGTGGGTCGTGTTGTAGATGACGCCGACGGTCATGAACATCAGCCCGGAGATGAGGCCGTGGGCGACCATCTGGAAGGTCGCACCGCCCATCCCGAGCGGGGTGAACGCGACCAGCCCCAGGATGACGTAGCCCATCGACGAGATAGAGGAGTACGCGACGATGCGTTTCAGGTCGCGCTGGGCCAGCGCCAGCATCGCGCCGTAGACGACAGAGACGACGCCGACGATGGCCAGCGGCACCGCCAGTTGGCGGGCCGTGGCCTCGAGCATCGTGAAGTTGAACCGCAGCAGTGCGTAGGTCCCCATCTTCAGGAGGACGCCGGCCAGCATCACCGACACCGGCGTCGGCGCCTCGACGTGGGCGTCGGGCAGCCACGTGTGCAGCGGGAAGACGGGCACCTTCACCGCGAAGCCGACGAACAGCAGGACAAAGGAGATCGTCGCCAGGCTGTAGCCGGCGATGACGGGCAGGTCGGTCGCGGTCCGGAACGCCGTCGCCATCGCGGGCAGTGACAGCGTCGTCACGTCCGTCGCAAAGACCAGCGCGAACAGCCCCGCGAACATCACCAATGAGGCGACGTTCGTGTAGACGAAGAACTTGATGGCCGCGTACTTCCGGCGCGGGCCGCCCCACACGCCGATGAGGAAGTACATCGGGATGAGCACGCCCTCCCAGAAGACGAACCAGAGGAAGAAATCAAGCGCCGTGAAGACGCCGATGAGACTCACTTCCATCAGGAGCATCAGCCCGTAGAATTGGGACTGGCGCTCGTCGATCGGCGTCCACGCCGAGACGATAGCCAGCGTCGTCAGGATGGTCGTCAGCGCCAGCAGCGGCATGCTGACGCCGTCGAGGCCGACGTAGTACTGGACGGTGTACTCGCCCAGACTGAGCCATGGGACCTGCGTCCCGAAGGCGACCTCACCGGGCGACAGCAACGCGTTGCCAGCGCCGTTGTAGTCGGTCAGGAAGACGTAGTACATGTAGCTCGTCAGCGCGACCGGAATCACGCTGATGCCGGCCGCGAGCTTCCCGGCGACACGGTCGGGCGCGAGCATGACGACGCCCGCACCGAGCAGCGTCACCAGCAGGAGCGTCTCGACCAGCATTCAGAACCACCCTCCCACGACGCCGAAGGCAACAAGCAGGACCACGAGCCCGAGCGTCAGCAGCGTCGCGTAGTTGCTGACGACGCCGGACTGGATGCGCCGGACCCGGCGGCCGCTAAAGAGGCTCACGCTGGAGACCCCGTTGACGACGCCGTCGACGACGCCCTGGTCGAACTTGTCCATCGCACGTGCGAGCGGGTACGTGAACCCGGTCGCGAGCCACACCTGATACTCGTCCTGGTAGTAGTTGTGCATGAGTATAGTCTTCGCACCGCCCAGCCTGTCCGTGTGTTCGACCGGCTCGGCCCCGCCGTACAGCGAGCGGGCGGCCAGCAGGCCGGCCAGCGCCAGCCCGAGCGAGAGCGCCGCCGAAGCTATCAGCGTCCCCTCTGAGCCAATGCCAGGGAGATAGCCGCTGTTGACGCCGGCCACGTCGTGCAGCAGCTCCTCGTAGTGGTGGAGGCCGGTGTTGAGCGCTGCCGGCCAGCCACCCTCCTCGGGGCCGTTGAGCCACGTGTGGAGGAAGTCGATGTGGGCGCCGGTGAGGTCGGCGACCGGCTTCATGTTAACGAGTCCGACCGTCGCCGCGAGCACGCCAAGTACCGACAGCGGGCCCTTGACGTTCCAGCCAACCGGGACGGGGTCACGCGCAACGTCGGTCCGGGGCTCGCCGTGGAAGGTGAGATACACCATGCGGAAGGTGTAGAAGCCGGTCATGAAGACGGCCAGCAGCCCCATGGCGTACGCGATGAGGTAGACGGGGCCGAGTCCGCCGTCGCTCGCGAGCCCGTGGATGAGCGCCTCGTACAGCACCTCGTCCTTGGACCAGAAGCCGGCGAACGGAACGATGCCGGCCAGCGCCAGCGACCCCGAGAGGAACGTCCAGTAGGTCACCGGCATCCGGTCTTTCAGGCCGCCCATGTCCCACATGTTCTCGTTGTGGTGCATGGCGATGATGACCGACCCCGCGCCCAGGAACAACAGCGCCTTGAACACGGCGTGGGTGGTCAGGTGGAAGACGGCGGCCACGTAGCCGCCCGACCCCAGCGCGAGCATCATGTAGCCGTACTGGGAGATAGTGGAGTACGCGAGCACCTGTTTGAGCTCCTGTTTGACGACGCCCATCGTCGCCGCGAACAGGGCGGTGAAGCCGCCGACCAGCGCGATGACCGCGAGT
>PXQZ01000005.1 GCA_003021755.1 Halobacteriales archaeon QH_8_67_36 | reverse complement strand
GCCGCTCGCGCTGGTGTATCTCTCCGGCGTCGCCGAGATGGTCGTGGGACTGGGGCTCCTGTGGCCGGGGACGCGACCGTACGCGGCGTGGGCGACGATTGCGCTGCTGGTCGCGATCTTCCCGGCAAACGTCTACATGGCGACCAGCGGGGTCGTCGTTCAGGGGATGCCCGGTGGGGGCGACCCCGCCGCGGCCGTTCGCTGGGGGCGCCTGCCGCTCCAGGGCGTCCTGATTCTGTGGGCGTACTGGTACACCGACCCCATACGTATCGAACGCCTTATTGAGCACTTCCAGTCGGGTCTATAGGTCCCACACGTCCCGTGTCAGTTCCTCTATCGGCGCGCTCACGTCGTTGGCGCTGCCCTCCGTCGCGGCCGTCCACAGCAGCTCTTCGGCCTCGTCGAGATGTCCGTCCGCCAGTTCGAGCGCCCGAAATACGTCCGTCTCGGCCGGGGCAGGATATAAGCCGCCAGTGGACGGAGGAACGGGCAACACGTGCGACGATGTCCGCAGACAACCCTTCCACACCGTCGGACAGCCACGCAGTCGACCGCGCCATGTCCGGCGACGATATCGCCACACTCTACGACGAGCTGGCCGACCGGTACGAACGCTGGGGGCGGGCCAACCACCTGTTCAGCGGCCCGCTCCGGAAGCGAGCGTTCGGCGACGCGAGCGGCCGGGTCCTCGACGTCGCCTGCGGGACGGGGACAAACATCCGGTATCTGCCACCCACCGCCCAGCTAGTCGGGGTCGATATCAGCGACGAGATGGTCGAGGCGGCGCGGGCCGAACTCGAACGGCTCCGCCGGGGCGGGACGGTGTACCGGATGGACGCCCAGGAGCTACAGTTCCCCGACGACAGCTTCGATACGGTCGTCTCCGCCCTCTCGACGTGTACGTTCCCCGACCCGGTCGCCGCGCTCGACGAGATGGCGCGCGTCTGTCGGCCCGACGGTCGGGTGTTGCTGCTCGAACACGGCCGTAGCGGCGTCGAACTCGTCGGACGATACCAGGACTGGCGCGCCGACGCCCACTACGAGCAACATGGCTGCCGGTGGACTCAGGATCCGCTCGCTCACTTCGAGGGAACCGACCTGACCGTTATCGAGAGCGAGACGCTCTTGCTCGGAGTGGTCACGATTATCGAGGCCCGGCCGGCGTGAGGTTCCGAGCGGTGACGAGGAACGCGGCCGCGCTGTTCGGGACGGCTCCCGTCCGGAGATGCATATTCGGAATACAATACATATCCTACAGACATTAGATTTCAACCAGGCCGATTTTGCTCGACACCGTCATCGGGGGCGTTCGGCCGTCGCAACTACGAGCGCGAGCGCGACGATCACCCGCCAGAACTATTGGATAACAAATGTAATTAAGTGTATGTATCGTCCGGCCGGCGGCGCGGTTGCACGCTCTCGTCGACTGCCCGCACACGACACGAACCGATGACCGAACTGCTCATTGCCGCCCCGGCGCTGCTCGCTCAGTCCGGGGAAACGGGTGGCCTGCTCGTGAATCCGTGGTTCTACGCGGTGTTCTCGGCCGCGTCGCTTGCCGTCGGCGCGGCCGTCGGCATCTGGCGGCCGCCCCAGGAGCGCTGGCAAGCGGCGCTGCTTGCGGTCGGTGGCGGCTCGCTCGTCGTCTCGCTCGCGTTCGAACTGTACGACCCCGCGGTCCAGAACATCGGAAAGTGGCCCGCGTCGGGTTACTTCCTGGCCGGCGTGGTCACGTTCGGCGCACTCGACATCTACATCGATAAGCGCTCGGCGGACCAGTCAGAGGAGAACGGCTGGGGACTGTGGGCCAGCGTGACGACGGACGGGATTCCGGAGAACGCCGCCATGGGGTCGCTGCTGGTCGGTAGCAGCCCGAGCGCGCTGCCGTTCCTCTTTGCCCTGGTCGTCACCAACGGCTCCCAGTCGATGATGTCCGGGACGAACATGACCGAGAACCGGGGGCAGTGGCGGACGATGGGCGCGTGGTTCATCACGGCTCTCGTCGTCGGCGCGTCGGTGCTGCTTGGCTACTGGTTCCTCCCGCCCCTGCCGGACTACTGGATAGGCGCGGTTCGCTCCTTCGCCGGCGGCGCCGTCCTCGCGTCGCTCGCGGCCGAGATCTATCCCGACGCCTACGCGGAGGCCGGACCGTACGTCACGCTGGCGACGGCCGTCGGCTTCCTCGGCACCTTCCTCCTGTGACCGTCGCGGCGGCCTCGCCACCAGCGGCGTCCGACCGGTGGTTCGATACGCCGCTCGCTGACGGCTACGGGACGGGCGGCTGCCGACGCGCCCGCCGGGACCGCCAGCTTATTTACCGACAGCGGCCACCCGGACGGTATGGACCCAGAGGACGTGCGTCGGGACTGGGCCGAGCGGACGGGCAAGTACTCTCCCGAGTACTACGCCGACATCGGCCCGAACGAGGTCAGCGAGACGCTGCGGGACGTACTGGGTCACTACGTCGGCGACGACGCCGCGATCCTGGAGGTCGGCTGTGGCTCCGGGCGCCACCTCGAACGGCTCCGCCGACAGGGCTACGAGAACCTCACCGGCGTCGACATAAACGCCGAGGCCTTCGACGTGCTGGCCGAGTGGTACCCCCGGCTGGCCGAGGTCGGCGAGTTTCACGCCGGCGCCGTCGAGGACCGCGTCGGCGGGTTCGACGACGACGCGTTCGACGTCGTCTACACCGTTGAGACGCTCCAGCACATCCACCCGGAGGACACGTGGGTGTTCGAAGAGCTGGTGCGGGTGACGAGCGACCTCCTGATTACGGCCGAGAACGAGGGCAACAGCCCCCATCGGGGCCGCGGCGAAACCGCGGTGAGTTACGTCGACGACGAGTTCCCGCTGTATCACCGCAACTGGAAGGACGTCTTCTCCGACCTGGGGCTCGCACAGCTGATTCGGGAGCCGACGGACCGGGACACGGTTCGCGTCTTTCGGACGCTGTGAGGTGTCGCGCTAGAACTCCATGACGGCGTTCTCGGTGACGACCGAGTCGAGCAGCCGCGTCGGCGTCGCGTCGTAGCCCGGATTCGCCACGTCGAACCCCTCGGCGGGTTCGAGCATGACCTCGCTGGTCGGGCGGAAGGTGTTCTCGAACGTGAAGCCGCTGCCGATGAACTTCGAGGACGACCCAACCGCCGTGACGGGGACCCCGTGGCTGGCCGCCGAGGCGACGACCGAGTGGGTCCCGATGCGGTTGTACAGCACGTCGTCGATGAGGCAGTTCATCCCGATGAGGACGCGGTCGACCTCCCCGAGGTAGTGGCCCGCGGCGCCGTCGGTGATGAGCGTCGCCGCGACCCCGTCGCGCTCGGCCAGCTGGCGGGCGGTCTTGCGGCCGAGAAAGCGGGGTCGGGACTCGGTGACGTAGGCTTCTAGCTCCTTATCGTCGCCGCGAATCTCGTCGAACGTGGCCATCACGGTCGAGGAGTTCTCGTGGGTCAACACTACGTCGCCGTCGTCGAACAGCCTCGCCGCGCGCTCGGCGGCCCGCTGCTTGCTCGATTCGACCTCCTCGACCACGTCCTCGATGGCGTCGACCAGCGCCGCCTTGCCCGCTTCGACGCTGTCGACGTCGGCCTGCGTGACGGCTTCGACGATGCGCTGCTGGGTGGTGTACAGCGGCGCGTGCGAGCGGTTGGCACGCTGGAGCGCCGAGGAGTTGCGCTCGACGACGCGGGTGAAGTCCTCGACGGTGTGGCACTCCCGCTCGGTCAGCTCGCGCAGCGCCTTGGCGGCCTTGACAGCGACGATAGAGGAACTCTGGGTCTGCATCTCCTCTATCTCCCGTACCGTTTCGTCTATCATGTACGTACATGTGGCAGACGGGAATAAGGACCTTCCCCCATCGTGTTGCTGTTTCGGCAGTAACTAGAAGTCTCGGACCCGAAGCGCTAAAACGCCATAGCAGCGGGCGTTATCGGCACCGCGAACAGCCGGAAAGCCCCGGCCAGCGACACTCGGGGGCTCGCTGTCGCCCGGGTCAAGCACGCGGGGGCTTTCTAGTGATTCATGGCATCGCTAACGTCCGCTGTCAGCCGGGATTGCCGGCGGTCAGATACGGCAGTCGCGTGTCCAACGATGCCGTTCGAGTCGTTCAGGGCTCCGTCCGGAGCCGGTTCGCGCCGAGCCCGGCATCCTCGCTGGAGCGCAGTATGGAGAGCGCGGTCATGACGTCAGACCGGGTGAGCAGCCCGCGGAACTCCCCGTCGGCGTCGGTGACGACCAACCGCCCGACCGGGTTGTCCTGTAGCTCGTTCAGGGCGTCCATCACGTCGAGTTCGGGCGTGACGGTTACGAGTTCGGTGGTCATCACGTCGCCGACGGTGTAGGCGTCGCGTTCGACCTCGTTGACGGCGCGAGCGTCCTCCAGTGTCACCAGTCCGACGACCTCGCCGTTGCCCTCGACGGGGTAGCCGGTGTGTCGCTCACGGAACATCGTCCCGATGAGCTCGCGGACCGACACGTCGGCGGTCACCGTGGTGACGCGGTTCGCAGGGGTCATCACGTCCCTGACCTGAACGCCCTCCAGGTCGGCCCGCATCGTCGTCTTGCGGGCCTCCCCGGCGGCGCCGATGTAGATGAAGAATGCCAGCCCCGCCAGGAAGATGTTGCCCAGAACGAAGAGGCCGAAGAGGCCAAGCAGGATGGCAAACACCTTGCCGACCTCCGCCGCAATCCGGGTCGCCCGCGCGTACGTCCGAGTGCGAGCCAGCAGCGCCCGCAGGACCCGCCCGCCGTCCATCGGGAACCCCGGCAGCATGTTGAACGCCGCGAGCGCGACGTTCATGAGCGCGAGGTAGGCAAAGACGAACCGGGCGGACTCGACGACGGGCGACGCCGTGCCCGGCAAGACGACGAAGACGACGTAGGAGGCGGCACCCAGCGCGACGCTGACGACGGGGCCGGCGACGGCGATTGCCAGTTCCTGCTTCCAGTCCTCGGGCATCTCGGTCAACTGGGCGACGCCGCCGAACAGCCACAGCGTGATAGAGTCGATGGGGAAGCCGTAGCGAATCGCCACCAGCGAGTGGCCCAGTTCGTGGAGGACGACGCCGGTAAAGAGGCCGACGGCGGCGACGACGCCCAGTACCCAGACGAGGTTCCCATCGGTCAGCAGAGCGGGGTTCAGTCCGGCGCCCAGCGACCGGTTCAACAGGTCGGTCGTCCGCCCGACCTGGGTCCCGATAATCCAGGCGAACAGCGGGAGGACGAGCAGGAAGGTCAGGTCGAGCTGGATGGGGATGCCGAAGACGCTCCCGATGCGGAACCGTCGCATGGCTGCACCTTGGCGGGCAACGGATATAAGGGCGGTGTGGTCCGCTCGATGCCGAGTGAATAAAGTAGCCCCCAAGACGTACGTATGACCGTGTCAAAGCAGGCTGCGAAGGTGGAGACGCTCTTCCTCCACGAACACGGCGAGGACATACGCGTCGTCGCCCAGCGCGACGGCGGACGGCTCTTCCGGGGCGTTCTCGAACTGAAGGAGACCGACGCGGGGCCACGGCCCCGACGGCTCCGCATCGAGGACGGCTCCGGCGAGCAGCTGCGCTCGCCCGACCAGTTCGTCGAGCTGGCCCGCCGTGCGACCCGCATCCGCATCTCCGAGCAGACCGGTCCCATCGCTCGCGAGCGGGTTCGGGAGATGCTCGACGGCTATCAGCTGGACGCGAAGGTCGTCCGCACCTGTCGGTTCTGTGCCTCCGGGGGGCGGTACTCGCCGATTACGAGCGAGACGGCCATCGAGGCCGACGGGGAGTCCATCTGTCCGGAGTGTGCGAGCCGGGAGCTGGACCGCCAGCTGGCCTTCGACGGCTCGATTACGGGCGACGCCCGCGAGCGGCTCGAAGAGCTCCTGCTGGAGGTCCAGGACCTGGACCGCATCACGAACCTCCTGTCGGGCCAGCTCGACCCCGACCTGACGAAATTCGACGAGATTTCGGCGACGACGGAGGACGTCGACCCCGTGTGCGTGGACTCGCTCGGGCTCCATCCGGGCATCCAGCAACGGCTGGAGTCCCGCTTCGAGACGCTGCTCCCGGTGCAGAGCCTCGCAGTCGAACACGGCGCGACCGACGGCGAGGACCAGCTCGTCGTCTCCGCGACGGCGACGGGCAAGACGCTCGTCGGCGAGATGGCCGGGCTGGACAGAGTACTCAAGGGCGAGGGGAAGATGCTCTTTCTCGTGCCCCTCGTCGCGCTGGCCAACCAGAAGTACGACGACTTCCAGGACCGCTACGGCGACATGGTGGACGTCTCCCTGCGCGTGGGCGCGAGCCGCATCGCCGACGAGGGGGGCCGCTTCGACCCCGGCGCCGACGTCATCGTCGGTACCTACGAAGGCATCGACCACGCGCTTCGGACCGGTAAGGACCTCGGGAACGTCGGCACGGTGGTCATCGACGAGGTCCACACGCTCGGCGAGGACGAGCGGGGCCACCGGCTGGACGGCCTCATCTCCCGACTGAAATACTACTGCGAACGCGGGACGACGGAGGCCTCCCGGCACGAGCGAGTGGGTGACGCCCGCGAGCAAGCCGACACCCAGTGGATCTACCTCTCGGCGACGGTCGGCAACCCCAGTCAGCTAGCAAAGAAGCTACGGGCGACACTCATCGAGTTCGAGGAGCGCCCGGTCCCCATCGAGCGCCACGTCACCTTCGCCGACGGCCGCGAGAAAATAGCGACCGAGAAGAAGCTGGTCAAGCGGGCCTTCGACACGAAATCGAGCAAGGGGTATCGCGGCCAGACCATCGTCTTCACCAACTCCCGGCGGCGCTGTCACCGGATCTCCCGGAAGCTGGACTACTCCTCGGCGCCGTATCACGCCGGGCTCGACAACCGCAAGCGAAAGCGCGTCGAGAAGCAGTTCGCCGACCAGGAACTCGCGGCGGTCGTCACCACGGCCGCCCTCGCGGCCGGCGTCGACTTCCCGGCCTCGCAGGTCATCTTCGACTCCCTGGCGATGGGTATCGAGTGGCTCACGGTCCAGGAGTTCAGCCAGATGCTCGGCCGGGCGGGCCGGCCCGACTACCACGACAAGGGGACGGTGTACGTCCTCGTCGAACCGGACTGCACCTACCACAACAGCATGGAGATGACGGAAGACGAGGTGGCGTTCAAGCTTCTCAAGGGGGAGATGGAGCCCGTGAGTACGAGATACGACGAGGGTGCCGCCGTCGAGGAGACGCTCGCGAACGTCACCGTCGCCGGCAACCAGGCCAAGCGGCTCAACGACCGGATGGTCGGCGAGATACCCACGAAACACGCGCTGGGCAAACTGCTCGAATACGACTTTATCGACGGGCTGGAACCGACGCCGCTGGGTCGTGCGGTGACCAGACATTTTCTCGCACCCGACGAGTCGTTCCAGTTGCTCGACGGCATCCGGAAGGGGACCGACCCCTACGACATCGTCGCCGAGATGGAACTGCGCGACGAGCACTGACACCGTCAACCGGCCGACGTTCGGGCCGTGCCTTGATGTAGCCACACGGCCTTCCAGTGTGCATGGGGCTGTTCGACAGTATCCGGCGCGTGGTCGGCGACGGGACCGCGAAGTCGGACGACACGGCGACGCAGCCTGACCTGGTCGACACGCGCGGCCTCGACTCGCTGGCCCGGTTCGACGACGCCATCGACGCGGACTACGACGAAACCCTCGCCACCTCGGACGAGCCCGCGACCTACGCCACCGACACCGTCCGCTTTGGCTACCGTCTCGGCGAGGTGCTCGTCCGGGTGTACGGCGGCGAGTGGAGCGACGAGACGGCTACCGATGCCGTCGTCGTCGACGGCCTTCATGACGCCGGTCGGCTATCAGACCAACTTTAACGTACGGTCCCGGCGGCTGTCGGTTCACTGACTACCTGAAAGTCGACACGCTGCTACAGGCCATCTTCGCGGTGGTGACCACGCTCGGCATCGCGTACTTCTGGGGCCTTGCCTCGGCGTAACACTGATAGGGGCGCAACGAAACGCTTTACTCCGTGACGGGGCGACTCTGACCTGTGG
>PXQZ01000016.1 GCA_003021755.1 Halobacteriales archaeon QH_8_67_36 | reverse complement strand
GTATTCGCCGTCGGGGACCGGGACGCCCTCGTCCTCGCCGCCGCCCAGTTCGAACTCCTCGCGCAGTTCGCGGATGCGGTCCCGGATGTCCGCGGCCAGTTCGAACTCCAGGTTGCTGGCGGCCTCCTCCATACGCTCCTCCAGTTGCTGAATCCGGGCCGCGGCCTCGTCCTCGTCGGCCGGTCCATCGCCCGCGACGCCGCCGGTGTCGGTCTTGCTCCCCGGGAGGTTCGTCTCGCCGACGGCTTTCTCGATGGTCACGGGCTCGAAGCCGTGGTCCTCGTTGTACTGCTGCTGGATGCCCCGGCGCCGCTGTGTCTCCCCGATGGCCGCGTCCATAGCGGTGCTTCGCTCGTCCGCGTACAGCACCACCTCGCCGTTGACGTTGCGGGCCGCCCGCCCCATCGTCTGGACCAGCGTCGTCTCCGACCGCAGGAACCCCTCCTGGTCGGCATCGAGGATGGCCACGAGGGACACCTCCGGGATGTCCAGCCCCTCCCGCAGGAGGTTGATGCCCACCAGCACGTCGATGTCGCCCAGCCGCAGCGAGCGGATGAGTTCGTGGCGCTCCAGCGTGTCGGTCTCGTCGTGCATGTAGGCCACGCTGACCCCGGCCTCCTCCAGATACTCGGTGAGGTCCTCGGCCATCCGCTTTGTCAGGGTGGTCACCAGCACCCGCTCGTCGCGTGCCGTACGCTCGTCGATGCGACCCATGAGGTCCTCGACCTGTCCCGTCGCATCGGCCACCTCGACGGCGGGGTCGACCAGGTGGGTCGGGCGGACGATCTGCTCGACGACTTGCTCGCTCTCCTCGCGCTCGTAATCATCCGGCGTCGCCGAGACGTACAGCGTCCGGTCCGTCTTTGCCTCGAACTCCTCGAAGGTCAGCGGGCGGTTGTCGAAGGCCGTGGGTAGGCGGAAGCCGTTCTCCACGAGGCTCTCCTTCCGGCTCTTGTCGCCCGCGAACTGGCCGCGAATCTGGGGCAGCGTCTGGTGGGACTCGTCTACGACGGTGAGAAAGTCCTCGGGGAAGTAGTCGAGCAGGGTGTAGGGCGCCTCGCCGCTCTCGCGGTCGGAGAGATGCACCGAGTAGTTCTCGATGCCCGAGCAGTAGCCCGTCTCCTGCATCATCTCGATGTCGAACGTGGTGCGCTCCTCGATGCGCTGGGTGGCGACGGCATCGCCCTGCCGGTCGAAGTACCGGATGCGCTGTTCCAGCAGCTCCTCTATCTCCTCGATGGCCCGCTCCAGCCGTTGCTCGGGGATGGAGTAGTGTTCCGCCGGGTGGATGAGTGCGGCCGGCTCCTCACTCTTGACCTCGCCCTCCAAGGGGTCGACCTTCAGCATTCGGTCTATCTCGTCGCCCCAGAACTCCACGCGGATGGCATAGCGGCCGTACATCGGGTAGATTTCCAGCGTGTCGCCCCGGACCCGGAAGGTGCCCTGCGTGAAGTCCACGTCATTGCGCTCGTAGTTCAGATCCACGAGTTGCCCGAGCAGCTCGTCGCGGTCTATCTCCTGGCCCACCTCGACGGAGAGGGACATGTCGATGTAGTTGCGCGGGTCACCCAGCCCGTAGATGGCGGAGACGCTTGCGACGACGATGACGTCGTCCCGCGTCAGCAGCGAGCGGGTCGCGGAGTGGCGCAGCCGGTCTATCTCGTCGTTGATCGAGGCGTCCTTGTCGATGAACGTGTCCGTCTGCTCGACGTAGGCCTCGGGCTGGTAGTAGTCGTAGTAGGAGACGAAGTACTCGACGGCGTTGTCCGGGAACAGGTTCCGGAACTCCTCGTAGAGCTGTGCCGCGAGCGTCTTGTTGTGGGCGATGACCAGCGTGGGTTCCTGAATCTCCTCGACCACCCAGGAGACGGTGTTGGTCTTGCCCGACCCCGTCACGCCCAGCAGCGTCTGTGTGTCCATCCCCTGGCGGAAGCCGTCGGCCAGTTGCTCGATGGCCTCGGGCTGGTCGCCGGCGGGGTCGAAGGGGGCGTCGACGTGGAACTCGGTGTCCGCGTCCGGCCGGTCGATTGAGAGGGTGTCGCTCATTGGAGATAGATGGGGCTGGAGCGACTTTAGCCGCCTGGTCGGGCCGGTGATGCGAACCAGCACCCGGTTCGTCCGCAAGTACCTCGGTATCGTCGTCGCGGCGATGGTGCTGCCCGCTGGCGTCGGGGTAACACCGCGACCCCGCACGTCAGCAGACGTCTTTCGGGTTGACACCGAGGTCTTCCAGCGTCTCGACGTAGTCGTCGTAGGCCGCCGCGACGACGTCGGTGGCGGCCGCCTCCGCGGCGTCCCAGTCGTCGCACGTCTCGTCCAGCAGGTCGGCCGCGTCTTCCCGAAGCTCGACGACCTCGTCGCCGGCGCTTCGGTAGGTGCGTGCGGTCTGGGGATCGGCCTGCCCGGTGAAGAAGCCGGTGAGTTGCTCCTTGATCTTCTTGTCGACGAGCGTCCAGCCGACGAGCCCGCCCAGCCGCTCGACGGTCGTCTCCAGGCCGTCGAGCGCGTCGTGGACGTGGAACTCGCGGTCGGCAGGGTCGCTGTCGCCCAGCCGGTCGCTGGCGTCAGCGGCGGCGTCGGCGAACAGGTCGGCGGCGTCAGCGTCGCCCTCGGTGGCCTCCCAGCCCTCGAACGTGTCGCGAGCCGCCGCCTCGCGGGCCGCGGCGGCCGCGTGGACGGCGTCGGGCTCCATTTCCCCGCGTGTGTCCGCGTACAGGGTCTTCGAGGAACCCAGCCGGGAGAGCTCGGTCTGCTGGTCGTCTCGGACGGCGTCGATGAGGTCCGGGGCGGTCATACGCCCGAGTGGGCCCGGCGCGGGCTTGTAACCATCGGAGCCGGACAACGGCCCGCTTATCCGTGCCAGTCGCCGCGGCGGTCGCTGGCGTCGTCCAGCCGGTCGGGGCTGTCGCCGGTGTGGAACGTCCGTATGAACTGCGAGGCGATGTGCCAGCTCGCGGCGTCGGTGTCGAGCCCGACGAGTCGTATCTCGGCGCTCGTGTAGGTCTCGATGGCCCCGTCGCTATCCGGGTCGGGCCCCTCCAGCAGCAGACACGACCCGTCGTCCGCGGTGCAGTCGTCGGCCGGCACGGGTCGGACGGTGACGTCCGCGGTCGCGGGGTCCTCGACGACGCGGACGGAGACGGTAGCGGGGACGGCCCCGTCCGCGCCGTCGTCGATGTACGCCAGCGCGTAGTCGAGTTCCGCGCGGTAGCGCTCAGGGGTCGCGTCGTCGCCGGCCAGCGCGACCGTCAGCGTCGAACCGTTCCAGGGGTTCGCACGCGTCGTGGCGTCCGGTTCCGGCAGCGTCGCCAGGTCCCGCTCGTGGGCCATCACGTCGCGGGGCCGGTCGGTGTGGGTGAGCCCCAGCAGGTGGCCGCCCTCGTGGCGAACGACCAGCCGGGTCGAGTCGTCGGCCAGTCCGCGCCGAATCTCGACGGCTGCCGGTCTGTCGACCCCGGTCGAGCCGTTGATGCGGGGCGCACAGCCGGCCGAGAACTCGGTGTCACCACAGGCGCCCACCGTCTCGACGAAGCGCAGGCGGACGTCGGGCCCGTCCGCCGGCGTCGCGCCGGGCGCCAGTACACGGAAGTCGACGGCGAAGCCGACGTAGTCGGTCGCCTCGTCGTCCCAGTAGGCCAGCCCGTCGGCGACCAGCGCGCGCTCGCGGTCGGTGCCGTCGACGGCGACGGTCACCGTCTCGCCGGCGAACGGATGCCCGCCGCTACCCGTCAGCGAGCCCGTCTCCTCGACGACGGCGCCACAGCCGGCCAGCCCGCCCAGGAGACAAAGCAGGGCGAACGCTCCGGCGAGCCGGCGATCCATTGGCTATCGGTGGGACTCGGCGCAGTTGTAGGTTGTGGCTGCGGGGAGTAAGCCCCCTTCTGTTCGGGCCGCCATTCGGCTGAGCGGCCGCGTCCAGCGCTCGCGCGCGGTGTCGGACTACCTGTCGACGCGGCCTTGCACCGGTGAGGGTTCGCCGTTCCATCGGTCCGTCCGGGGGAGCGTGGGCCGCCGAAGGCGGGCCACGTTATCGACCCTCGGTGGGTTAGCTCTCCCTCGCTTCGGCAGCGTGGGCCGAACGGCCCACACACGGCCTCGTTCGGGATTCGCGCACCTCATCGGTCCCCGGACGACGTGTCGTTGCTGTTCCATAGCCGACGGTCTCCCGCCCCGGGCTTGTGCCCGGTCACCTGTCCGACGGGTGGGGGGACTTTCCTCATGCCTCTCGGCACGGGGGCCGGCCTCCCGCTGCCGACCGTAACTAGTCGTGTGGCGGTGATTAACCTTGTCGCTCCCGAGCACAGAGTCGCACCGACAGCGAAACGAAGAAAGCGAGGGACGGGTCAGTCGTCGGAGGGCAGCGGCTGCCCGTTCCCGTCGGTCGGGGCGGGCGAGGACTGCATGTCGTCGTCCTCGGCGTAGGGGTACCACGTCATCTTCGTGTTGTGCATGTAGGGGTCGTGGTAGTCGGTCTCTTCGGGCTCCACGAGGTCGGCCAGCGTCTCCTCGTCACGCGCTTCGACGAAGTCGCGGAACGTCTCGCCCTCGGCGCGTAGCCGTTTGAAGTTGTTCACGAGGTTCCTGATGGCGCCGGGCACCTCGTCGGCGGGGACGCGCATCTCCACCCAGTCGGCAAAGCGCGGGTCCTCGCCGAGGCCGCCGCCCAGACCGATGTCGAGCGCTTCGACGGGCTCGCCGTCCTTGCGCGTCTTCATGCCGCGCAGGGAGACGTCGGCAATCTGGGGCTGGGCACAGGAGGCCGTACAGCCCGAGAGATGGATGTGGAAGTCCTCGTGGTCCGCGGGCAGTTCGACGTTGTCCGTGAGCCAGCGGGCGTAGCGGACCTGGCGGTTCTTCGTCTCGACGATGGAGAGCGAGCAGTACTCCGTGCCGGTGCAGGCGATGGAGCCACGCATGAACGGCGACGGGTTCGGCGAGTAGTCCTCCAGCAGGGGCTCGCTTGTGAGGTCCCCGAGGTTCTCCTCGGGGACGTCCATGATGATAACGTTCTGGCGCTGGGTCAGGCGGACTTCGCCGGAGCCGTACTCGTCGGCGAGTTCGGCCAGTTCCAGCGTGTCCTCGGCGCCCATCCGGCCGACGAGGACGTTGAGTCCGACGTAGTAGTTGCCGTCGGGCTGTTCGTTGATGCCGACGTGGTCGTCGTGACCCTCGTTGCCGCCGGAGTTGTAGGTGTACTCGTCGCGCATGTCGTCGCCGGCGGTTTCGAGTTCGAAGTCGACGAACTCGTCCTGGAGGACCTGGCGCATCTTCTCGGGGCCCCACTCGTCCATGAGGAACTTGATGCGGGCGTTGAAGCGGTCGTCGCGGTCGCCGTACTCGCGGAACAGCGCGGACATGCCGTGGGCGACGTCGGCGGCCCGGTCGGCCGGGACCCAGACGTCGATGTCGCGGGCGAGGCGGGCTTCCTTCCGGGAGAGGCCGCCGCCCACGCGGACGTTGAAGCCGACTTCGCCGTGTTTCTCGGCGGGCTCGAAGGCGAGGTCGTTGATGTCGCCCTGGCCACAGCCCTCGTCACAGCCGGTGATGGCGACCTTCCACTTGCGCGGAAGGTTCGCGTAGTCGTCGTTGCCCTTGAACGTCTCGTGGAGCTCCTGGGCGACCGGCCAGGCGTCGACGTGTTCGTGTTTGTCCTTGCCGGCGACCGGACAGCCGACGATGTTGCGCCAGGAGTCACCGCAGGCCTGCTGAGTGGAGAGCCCGACGGATTCGAGCTTCTCGAAGATGTCCGGGATGTCCTCCAGTTTTATCCAGTGGAGCTGGATGGACTGGCGTGTGGTCCAGTCGCAGTACGCGTCGCCGAACTCGGGGTTGGAGGCGGGACCCTGGGCGTACTCCATGGCGATTTCGCCGATGACTTCGAGCTGGCCCGGCTCGATGACCCCGTTGGGCGTCCCGATTCGCATCATGAAGTACGACTCCTGGCCCGAGCGCTGGTGGTACAGCCCCCACCACTTGAAGCGCTCGAACCACGCGTCGTGTTCGTCCGCCGGGATGGCGTCCCATCCCTGCTCCGCGAACTCCAGGAGATGCTCGCGAACCTCGTTACCGTATGCTTCGTCCTTCCATCCTTCGACTTTGCTCGGCATGCTGGTTCTGTCTCTACAATAGCGAGCCGGTCTTATAGAACACGCCATCTCGTCAACCGTCTCCCCCACTACCCGAAACGGGCATTTTTTGCCACCTATTCCGAAGCGCCGTTGCGGGCGTGTTTGCCCGGGAAGTGGACGCTCTCGTGGACGACGCCGTAGAATTCGCCGGAGTCGGGATCGACGACACGGCCGACCGTCAGCCAGTCCGTGACGCCGTGTTCGCCACAGGCGATACACTGTCCAGCGATGCGAGCCTCGATGTTCGGGTAGTCGACGCCCACTTTCACGAACCCCTCTGCAAGGAAATCAGCCATCTCACACCCACAGAAGTCCGTTTGTGCGAGCCGCCACAGGTCCGAGACGTTCACCTCCCGGGAGCCGTTGACGGATATCCACGCGCCGTCGTCGAGCTGATGAACGTCGGTCGTCATTATATCTCATTGGATTCCTGCGACACCTGAGCCCGTCGGCGCTGTCAACTTTCGCCGGTGTCGAGCGAACCCGACCGCAGTCCGGCGGCGCGTGTGACTGGCCACCACGGGCCCCGATTCATTAGTCGCCGTACAGAGTAGCTGCACGCGTTGCCGGTAAGCCGCAGTGTGGGCCGTTCTTACGGGAGAGTGCGGGCTTAAGATAAGTGGGCCGTTAGGAAGGAGTAGCGACATGCGACGAACCCCGTCGCCTTACAAACGATGACGGACGCACACCGAACGCACGACGATGCCGACGCCGAAATCGACGAACCATCGACCGATCACCTCGACAGCGTCGAGGACGGATGCGGCTGCACCGAGATATGGGAGCACATGTCCGAGGAGCGCGAGGGCGCTTCCAACGACTAACTCCGTTTTCCGACAGCTCAGATGGGACTCCGACGCCCGAGCGCCGCCGTGATACAGCCGGACGAGACCCTTTTGTGCGGGGACCGCTAACGCCGTACTGATGCCAGACGACGTACCGTCGACCGACCGGGAGTCGCCGGTCGGGAAGCCGGTCATCCGCGGAAACCCGACGTTCACCGGGCAACACGCCGACGAGGCCGTCGAGTTCGACCCGGACAACCCCGACAGCCTCCAGCTGGCCGCCGATACCGTCCGGCGCTTCTCCGAGAACACGGCCGGGGCCGACGACAACGTCTACATGCTCCGCGGCGCGGCGGCGTGTGCCGCGCTCGTCCGGGGCGAAGGCTCCTACAAGGCCGCCGCGGAGCGCGCCGGCGGCGACGCAACCGTCTCCTTCATCCGGAAGTGGTCCCGCGTCCACGACCTCCCCCGCTCGGTTCGCGTCCACGTCGCCAAGGGGGAGATCGCGCCCACGGCCGCGAAACACATCGCCCGCCTGGCCGGGGAGGTCCGTCTCCTCCTGGCGTGGGCCGCGCTGGACCACGACCTGACCGTCCGCCAGATACGGTCGGTCGCCAGCAGCGTCAACAACGGTGCGACCATCGAGGAGGGGCTCGCGGCCGAGGGGTACCGGCTCGGCAAGCTCACCATCGACATCGACAGGGATGCCTACTGCATGCTGCGTCGCCGCGCCGCCCTCGATGCAACGGACCCGAGCAGTGTCGTCACGAAGTCGCTCGAATCGACACTCGGCGACGGATCGTAAGTACTTAGCCGTCAGTTCCCCCACATGCCACTGCGGGCCGGTAGCTCAGTCAGGCAGAGCGTCTGGCTTTTAACCAGATGGTCGGGGGTTCAACTCCCTCCCGGCCCGTGCAGTGAACCGATGAGCATCGTGAATCGGTGAACGAACCGGGCAGGAATGGAGTTGAACTACGGCACGAGCGAGCGCAGTGAGCGAAGTGCAGGTGGTTCAACTCCCGATAGGCTCACGTTGCTCGTCTATCGACCCGCGCGAACGCTACGCGTTCTCTCAGTCCCTCCCATTACCCCGCGAACGACAGTGAGCAGCGGCAACGCCATGGGGGGACTTGAACCAAGAAAGTCACAGCGAAACCGTCGTCTGTCCGTGGTTCACCCCCCGATAGTCGCATGGATCACACAGTTCCCCCTTCGTATGCTGCGAGCGACGGCGGAAGACCGGATGATTTAGGACCCTCACTGACCAGCGGTGGAACATGAACGCACTAACCGACGGACTCGACGACCCGCTGAAGCCACTCGGCGTCGCCGGTGGTGTCTTCCTCGTGCTCGCCGCGGCGGGCACCATCGTCGGCGCGCCGTGGACGACACAGGCGACCATGGGCGGCGCGGCCATACAGGTTCTCGGCTCGGTGCTGATGGGCATCCTGGGCGCGGCACTCGCCTACGTTAGCTGGAACGACGAGTAGAACCGGTTTTCTCACGCGGTTCCAAAGGAAATGCCGATTCGGGTCGGCACGGAGCGAAATCGCTCCGGCGGGCCGCCTCATACGGATTATTGGAGATTATTTCCGGATAGCGCCTGCGGGGTCGGTGACTACCGGTACATCGCTACAATAAACCGTATCAGCCGCGGTTCGGGAGGTACGCCATCCCGAGCATCAGCGCCGAGGCAATGGCGCTGAGAATAGAGATACCCCAGAGACCGTTCTTGCGCTCGTGGAAGTAGCTCTGGTCGGACAGCGTATCCTGGTACTGCGAGTACTGCGCAGCGCTGACGACCTGGACCGTGCTGTGGTCCGGGAAGTGTGCGAAGTACTGGCCGTCTTCGAGCGTGACGTTGCCACCCTCGCTGAGTTCGACCGTCCGCTCGCGCGGGGCAGTCCACTCGACCGTCGCGCCGTCGTTCGTCACGTTGGTAACGGTCGTCGTCTGCATGCCGCCGTCGGCCGGGTAGACGAACTGGTCCCCGGTGGTGTACGTCAGCGTCTCCGGTTCCGGCAGCCACTCCTGAAGCGGCTGGGTCGAGTTGTTCGCGCGGTAGACGACGAAGCGCTCGCCGTCCCGGGTCGCCAGCGAATCGTACACGGCACTGTCCTCGCGGAGCAGTTGCGACACGTTCTGCTGGGCGGTGAGCGTCAGCGTGTCCGTCGAGTTCTCGGTAGAGGCGTTGTACGTCGTGTTGTCCCGGTCGAGCGTAGAGCCGGCCGCTATCGTCGCAGTGTACTGCGAGGAGTTGTTCGTCCACGAGAGGTCGGCAGCCATCGACCCGCCACCGCCGCCGTGTCCACCGTCACCACCCGACATGTGGATGTTCGAGACGGTGTAGGTCTGCCCCGCATTGGTGAAGCTACTGTCGTTCGTCAACTCCGGCCCGTCGAGTTGCACCTCCGGCCGCTGACTCTCCGCGACGCCAATGAACGCATACGCTGCGACACTGACGACGAGGAAGAACAGGAAATACGCCGCCGCGGCTCGTCGTTGCATGTGTCA
>PXQZ01000015.1 GCA_003021755.1 Halobacteriales archaeon QH_8_67_36 | reverse complement strand
CGACGACCCCGACGCCTTCCGGCCGGAGCGCTGGACCGACGAGTTCGAGGCGACGCTGCCCGACTACGCCTACTACCCCTTCGGCGGCGGTCCCCGGCACTGCATCGGAATGCGCTTTGCCCGCATGGAAGCGAAACTCGCCATCGCCACCCTCGCACAGCGCTACCGCTTCGAAACCGTCACCGAACCGCCGCTGGACCTCGCAATGCGTATCACGCTCTCGCCGGCCGAACCCGTGGCACTCCGGGTCCACGGGCGGTCTTGACGACGGGGTTCGCGTCGAGGACGCTCCGTTCGGTCGGCATCTCGCTGCTCGCGGATCACTGCGTTCCCCGCTCGCAATCCGAGGGCGCTCCGTTCTCGAACTCGCGGCTCCACGGCTCACTCCGTTCGCCGTTCCGCTTCGAGGCCTCCCGTTGGTCGGCCTCGCTATCCAAAAGCGTTTGAGCCAGGCCCTGCAAGCGGGGGTATGCTCCGGGCAATCGCCCTGTTGTTGCTCATCCCGCTGTTCGACGCGGTGCTACTCGTCGCACTCGCGACGGGCGTTATCTATCCCGTCCCGCCGCTGGTCATCGTCGCGCTGGTCGTCCTCACCGCCCTCGTCGGCTTGTTACTCGTGCGGGCGGAGGGGCGGGCCACGCTCCAGAAGATACAGCGAAAGCTCGCGACCGGCGAGGTGCCGACCAACGAGCTCATCGACGGCGGGCTGCTCGTCGCCGCCGGCGCGTTCTTCCTCACGCCCGGCCTCGTCACGGACTTCGTCGGCCTGTTACTGGCGCTGCCGCCGACCCGCTACCCCATCCGCGCGGCGGTGCGCCGGTGGGTCGTCCGCCCCTACATCGACGCCAGGACCGGCGGGTTCGCCAGCGGGCAGGTGTACGTCGGTGGCTTCCCCAACGAGGAGGGGGCGGCCGGTCCCGGCGGCCCAGGGCCGGGCGGCGCTGGGCCGGGCGGTACAGGGCCGGACGGCACCGGTGACGGCGGCTTCAACCCGGACAACGCGACCGACGTGGACTTCGAAGAACGCGACCGGAACTGACTGCGGGCGACGACTGACACGAGAACGACAGGTAGCTCCCCTGTTGCGGTTTCACGCCGTCGGTGGCGAAACGTCACCCTTTTCTATACCCCTCGGGTACACTCTGGTGCGCTCGCACGGGCCAATAGCTCAATCAGGTTGAGCGCTCGGCTGATAACCGGGAGGCTCTCGGTTCAAATCCGAGTTGGCCCACCTCTTCCCCAATCGGACGCTGTCCACGGAAACTGGGGCCGCGACTCCCCAACCGTTTCGTCTTCGGTCCGAACGCTTCTAACGACCGTTGTGATCGTCTTCGGTGTGAGAGGCCCACACGGATTTGTTCAACTACAGTCATAACTTATTTACAGATATCCACGAGTTGCTACGATGATATATAGTAGACCGGACGGCGGCCTGTCGGCCCTGCGGGGCGAGCCACCGGTGATTTCCCCCGCAGAAAGTCGAAGCGCGTAAGACACCACCGGGTATGCTAGCAACCATGACCGCCGAGACTCACGAAAACGCCGAACAGGACGTAATCGCGGTCGACGCCGACGACACTCCCCAGGGGACGGTCAACCGGCTCGACGCCCACACCGGCGATGGCATCCGTCACCGGGCTTTCACCGCGCTCCTGTTCGACGAGGACGGCAACGTTCTGCTGGCCCAGCGCGCCGCCGACAAACGCCTCTGGGACACCCACTGGGACGGCACCGTCGCCTCCCACCCCGTCGAGGGGCAGACCCAGGCCGAGGCGACCGAGGAGCGTCTCGAAGAGGAACTCGGCATCACGCCGGACCAGTACGATGACCTCCGAGTGACCGACCGCTTCGAGTACAAGCGCTACTACGAGAACGCCGGCCTGGAGTGGGAGGTCTGTGCGGTCCTGCAGGCGACGCTCACCGACACGGCGCTCGACCCGAACCCCGAAGAGGTCGACGGCCTCATGTGGGTGCCCTACGACCGGCTTGACCGGCACCCCGAGTACTACCGCCAGCTCCGTCTCTGCCCGTGGTTCGAAATCGCGATGCAGCGGGACGAGGAACGGTAGGCCCCGTTCGGGCCGGTTCCGGTTCCACATCGACACTCACCGACCGCGTCGGCACCGGGAGTGCTATCCCGACGGTCGTTCCCGGACCGTCGACGGAGGAGAGCGTGCCGTCGCCGGTGCAGCCCGCTTGACGAGCCAGAGTCCGACGCCGGAGCCGTCTTGGAGCGGCGTCTCCTCCCCAGCGAGCCAGCCCCCACGCCGGGACCAGCGTGGTGGTCCCGTCGGCGACGACTTCTCCGCCGCGCTGGACGAGTCGGTGGGCCGTCCGGCTACACCAGCGTGACGACGGCGGCCAGCAGGACCACTGCGAGGGAACCGTTCGTTCGACGGTCGGTAGACGATAGTACAAACGTTCGCTGCCGGGTATCGACGCCGATATTACGAGCGGCGCGAGCGCAGCGCCGACCACACCGCGACGGCTCCGAGGAGGAACGCCGGAACGAGCGGCAGCGCCAGATAGGCGGCACGTAGCGTCAACCCGAGCGACCGGACGACCCCCTGTGCGGCCGGCAGCAGGAGGATCGCGGTGGGGATGACGAGAAAGCCGAATACGATCATGGCGACGAGCACCCATCCCTCGCGGCCGAACTCCTCGCTGGTTTCGGCCTGCCGGGGCGGTTCGCCGCTGGGGCGGTGGACGTAGCCGTCGTCCTGGTCGCCGTCGCTACCCATCGAACGCACCTGCCTGCGGGACCGAGGGTCGGCCCGAACGGGTCGTCGCCCGCCACGGCCGTGGCGCGGCCGGCCTGATTCGGATGGGGGCCTGCACTGCCTGCATACGTACTCGTCGGGTCAGCGGCCGCAAAACACTGGCGGTCGGTCGGTTCCGGCGACGCCCGGCGGTCACGCGGGGCGTCGGGATGCCGCTCAGACGCCGGGGAGCGGCTCCGGACGGTCGATTTCGAGGTAACTGACGCGGTGGTTTCGCTTGTGTTCGTGGTTCTTGCGTGCCCCGGTCGCAGTTCTCGCCGACTCGTAGAGCCCTTCGAACGGGCAGTCGTGACACACCACGTGGTGAACCCCTTGCATACAGCCCGCATTGGCAGTTCACAGTATAAAAATTCCGGACTGAAGCCCGTAGCCGTTACCCAAATGAGTCGGAAGTGACGCCCGGGGGAACCGTTTTAGCGGCCGTGGCCGTTGGTCAGGTATGGTCGATTTCCAGTCCCGCGACACGCGCCGCGGCCCCACGACCGACCACGAGTCGGACGCGGAGTCGACGGACACCACAGCGGACGACGCTGTGTCGGACGCCGAGGGGAACGGAGCGGACACCGTCGGGACCGATGCGGAGACGGCCACCGACGACCCGCTGGCTGCGGAATCCGGCGAAAGCGACGAGACCGCAGTCGACGACCCGCTCGGCGACCCCGGGGAAACGGCTGCCGCGGTCGACGCCCCGGCGGCCGAGACGGCGCCACCGGCATCGAAGGCGGCCACGCCGGCTCGGTCCGTCGACGTGGCCGTAGTGACGGTGGCGGACGACCGGGCTGCCCTCGAAGACGCCGTGACGGCGGCGTTCGAGACGGCCGGGCACGCTGTCGTGCGCCGCGAACGGCTCCGGGGCGGCTACGACGGCATCCAGCAGATGGTCGACACGCTGGTGGGCCGGGCGGCCATCGACGTCGTCGTCACCGTCGGCGGCGTCGGGCTGGCGGCCGACGAGATGGCCGTCGAAGCGGTCCACCCGCTGCTGGAGAAAGCGCTGCCGGGCTTCGGCGAGGCGTTCCGCGCCCGCCTGTCCGACCACGTCGGAACCGGTATCGTCGGCGTCCGGTCGGCGGCCGGCGTCAGCGACGGAACGCTCGTTTTCTGTCTGCCCGGCGACGCCGAGGCGGCGGCGCTTGCGGTCAGGGAGATTCTGGCCACCGAAGCGCCCGAACTCCTCGCCCAGCTGGAGGAGTGAAAACGACTCGCTCAGCGGGCGTTTGACCGTCACCGTTCGGTCGTTTCACTCGTTTTAGCCGGGTTTACCGACACGCTGTCCGGCCCGCAGTGAGGTGTGAAATTCCGGCCGGAGAGCCGTCTGATATGTTCGAATTGCGGCCGTACAACGGTTTTGAACCGCCCAAATCGGCGTTAACGGCGAACCCCCTTGAAGTGGGACCGGACACATCCTTCGAACGCAATGTCCGACCGCTCCGTATCCAGACGCAGCGTCCTCGAAGGTATCGGCGCGTCGCTGACAGCGACGATAGGAACGGCGGCCCTCTCCGGGAGCGCCGCCGCGAGCAGCGAGTGGCAGTCGGTGAGCGCACCGACCGCAAACACCCTCCACGACGTCGTGTCCATCGACGCGGGCGCGTACGCCGTGGGCGGCGGCGGTGTCGTCCTCGAACGGACCGCCGGGGGCTGGAAGAAGGTTCTGGACGGCGGGCCGACCGGCAACGGCAACGACCTCTACGGCGCGGACGTGACCGACGACGGCGAGGCGCTCTGGTTCGTCGGTAGCTCCGGCGCCATCGGCGAGTACGACGTCTCGACTGGCGTCCTCACCGACCACAGCGCACCCGACGACGCGACCAACAACTTCAACGACGTCTCCGTCACCGGCGCGGCCGGCGAGGCGAACGTCTACGTCGCCGGCGACTCGGGGAAGACGTACTACTCCTTCGAGAACGGCGCGGACCGGACGTGGGACGACGTGACCCCCGGTTCCGGGGCGGCCATCAACGCCGTTGATTTCTTCGACGACCGGTCGGGCCACATCGTCGACGGCAACAAGTCGGTCTTCCGAACGCAGGACGGCGCGGCGTGGAACAGGATCGGCCGTGCCGACGCCGACGTCAACTTCTATGGCGTCGACAGCGACGGGTTCGACGACGTGTGGGTCTCCGGCGGCGGCGGGATGGTGTTCCACTGGAACGGCAGCGAGTGGACCCCGGCCGATACCGGTGACGCCGACCTCCGGGACATCGAGGTAACTGACGGCGACGACGGCCTCACTGTCGGCGGCGGCGGCAAAGTGTACGAACTGGCCGACGGCTGGACGCAGAACCGGACGCCGACTGGCGCGAATATGACGGCGCTGGTCCGTGGCTCGCCCGACATCGCCGTCGGCTCCGGCGGGACCATCCTCGAAGGCTAGTCCTCGCTGTTGGCACCGCCGTTATGCCGGTGGCGGGAGTATCGGTAGTATGGAACACATCGAGGTTCAGGGCACTTCGATCCCCGCACTCGGACTGGGAACCTGGCAGCTGACGGGCCCCACGTGTACCGAGACGGTCCAGACCGCCCTGGAACTGGGGTACCGCCACGTCGACACCGCACAGGCCTACGACAACGAGCGTCAAGTCGGCCTCGGTATCGAGGCCGCTGACGTGGACCGCGAGGACGTGTTCCTCGTGACGAAGCTCGACGGCTCGAACCGCGACGCGAGGTCGGTTCGGCGGTCGACCCGCGAGAGCCTGAACGAACTCGGGACCGACTACCTCGATTGCCTGCTCATCCACTGGCCCAACACCCCGTGGATGGCGCCGCTGTCGGAGACCATCGACGCGATGAACGACCTCGTCGACGACGGCGTGGTCGACCACATCGGCGTCAGCAACTTCTCGCCCGACCGGCTGGACCGGGCCCGCGAACACTCCGAGGTCCCCGTCCTCACCGACCAGGTCCAGTACCATCCCTACTGGGACCAGCGGAAACTGCTCGATTACTGCCGCATCCACGACGTCCTGCTGACGGCCTACAGTCCGCTGGCCCGCGGCGGCGTGCTTTCAGACCCCGCACTCGTCCAGGTCGGGACCCGCTACGACAAGTCCGCCGCACAGGTCGCGCTGCGGTGGTTGGTACAGCAAGAGGGCGTCGCCGCCATCCCCAAGGCGTCCAGCCGGGAGCATCTGGAGGCCAACATGGCCATCTTCGACTTCGAGTTGACCGACGAGGAGATGGCGTGGATTCGCAATCCTTCGAAGGGGAAGACGGCTTACCAGTTCGTCCGGTCACAGCTCCCGTTTTGAGCCGGCGGTGCCCGCTTTCGAGCGAACTTTCCACACGGGAGCCAAAGGACCCGGTATGGTAACCCCGCTCGCCGACGACGTGTGGTGGTACGACCTCACCGGAACCAACGCCTATCTCGCCGACGACGACGGGGCGCTGACGCTGGTCGACAGCGGGACGGGCTTTCACGCCAGCGCCCTCGTCGGGGGGCTCCGCGATGCCGGGTTCGAGCTACGTGACCTCGACCGGATTCTCCTGACACACTACGATATGGACCACGTCGGCGGCCTCTCCACGTTCGACGGCGTGGGCCTGACTATCTACGTCGGCGCGACGGACGCCCCCTTCGTCACGGGCGAGCGGAAAGCGCCGCTGTCGAAACGCAAGGGGCTCATCCAGCGACTCGGCCGCCCCCTCGTCTCGCCGCCCGACAACCCGGTCGAACCACTCGAAGACGGCGACACCGTCGGGAGTTTCACCGTCTACGACACGCCCGGTCACACGCCGGGTCATGTCAGCTACGTCAGCGAGTCACTGTCGGCCGCGTTCTTGGGCGACGTCGTGGTCGAACGTAGCGGGCGACTGCACCCCTCGGCGTGGGTGTTGAACTACGACACCGCTTCGACGTGGCCGCGATGGGTCATGGCGTCCCGTTCAATCGGAACGGGAGCCAACAGCTCGCGGACGTGGTCGAACGGCTGTAAACTGGGTTGTTACGCGTTGGCCCCAGTCCAGTCAGAGCTCTTCTGTGACCGCGTCGGGACTCAGCAGACTGGGGTCGACGACGAGGTCGGTCTGGCGGCTGGCGAAGTCGGGCAGTGACCCCTCGGCGTAGACGACGACCCGCAGCCCGGGGTTGAGGTCCTTCGCGACCACGATGGAGGTGGCCTGTGACAGCTCCGTCAGCAGGTACACCTCGGCGTCGAGGACGCCGGCCTCCTCCAGCCCGGGTCGGTTGCCAACGTCCGCGATAGTGACGCTGTGACCCTCCGATTCGAGCGCGTCGACCATGCGGTCGGGGTCCGAACCGACGAGCACGACCTTCATTCGTACTCGATGGTCGCGGGCGGTTTGTGCGTCACGTCGTAGACGACGCGGGCGACGTTCTCGTGGGCGCCGGTGATGCGGCTCTGCATCCGCTGGAGCGTGTCCCAGTCGAGTTCCTGGGCGCGAGCGGTCATCCCGTCGCGCGATTCGACCGAGCGGACGGCGACGACCCAGCCGTGGACGCGGTTGTCGCCCTTGACCCCCGTGGCCTTCCCGATGACGGCGGCCAGCGCCTGCCACGGCTCGTACTCCTGTAGCTCCTCCTCGACGACGTGGTTGGCCTCGCGAGCGACATCGAGTTTCTCCTCGGTGACCTCGCCGATGATTCGGACGGCCAGCCCGGGGCCGGGGAACGGCATCCGCTCGGAGATCATCTCCTCCAGGCCGAGCGCGCGGGCGACCTCCCGGACCTCGTCCTTGTAGAGGTCACGCATCGGCTCGACGATGCCGTCGAAGTCGATTCGCTCGGGGAGGCCGCCGACGTTGTGGTGGGACTTGATCGTTCCCTCGCTCTCGATGCGGTCGGGGTAGATGGTCCCCTGGACGAGGTAGTCGGCGTCGACCTCGCGGGCGACGGTCTCGAACTCCCGGATGAACTGCTCGCCGATGACGTGGCGCTTTGCCTCGGGGTCGGTCTCGCCGTCGAGTTCCTCGAGGAAGCGGTCCGTGGCGTCGACGATGCGCAGCGACTCCATGTAGTCGAACGTCTCGCGAATCTCGTCGGTCTCGCCCTTCCGCATGAGGCCGGTGTCGACGTAGACGGCGGTGAGCTGGTCACCGATGGCCTCGTAGGCCAATGCGGCCGCGGTCGAGGAGTCGACGCCGCCGGAGAGGCCGATGACGGCGTTTTTCTCGCCGACCTCGCTGGCTATCTCCTCGACTTTCTCCTCGATGAACTCCCCGGGGTTCACCATCAGTGGCTCACCTCCGTCTCGGCGTCGACGCCGTGTGGGTCGTCGCCGAGGACGGCTTCCAGCAGGCCGACGAACGGCGGACTCGCTCTGGTTGGCCGGGAGCGGAACTCGGGGTGGAACTGCGTCCCGATGAAGTAGGGGTGCTCCGCGGCGGCGAGTTCGAGTATCTCCATACGGTTACCCGAGCGCCCGGAGAACTTCAGCCCGGCGTCTTCGAGCGAGTCGAAGTACTCCGGGTTCACCTCGTAGCGGTGGCGGTGCCGTTCCGTACAGGAGTCGCCATACAGCGACGCGGCGAGGGTCCCGGGCTCGATGTCGGTCTCGTGGGCGCCCAGCCGCATCGTCCCGCCCATGTCCTCTATCTCGTACTGCTCGGGCAGGATGTCGATGACGGGGTGGGGGGTGTCCTCGTCGAGTTCCGCCGAGTGCGCCCACTCGAGTCCGAGGACGTTCCGGGCGTACTCGATGACGGCTAGCTGGAAGCCCAGGCAGAGCCCCAGGTAGGGGATGGCGTTCTCGCGGGCGTACCGGATGGCGTCTATCTTCCCCTGGGTGCCGCGGGTGCCGAAGCCGCCGGGGACGACGATAGCGTCGGCCTCGCGCATCCGACGCTCGTGGTGGTCGGGCATCTTCTCCGAGTTGACCCAGCGGACGTTGACGTCGACGTTCTTCTCCAGCCCGGCGTGTTTCAGCGCCTCGTGGACGGACATGTAGGCGTCTTCGAGGTCGTACTTCCCGACGAGAGCCACGTCGACCTCGCCCTCGGTCTGTTGGGTGACGAGTTCGCGCCAGCGGTTCTCGCGGTCCTCGGCGGGCAGGGCCTCGTCGGCGACGTTCAGCTGCTCCATGACGTACTGGTCGAGCCCCTCTTCCTCGACCATCAGCGGGACGTGGTAGATGTCGTCGACGTCGGGGTTCGAGAAGACGGCGTCGGTGGGCACGTCACAGAACAGCGCGATTTTCTCCTTCGTGTCGATGTCGAGCTTGTCCGAACAGCGACCGACCAGCACGTCCGGCTGAAGGCCGATACTCCGGAGCTCCTTGACGGAGTGCTGTGTGGGCTTGGTCTTTTGCTCGCCGTTCTTCGAGTAGGGGACGAGCGTGACGTGGGTAAAGAGAATGTCGTCCTCGTCCTCCTCGTGGGCGAACTGGCGCAGCGCTTCGAGATAGGGCATCCCCTCGATGTCGCCGACGGTGCCGCCGACCTCGATGATACAGACGTCGTTGCCCTCGGCGGCTTCACGGATTCGGCGCTTGATGTCGTCGGTGACGTGCGGGATGATCTGGACGGTCCGGCCGAGATAGTCCCCGGCGCGTTCCTTCTCGATGACGTGCTGGTAGGTCTTGCCCGTGGTGACGTTGTGATCGAACGTCATGTCGATGTCGAGGAACCGCTCGTAGTTCCCCAGGTCGAGGTCGACCTCGCCCCCGTCCTTGAGGACGTACACCTCGCCGTGCTGGAAGGGGTTCATGGTCCCAGCGTCGACGTTGAGATACGGGTCGATCTTGACCGCGGTCACGTCGAACCCGGCGTTCTTGAGAAGGCGGCCCGTGCTGGCGGCGGTGATGCCCTTGCCCAGACCTGACATCACGCCCCCGGTGACGAAGATGAACTTGCGACCCAGTTCCGGGTCGTAGTCCGTTTCGGGTTCGGTCGGCATACTGTCGGTGGCTCCCGTGACCTCAAAACGGTTTCGGAGCGCGCTATCTTCGCCACTCGCTCGCACTTCCCCACCCCGGCCGTGGCTATCTCGCGTGCGTTCGCCTACCCGGCCGAAACACCCGTGAGAGCAGCCTCGGTCGCCGCTCCGTCGGGTCGAGTTGGGAGCCGCCGTGCTGGGGGTGGGGTGTCGAGACGCCCGATAACATCTCGGCCGCCGGGGACGAGGACGGGATCGCTCACGGCTCGACTGTCGGTCCCGAGGTGTCGCACATCCCATGAAAGAAGTTTAAGGTCAGAGACCCGAACTATACGTATGGGAATCCTCTCGCGCGCATCGTACGTCATCAGGTCGAAGGTCAACGCCGTCCTGAACCGGTCGGAGGACCCGACCGAGACGCTTGATTACAGCTACGAACAGCTCCGCGACGAACTACAGGACGTCAAGCAGGGCATCGCCGACCTGACGACCCAGAAGAAGCGCCTGGAGATTCAGAAACGCCGGCTCGAAGAGAACGTCGAGAAACACAACGACCAGGCCCGCCAGGCCGTCGAGCAGGACCGGGACGATCTCGCGCGGCAAGCCCTGGAGAAGAAAAAGCAGAAGATGAGCCAGATCGAGGAGCTCGAGGGCCAGATCAGTCAGCTCCAGTCCCAGCAGGACCAGCTCGTCGAACAGAAGAACGAACTCCAGCGCCAGATCGAGCAGTTCCGTACCAAGAAGGAGACCATGAAGGCCCGCCACGAGGCCGCCAAGGCCTCCGTGCGGGTCAACGAGGCCATGACCGGCGCGGGCGAGGAGATGGAGGACGTGAGCCGGGCCATCGAGCGCGCCGAGGAGCGTACGGAGGACATGGAAGCCCGCTCGCAGGCGATGGACGAACTCCAGGAGGAGGGTGCCCTGGAGAACCAGCTCGACGACCGCAGCCAGCTGGACAAGGAGCTGGCGGAACTCCAGCAGGACGGCGAGGTCGACGCCGAGTTGGATACGCTGAAAGCCGAGATGGGGAAAGCAGACACCGAGGCGGCCAACGGAGACGACGGGACGGCCGAGAGCGACCTCGAAGAGGAGCTAGTGGACGACACCGTCAGCAGTGTCGACGAGGGCGAAGTCGAGGCGGAGCTTGACGAGTTGAAAGACGAGGAGTAGCGAGACACCGAGCGGAGCGAGGTGTCTCGTACCGGAGCGGCAACCACGGGGAGCCGCGGAGGAGTAGCGAGGGTCCGACCGAAGGGAGGACCCTCGGAACAGGCAAGCGGGGAACGGAGTGACCCGCGAGCCCCGATCGAGTAACTCGCCGTTCGAGACGCTTCTCCGCTCACGCCCCGCTACTCCCACTCGACATCGACTGGCCGGTCCGTCTTCCGGAGGATGAACGGGCCGATAGAGAGCGTTCGTTTGGTCACGGTGACAATGCGGAGGATGTACGACAGGAGGACGACGAAGGGGAGCAGTGCGATGGTCACCAATGCTGAAACGAGAAGCAGCGAGTTGGCGATACCGAGCGTCAGCCCGGCGAAGTCCCGCGGGTTCAGGAACAGCAGCGTGCTGATAGCCGCTGTGAGGGCGGGGAGTGAGATGTACAGCAGGGTCCGCGAGAGGTTCGAGAGTTCCCACTGGAAGTACAGCGTCTTGAAGTGCTCGCGGGCCGGCCCGAACAGTGACAGGGTCTCGGTAAGTGCATCGAGCGCGTCGACGGCCGCCTCGGGTAGCTGGTCGGCGTAGCGCGCTTTGATGCGGCGGCCGGCGTAGAGCTTCCAGGAGTAGTTGTAGTTCAGCGCGGTTCTGACCACGTCGAACTCGCCGAATTCCGCGCCCTCGAGCTGGTCGGCGACGGTGTCCGCGTTACCCGTGACGGAGTCCGTGTATGTCGACAGCAGGTCGGTCAGCTCCGCATCGAGCCGCTCGCCGTCGAGCGCGTCTTCGAGGGCTCGGGCCTGGTCACCGGTCGTGGTGACGAGCGAGCGGAGGAACGCCGAGGGTTCGGCAGGGCTGATAGGCGTGCCGACGGCGTCGGCCACGGCGTCGCGGAACTCTATCGCGCCGGCCATCCGGTCGCGTTGGTCGCCGGCCGCGCCCAGCTCCTGGGAGAGCACGAGCTGTGAGAGGGTCAACACGAGCGTGACGGCGGTGATGATGCCGGTGATGAGTGCCTGAAACAGCGTCTCGACGGGGTCGGCGGCAGTCACCAGCGTCTGTGCGGGGACGGGGTGGGCGACGCCGACGGCGACCAGTGTCAGAAACAGCCCCGCCGAGAGGAGGCCAGTGATGCGCCACCGGTCGGCATCGAGCAGGAGATAGAGCAGCCACGATGGCTTTTCGGCTCGCTCACGCATCGTGTCGGCCGGCTCGTCGTCGTTGCTCATGGTGGAAGGTCGAAGCCGCGGCTGAAAAGCACCGGCCCCGAGCTATCGGCCGGCGAGGAAGGTGACGGCGGTCCGCTGCTGGGTGACCTCGGTTTCGAGGTGATCAGCAAACTCATCGAGGGCGACGTCTTTCGCTTCGCGTTCCTTGCGGTCGCGAACGGAGACGTTGCCGGCCTCCTCCTCGTCGTCCCCGATGATGAGCATGTAGGGGACGCGGTCGTCGTGGGCCTGCTGAATCTTCTTGCCGACGGTCCAGGAGCGGTCCTCTATCTCGACGCGGTAGTCGCCCAGTTCGGCCTTGAGCTTCTCGCAGTAGGGGATGTTGTCGTCGGAGACGGGGAGGATGCGGACCTGTTCGGGGGCGAGCCACGGCGGGAACTTCCCGTCGTAGTGTTCGGTCAGCACCATGAAGAAACGCTCGTAGCTACCATAGAGGGCACGGTGAATCATCACCGGGCGGTGGTCCTCGTTGTCCTCGCCCGTGTAGGTGAGGTCGAACCGCTCGGGCATGTTGAAGTCCAGCTGGACCGTGGGGCCGTCCCAGTCGCGCCCCAGCGCGTCCTCGAAGGCGAAGTCGATTTTCGGGCCGTAGAAGGCGCCGTCGCCGGGTTCGACCTCGTAGTCGATGTCCTGCTCGTCGAGGACGGATTCGAGCTGGTTCTCGGCTTTCTCCCATATCTCGTCGCCGCCGACGCTCTTCTCCGGACGGGTGGCGAACTGGACGGCGTAGTCGAGGTTGAACGTATCAAGCGTGTCGAGGATGATGTCGACCGTTGCGAGGACCTCCTGTTCGATCTGGTCGGGCCGGACGAACAGGTGGCCGTCGTCGATGGTGAACGCCCACGTCCGCGAGAGCCCAGACAGCTCGCCGCGCTGTTCCTTGCGGTACACTTTCCCGTCCTCGAAGTACCGGACCGGGAGGTCCCGATAGCTCCAGGACTTCTGGTCGAAGATGGTCGCGTGACCCGGGCAGTTCATCGGCTTCAGCCCGTACTCCTCGTCGTTGACGTCCAGCAGGAACATGTCGTCGACGTAGTTCTCGTAGTGGCCCGACTTCTTCCAGAGTTCCGTGCGGAAGACGTGGGGCGTCTCTATCTCGTCGTAGCCCGCCTCGCGGTTTAGCTGGCCGACGTAGTCGGAGAGCTCGTTGAGTATCCTCTTGCCGTGTGGCTCGTACAACGGAAGCCCCGGGCCGGTCGTGTCGTCGATGGAAAACAGGTCCATCTCCTGGCCGATCTTGCGGTGGTCCCGTTCCTGGGCCTGCCGTCGCATTTCGAGATACTTTTCGAGCCCCTCCTCGGTCGGGAACGCGGTCCCGTAGACGCGGGTCAGCGTCTCGTTGTCCTCGTCGCCGCGCCAGAACGACGCCGAGATTTCAAGCAGCGCGAAGCCGCCGATTTCGCCGGTCGACTCGACGTGGGGGCCCTGACAGAGGTCGGAGAAGTCGTCCTGCCGGTAGAAGGAGACCGGGTCCTCGTCGGCGGCCTCGGTTTCGAGGATGTCCTGCTTGAACGGGTTGTCCTCGTAACGCTCGAAGGCCTCCTCGCGGGGGACTTCCTCGCGGACGATGTCGTAGTCGGCCTCGATTATCTCGTTGGCCTCGGCCTCGATGACTTCGAGGTCGTCCTCGTCGAGGTCGACGCCGGTCACGTCGTAGTAGAAGCCGTCGTCGGTCCACGGGCCGAGTGTCAGTGTCGCCTCGGGGAACTCACGCTGGAGCGCCTGCGCGAAGACGTGGGCGGCCGAGTGACGCAGCACGTCGACGTACTGGTCGCTCTGCGGTGTGACGATGACGAGTTCGACGTCCTCGGTGAGGGGAGTGTGTCTGTCCACCAGATCGCCGTCCGCGACGCCCGCGACGGTGTCGGAACCGAGTCCCGGTCCGATTTCGTAGGCGACGTCCTCGACCGTACTGCCTTCGTCCATCGAGAGCGTGGACCCGTCCGGCAGTGTGACCGTGACCGTACTCATATCCCACGCTACGACAGCGGCCGGGGATAAGTGTATTGAGACGCCCGCGGTTTCGCGTGACAAAGTGAACGCGAGGGCAGGATGGCGACCGGTAGCAGTCACAGGCGGTCCGAAGCTCGCTACGCGACTCCCGGAAACGTACTACTGCTGTGTGAGGAGAGGGTCTCTCGGCGTCGGCCCCGGTGGTTTCGGGGTCGAGTTCCACGACCGACGGCGGGCCGGGCGGCGTCGTCCGACGGGGCGGCTCAAAGACCGCCGGATCGCCCGACAGTGGACGTCGGCCGGCGAGTCGTCGACCGATCCACTCCCTGTCGCGGGCGCGAGCGAGCAGTCGTTACCTGTCAGCATTTGCCGGTAAAAAGTGTGTGGGATGAACAGCGAGGGTCCGAACGAAGTGAAGACCCTCGAAGCGGAGGGTGAGCGAAACGAACCGCGAAGCAGTGGTGGTAGACGACACCGAAGTGTCTCGAAGCGAGATGGCGAACGAAGTGCACCGTGGAGCAGTGGCATGTGGTGTGCCAACAGGGAGTACTATGTACCGTCGGGACGCAGTGCCACGGGATGTACGACAACGTACTGGTCGCGACCGACGGGAGTTCCGGGACGACGGAGACGCTCTCTCACGCCGTCTCCATTGCCCGCGACAACGACGCGGTGTTGCACGGGCTCTACGTCGTGGACCGGCGGCTCGTGCTGGCCGCCGAGAAGGACACGCAAGAGGACGTACGCCAGTCACTGGAGGAGGAAGGACGGGTCGCGCTCGACGACATCGACGTCGGCGGGGTGGAAGCGGGCCTCGAAATCGAGACGCGGATGGAAGAGGGGATTCCGCACAAGGCCATCGTGGACTACGCCGACGAACAGGGGGTCGACCTCGTCGTGATGGGCACCCACGGGCGCACCGGCCGCGACCGGGTGGCCAATCTGGGGAGCGTTACCGAGCGGGTCGTCGAGAGCTCGCCGGTCCCGGT
>PXQZ01000014.1 GCA_003021755.1 Halobacteriales archaeon QH_8_67_36 | reverse complement strand
GTTCGACCGGCGCTTCGAGTGTGGGGTCGGCATCGAGGAGCCCGAACACGGCCGGCTGTACCTGCTCGAACTGCTCGGTCGGTTCGACGAGGTGTCGGTCCGGATCGTAGGTGATGAACTCTTCCGAAGCCAACTTCGGGAGGTGAACGTGATGCAGCGAAACGCGAACCTCTTGAACGACGTCCTTGACCATTTGCCGTCGCTGTCGCTTGACGAAACACTGCCGGTCAGTCCATGATACTGCCGAGGTTTCCGGTTCGTTCTCCCCTGCCCCCGGACCGCCCTTCGAATACGGACGTTCGAACGATTCGATGCCGCTCTATGGCAGGTAGTCCCAGTCCTCGACACTGACGGTGTCGCCGGCGCCCAGGTTGGCCTCTCCGTCCGGAACGGTCACCCAGCCGTCGGTCCGCGTCGCCGTCGCCAGGTCCGTCCCCGACAGCGGCGTCGCCGTCTTGCCGTCCAGGGCGACCGGCACGAACGACCGCACTGCCCGGTCGGTGTCGAGGGCCCCATTGAGGGTCGCTTCCCTGGTGGGATGGGCCGAAAACGGCGCGTCGCCAAAGCCCTTCAGCAGGGGGCGGAGCAACTGCACCGCGCCCACGCGGGCGGCGACGGGCGACTCCGGCAACAACAATACGGGGCGGTTCTGGACGACGGCCAGCCCCGTCTCCCGGCCGGGGCTGATGGCGACGCGGTCGGTGACGGTATCGCCCAGTTCTCGGACCACCGCGCGGAGCGTATCGCCCGGTTCGGTGCCGGTCAGGACCACGATGTCACGCGTTAGGTCGCGCTGGACGGCCATCCGGAGGGCGGGGGCGTCGTCGGCGACGGCGTTGCGGTACGTGACCTTGCCGCCCCAGCGGTCGGCGTACTGAGCGAGGGTGAAGCCGGCCGTCTCGACGCGTTCCTCGGGGCCGGCGTCGTACTCGACGACCCCGTCGCCCGTCGGGACGATGGCGACCTGCGGGCGCTGGCGCACGAGCAGTTCGGAGACGCCGGCGGCTTTCAGCAGGCCCACGTCGGCGGGCCGGAGCTGGTGGCCCCGCTGGAAGACGGTGTCGTCGACTCCGATGTCAGCGCCGGGTATCCGGTCGTTGGCCGTCGTGTCGGTCGCCGGCACCCGCCCGACGGCCACCGACAGCGGGATGCGGTCGGTCCGGTCGACCGGCACCGCGTAACTGCCGAGTTCTCGGCGGGCGGTTTCCAGCGTACACTCCTCCACGTCGGTCGGCGGGGCCCCGGCCATACCCGCCGTTCGGGCTGCTGGGGCAAAAGCGCCCGGAGTCCCGACACCCCCTCACATCGGCAATACTTTTCACCGCTCCCGCCGCCACCGGTCGTATGTTCCTCCCGCAGCTTCTCCGCCTCGCGCTTCTCGCCGTCGGCGGCTACTGCTGTTGTGCCGGCGGTCGCCGACTGGCGACGGTGTTTCACGTCCTCCGCGACGACCCCCGTCCCGTGCGTGACCTCCACGGCCACCGCGGCCCCGTCGAGATAACGGGCCGGGCGGTCGCTGGCGACGGCGGCACCGTCGAGGCCCCGTTTACGGGGTCGCGCTGTCTGGCCTACACCTACGAGGTCGATGAGCTACGCGGCAACGGGAAACACGAGAGCTGGGAAACCCTGGACACGGGGATGGACGGGGTCGACTTCGTCGTCGACGACGGCACCGGGCGCGTGGTCGTCGACCCGGACGGGGCGGACATCCACCTCGAATCCCACTCGGTGACCGTTCCGCCCAACGCTGAATTGCCCGACCGCCTCGCGAGGTACGTCGCCGCCACCGACGGCGTCGACCCGCAGGACGGAGTTATCGACCTCAAGCTGACTCGGCTGGAGGTCGGCAACAGACAGCGGTTCACCGAGCGCCGCCTCGACGTGGGCGAGACGGTGTACGTCTACGGGCAGGCGACCCGAGGGCCGTCAGTCGAGTGGGGAAGCCCCCTCGTCGACGCGCTCGTGGGCGACGGCGAGGCGACGCCCGTGTTCGTCATCTCGGACACGGACGAGCGCGGGACGGCGTGGCGCATCGCCCGCGGCGGCCTGTGGCGGGCGACGGTTGGCGTGGTCCTCGTTACGCTCGTCGCGGCCGTCACAGTCCTGTGAGTGCCCGCGTCGCCGGGGCGCGCCCGAGACTGTCGAAACCGCCGGGTTTACCACAGCCCGAAACATAGGCTCGCGCATGTCAGCGCTGCGTGAGGCGCTGGGGAACCTCCCCGACGCCGTGTTCGCCGACGTGCTCGAATCCGAGGAGGGGTACCTGCTCGTGTTGGACCTGCCCGGCGTGACCGCCGACACGCTCGAGGTCACCGTCGAGGCCGGTCGGCTCGTCATCGAGGGGCAGCGCAGCAAGTCCGTCCCCCGGGAGTTCCGGTTCGTCCGCGAGGACCGCTCGGTCTTCCTCGACGTCGAACTGCCGCTGCCACCGGACGCCACCGGCAAGGGCGCCGAGGGCACCGTCGACCGAGGCGTCCTCGAACTCACGATCCCGAAGGCGACGGCCGCGCCGACGACGACTATCCCCATCGACGAGGCCTGACAGTGGTAGCGATGCGTCGGCGCGTGCCGACCGCGCGCGCTCCGGAAACGCCCTCCAGCGAGCACCGTGTGAGCGGGGGGCCCGGTCGGTGAACCTCCGCGCGTACTGGCGGTTCCTCGTCGTCGCCCGGCAGTTCCTCCCCCTGTTGCTGGCGTACGCCCGCGACCGGAAGCGGTTTCTCGTCTTCGGCTCGCCACGGCGGGTCACGAGCGAGCAGCGCCGCAAGCGGGCCCAGTCGCTGCTGGACTCGCTGCTGACGCTGGGGCCCACGTTCATCAAACTCGGCCAGTTGCTGTCGACGCGGCCGGACGTGCTCCCGCCCGAATACATCGACGAGTTCGCCGCGCTCCAGGACCGGGTCCCCCCGGCCGACTGGAAGCGGGCGAAGGTCGTCCTCGAAGACGAACTCGGGCCGGTCGAGGAGCGCTTCGCCGAGTTCGATACCGACGCCATCAGCGGTGCATCGCTGGGCCAGGTGTACCAGGCACGGATAGACGGTCAGGAGGTCGCCGTGAAGGTTCGACGGCCCGAAATCGAGGACCTGGTCGAGGCCGACCTGCGGGTCATCCGCTGGTCGCTGCCCATCTTGATGTACTTCATCGACGACGCGCGGTCGTTCTCGCTGGAGACGCTGGCCGACGAGTTCGCCAAGACCATCCGCGAGGAGATGGACTACGAACGCGAGGCCGAGATGCTCCGTGAGATACGGGGCAACTTCGCCGGCAACGACCGGGTCCGCATCCCCGACGTCATCGAGAGTCACTCCACCCGGCGCGTGCTGACGATGGAGTACGTCCCCGGAACGAAGATAAACGACATCGACGACCTCGACGAGCGCGGGTTCGACCGGACCGAACTCGCACGGACGTTACAGGAGGCGTACCTGCAGATGATAATCGACGACGGCGTCTTCCATGCCGACCCCCACCCTGGCAACCTCGCGGTCCGGTCGGACGGCAAACTCGTCTTCTACGACTTCGGGATGTCCGGCCGTGTGGACCCGTTCGTCCAGGAGAAAATCGTCGACTTCTATGCCGCCGTCGCCGACCAGAACATCCAGGCCATCCTCGACGCGCTCATCGAGATGGGCACCCTCAGCCCCGAGGCCGACCGGCAGGTGATGGGCGACGTGATGGAACTGGCCATCGCCGACGCCCGCGGGGAGGACATCGAGCAGTACCGCGTCCAGCAGATCGTCCAGCAGGTCGAGGACACCATCTACGAGTTCCCGCTGCGACTGCCGGCGAACCTCGCCCTCGTCCTGCGGGTCGCGACGGTCGTCGAGGGGGTCTGTGTCACGCTCGACCCCGACTTCGACTTCATTTCGGTGGCGACCGACTTCCTCCGCGAGGAGGGGTACATCACCGCCGGGGTCAGGAACTACGTCGAGGACCGCGCGAACGAGGTCCAGGACGCCGCCCAGTCCGCAGTCCGCATCCCCCCGAAGCTCGAATCCGTCCTCGACAGGGTGGAACGCGAGGAACTCACCGTCCGCGCGGACATCGAGGACTCCGACCGGCTGCTGGCGACGATGACGAAGCGGCTCATCCTGGGCATGATGCTCGCCAGCACGCTGTTCTCGACGGCCTTCCTCTACGCCGAGGCGAGGCCGTTCACCGCGGCTGTCGCCGGCGTCGCGGTGGTCGTACTCGGCCTCTCGCTGTGGTGGTCCTTCCGTCAAAAGAAGGGCGTCCGCGCGGAACCGCAGTTCACCCGCCAGAGCATGCGCGAACGCGAGGACGGCTGAGAGCGCCACACGAACCTGAAACGGCGGCCGACTTCGGAGGCATGGCTGCCCGGGTATCCTACAGCGCCGTGCCACGGCTCGGCACCTTCGTCGCGTATCCGCTCAGAAAGTCACAGGGGACGCTGCTGTACGGCAGCGACATCCGCCACTTCTACGCCTTCGGGCCGGCGACGGCCGAACTACGGCAGTTCGACCACGCGGTCGGCCCACGCTCGCAGCGTGTCCAGCGCCTCGCGTTCGTTGCTCGACACCGGACTGTCGACGCCGAGTTCGTCGCTCTCGAAGGCGTTGAGGACGGCGCAGTCGGCCCGGTCGCAGTAGCCGGTCAGGCGCTCGACGGCGGGATTGGCCTGGAGCGCGATAGTCGCGTCGTTGACGAACACCGCCCGGGGGTCGGCCGGCGCGGCCTCGACGTGTTCCGCGGCTGCCGTGGCGTTCGCCTCGGCCAGCGCGAGCGCCTCGGCGTCGTCCGCTCCCTCCGTTCGTGGCGCGTGAGCGTCGACGACGCCGTGAGCGGCCTCGTCCGGGACGGTCGTGAACTGCGTGAGCGGCCCGCCGAGTGTCTCCCCGTCGCGCTCGACCGTCGGGGCGAAATCGAGGACGACACACCCCTCGGGACCGTGTTTGGCGACCCACTCGTCGAGTGACCGGGCCGTGAGCCGGGTCTTCCCGGCGTTCGAGGGCCCGACGACCAGCGTCGTGCCGAAGAGGGGGACGGGGAGCGACATTCAGTCCGCGGCCACTGCCGGGTCACCGTCCTCGGCCAGCCAGTTCCGAACCGACAGGCCGAGCAGGCCGACCATCGCCGCGCCCAGCACGACGGCGAAGGCGAGGACGGCCAGTGACACCGGGTCGGTGACGCCGCCGGCGGCCACCCGCTGGAGCCACTGCCCGGCGACGACGGTGCTGATGGCGACCAGCAGGACGCCGCCGACGTTCTCCAGTGGGCCGGCGGTCCGCGGGACGGCGGTCGGGTCGTTCAGCAGGTAGAGGACGAGCGCCAGCACGAACGGCGTCCCGACGAAACCGACGGCCAGCGCCCGGACGAGCAGCCCGAACACCGCCCCGGGGATGAACACGCCCAGCGCGCTGACGAGCGCGAACGCGGCGACCGTCGCCCGGTAGCGCGAGTCCGACGTGTCCTGTGCCCACCCCATCTTGTCGGCGATGAGATACGGCGGGACGACGGTGTTGCCCCCGAGCGTGGTGACGGCTGCGCCCCACAGCCCAAGCAGGAACAGCCACTTGGCGTTCGACCCGACGAGCGGGCCGAGCGCGTTCGCGGCGGCCACGACGCCGAGGCTCGGGTCCGAGAGCACCGAGGCGGCGACGAGGAAGATGGCGAGGCTGGCGATGCCGAAGGCGACCAGCATCGACGCGGCCACGTCGAACCGTGCGAGCGCCGAGTCCTCGGCCGTCCAGCCGCGGGCCCGCATCGTGTAGGACTGCATCGTCACCAGCGCGATGTGGACCGCGCCACCGAGGATGCCCGCCGCGAGCAGTGCGCCTTCGACGCCGGCCGGGATGGACGGTGCGAGTCCCTGTACCGCCGCGCCGACGTCAATGGGGACGACGAACAGCGACGCGACGAACAGCAGGACGGCCAGCGTGACGAGGGCTTTCGCGCCCCACTCGGCGTAGCGGTAGCCGCCGCCGGCCAGCCCCGCGGCGAGGACGACGCTCCAGCCGACCGCCCAGACGACGGGCGAGAGTCCCGTGACCTCGGCGGAGACCCCCGCGAGCGTCTTCATGATGACCAGCTGTGCGAGGCCAGCCGCGATGACCGCGTCCGCGACCAGCAGCCACGCCCACGACGAGCTGAGATTCGCCTCGACTGCAGCGACGATGCCCGACTCGGTCAGCAGCCCGAGCCGCATCGCGAGATACTGGGCGGTCGTCCCCATCACCGCCGAGAGGACGACGACCCACAGCAGGGTGTAGCCGTAGCCCGCGCCGGCGGTGACGAGCGCGCCGATGGTCGCCGGGCCGACGGCGATGGCGCCCGCGAGCCACGTCGGCCCCATGTTCCGGAGTTTCCCGGTCAGGCCGCCCGCGTCACTGGTCGCCATCTACACGCACCCCGGGAACGTCTCGCCACAGACGTGTTCGCTGTCGACCCACGCCGGCGGGTCCTCGTCGGTGAACCGCGAGCGGTTGCGCATGTAGGATGCAATGTAGGCCCGTCTCCAGTCGTCAGTCCTGTTTTCGGCGGTGTAGTGGGGCAACAGGCAGTGCTGGAAGAGTACGTCACCGGGCTCCATCGGCAGGGCGACGGCGTCCTCGGGGCCATAATCGCTCTCGGCGATGGTGATGTCCGTGTCGTACTCGATAGCCTCGTGTCCCAGCAGCCCGTCCGTGTGGGCGCCCGGGACGACCTGCATACAGCCGTTCTCGGTCGTCGACCGGTCCAGCGCCATCCACACGGTGACGTGGTCCATCGGGTGGATGGGGTAGTAGGCCGCGTCCTGGTGGTACTTCTTCTCACTACCCACGCGTGGCGGCTTGAGCATGGCGGCGCTCCGGAGCACGGAGAGATTGGGTCCCTGGAGCTGTCTCACGACTTCGAGGACGTTCTCGTCGTGGACCAGGTCGGCGAAGACGTCGTCCTCGCGGACCATTCCGAGGCCCTCGAACTTCCGGACCGGGTCGGCGTCGCCGAGCGCGTCGGCCGCCGCGTCGGGTTCGAGCATCCGCTCGAACCGGCTTTCCTCGCGCTCCCCTCGGACGTAGGCGTCGATGCGTTCGGTCACGCGCCGGACGACGGCACTGTCGAGGCAGTTCTCGACGACGACGTAGCCGTCGCGCTGGTACTGTTCGAACTGCGCGTCGGACAGCTGCATACCACTCAGTTTTACCTAACGGTAATAAGACGTTCGAATTCGTCAGGACATGCGACCCCGGCGGCCGAGTGTGTTGGCGCCCCCGATTCCAAACCGTTTATACTACGACACCGGCAACACGGCGGTATGGCTCGACAGCAGACGGAGGTCCGCGAACTCGACGAGGGAAGCTACGTGATGATAGAGGACACGCCGTGTACGATAGACTCCTACAGCACGGCCAAGCCGGGCAAACACGGTAGTGCGAAGGCCCGCATCGACGCCCGCGGCGTCTTCGACAGCAAGAAGCGCTCGCTCTCCCAGCCCGTCGACGCGAAGATCTGGGTCCCCATCATCGACCGGAAGCAGGGCCAGGTCGTCTCGACGGACGGCGGCGACGCCCAGGTGATGGACCTCGAAACGTACGAGACGTTCACGATGTTGATGCCCGAGGACGTGGACCTCGAACCCGACGACGAGATCGAGTACCTCGAATACGAGGACCAGCGCAAGATTACCCGCTCGTAATGACGTTCCCCGGCGCGGTCGCCGACCGCGAGACGGCGGCCTACGCCCTCGTGGGGGCCCCGCTCGACGTCTCGACGTCGTTCCGGCCCGGTACCCGCTTTGGCCCGCGCCGCGTCCGCGAGTTCGGCGAACAGTTCGACGACTACGACCACCACACTGGGCGACATTTTACCGACCTCGGTGTGTACGACCACGGCGACATCGGCCCCACGGCCGACACCGCCGACTACCTCACCTTTCTCGGGGGTGTCATCAGCGAGTTCGCGAGCGACGGCGCCGTCCCCCTCCTCGTGGGCGGCGAACACACCGTCAGCGTTGCCGCCGTCCGCGCGCTCAACCCGGACGTGTTCGTCTGTGCGGACGCCCATCTCGACCTCCGGGAGTCCTATGCCGGCGACGAACACTCCCACGCGACGGTGGCCCGTCATGCCCTCTCTGTTGCCGACCGCGCGGTGGTCCTCGGCGCTCGCACCGGCAGCGAGGCCGAGTGGGAGCGCGCCAGCGAGGGCGACGTGACGGTCATCTCCCCGGAAAGGGTAGCCGACTGGTCGCCCGACTTCGACGGCGACCGGGCATACCTCTCCGTCGACATCGACGCCGCCGACCCCGGCTTCGCGCCCGGCACAGGGACGCCGGAGCCGTTCGGGCTGGCACCCCGGGAGCTCCGCGACGTGGTCCGGTCGGTCGCGCCCCATGCCGTCGGTTTCGACGTAGTGGAGGTCAACGACCGCGACG
>PXQZ01000013.1 GCA_003021755.1 Halobacteriales archaeon QH_8_67_36 | reverse complement strand
GTCACTCCGTTCCCTGCGGTGCTTACGTCGTCCGCCTTCGTGTAGCAGGCCGCCCCTTTCAGCCCCACCCGTAGCCGGTTAACCAGCCGGCATGGGTGGGGCTGAAAGGGGTCGCGTCCTCAGCGAACCCCGGCGACGCAAGCACCCACTGGAGCGTGGTTCGAAAGGCGCGGAGCGCCTTTCGTCATCACGAGAGAGCGTCGCTCTCTCGAACGACAGCGAGCCGCGGGAGCTGAGAACGCGGGGGCTTTCTGGCTCTCTGAGTCCGTTGCTGCTAAAATAAATACGACCGGGGCAGGGGAGCCGCTACCGCCGGTGCTGCTCGTCCAGCAGTTCGGCTTTCTCCCGTACCCGGGCCATCTTGCGGGCCGCCTCCCCGCCGTCCGGGCCGTGGCCGCAGTCAACCGACCAGTCCAGCAGCGAGCCGGCGAACTCGCTCCGCTCGTCGGCGTCCTCGGCGCCGTCGCCGGTCACCGCGTCCAGAAACCGCTGGAGCAGTGGCCCAATCACACGCGGTATCCATATCCGAGCGTACAAAAAGATCGGCGACGAAGTCGAAAGACGGCGAATTTCCGTCGTTATTCGGCCGGCGCGACGGTGTTGGCCTTCACTTCTTCGAGGTCGACGTCCTTCTCCAGGAGCAGCTCCTTCTGGTCGGCGACCCTACGTTCCTCGCGGATGAGCTTCTTGAACGTGGACTGCTGGGAGAGGTCGCCGATGAGTACGCCGCCGATGAGCTGGCCGTTCTCGAAGGCGAGTCGGCGCCACTCGCTGTCGGAGTACTTGCGCTCGGCCCCGTCGTCGCCCCGGGCGGGGTGGCCAAAGGAGAGGAAGGGGAAGTCGAAGTGTGTGATCGAGTAGGAGGAAACCCAGCGGAACGCCTCGGCCTCGCTGTCGACGGCTTTGCCGTCAGCTCGTTGTGTCGGAGACGCAACGCTGTCCTCGACCATGTTCTTCCCGGCGACCGACCCCTGCTCCTTGGCCGAGCCCCACGCGCCGTTCTGGGCGCGGGCGTCGAGGATGGTGTCGTAGAACTGGGTGATGTCGCCCGCGGCGTAGATATCCTCGACGCTGGTCTGCATGTACTCGTCGACGACGATGCCGTCGTCCTCCTCGATGCCCGCGCCGTCGAGGAACTCGGTGTTGAAGTTCAGTCCGATGGCGACGCCGGCCCACTGGCCGTCGAACCGGTCGCCGTTGGGGTCGACGGCGCCGCTAACGTGGCCGTCGTCGTCGACCTCGAAGTGGTCGACGCCGGAGTCGAAGACCGGTTCGACGCCGTTCTCTTCCAGCGCGTCGTGGATGATTTCGGCCCCGTCTGCAGAGAGGGCATAGCGCCACCAGCGGTCCCCGCGCATCAGGTACTTCGCGTCGATGTTCTGGGCGGCACAGACGGCGGCGAGGTCGATACCCAGCAGCCCGGCACCGACGATGATGCCCTGCTCGGCGTCCTCGGCGTGTTCGCGGATGTCGCGGGCGTCCTCGAACGTCCAGAAGTGGTGGATGCCGTCGGCGTCGCTGTTCTCGACGGGGAGCTGTGCCGGGGTCCCACCTGTCGCGATCAGCAGTTTGTCGTACTCGTAGGTCTCGCCACTGTGCGTGTGAATCTCGTGGGCGACCGGCTCGATGTCCGTGACGTGAGTGTCGAGTTCGAGGTCGATGTCGCGCTCGTCGTACCACTCCGGTTCGTGGATGGAAATGGGCGCCTCGGGCAGTTTGCCCTTGGCGAACTCCTTGATGAGAATTCGGTTGTAGAGGGCCTCTCCCTCGTCGGTGATGACGGTCACTGCTGCGTTAGGGTCCGCTTCCCTGATCGTTTCGGCCGCGGAGGCTCCTGCAATACCGTCCCCGATAATCACGTGCGACGTGCTCATGTACGGACGGTTTGGCGCGATGCCTAATGTGGATTGCTATCTGCATATTGTTTGTGATACTCTGCCGAACCGCTCGTGTTCGCCCTCTCCGGGCCACTGAGTGGCAAACACCGGACCGTCGCGGATCGGGCAAGCTCCAGGGACCGGCCTCGCCGGCTGTTTCGACTCGGGATGCAGCGGGCACACCCCCTCAGACCCCCACTCCGAGCCTTTCAAGACGCTCGAATCCCAACGCTCGGCCGATGAAACTCCGCCAGAACGTCAGACATTTCGCGGCCAAGCAGGCGATGACGCTGCCGGTCGTCGGGGAGACAGTCACCGACTGGCTGGTCGACTTCCACACGAACTATTTCGCCGACCTGGCCGAGCCGGGTCACGCCGACGACCGCCGCGACCACCTCGGCGACTTCTTCGACGCGACGATGGACACCTACGTCGCCGCGCTCGAAGACGGCTTCCCGGAGGCCGAGGCCCGCGAAATCACCCACGTCCAGGCCAACTTCGACTTCTACAACCACGGCTGGACGGAGATGATGGAGGTCCCCGCCGACGAACTCCAGGCCCACCACGAGCGCTACGAGACCTTCTTCGGCAAGCACGGCATCACCATCTCGGACCCGCTGGGCGAGTTCCGGCCCGCAGACGGCATCGCCGAGGCCCCATCGACGCCCGAGAAGCTAGAGGACCCGGAACACCCCCACGCAGTCGGCGGGTTCGCCGACGATGCCTACGTCGAGACCGAAGACGGCGAACTGGTCGTTGGCGGCCAGGCGGAACCCGAGGACATCGACCCGAGCGAGGCCCCCGGCGTCGACGAGGAGTCCACGGCCGACTGAGGCCGACCACTCGCCAGTTGATTTTTCCCACACCCGAAAGTAATTTATCGGAGTCTGACAGATAGTCGACAACGGGATGGGAAGCTGGTACTGGCGCGTACGGGTGGGTATCGCTGACAACTACAGGGCGCTGCTCGTCGTCGCCTTGCTCGTCGGTGCCGCCGGCGGCTATCTGACGGTCGCGGCCGCCGGGAGCGGCGCGACCGAGACGGTGACCAGGCAGACGAGTTCCTGGGAGTCACGCGGTGAGTTCACCCATCGGGCGACCGTTCGCAACGGGACGACGGCGTTCGCGGAGGGGACGATGCTGCGGAACCGCTCGGTGTATTTCTTCCGAACGACGCCGATTCTGGACGGGCAGTTCGTCTACGGCTACGAGGCGACCGGCGATGGAGACCTCGACGTGAACACGTCGGTCGCGCTACGCTACCAGTCGGTGTCGGCGGCCGACGAGGGCAACCGGACGGTGTACTGGCGCGTCGAGCGGCCGCTGAACCGTTCGAGCGCGGCCCTCTCGCCGGGCGAGCGTGCGCGGACGCCGTTCTCGGTGAACGTGAGCGCCGCGAACGCCGAGGCCCAGCGCATCGACCAGGAACTCGGCGGGACGCCCGGTGACGTGGAGGTCGTCGTCCTCGCGCGCGTGACGGTCGAGGGAACGCGCAACGGCCAGCCGGTCGAGACGACGCGGGTCTACCGCAGTCAACTCGTCCCGTCGGATGGCACCTACGAGGTCCAAAACGACGGGCCACGGACGACGGGGGCGAACCAGACTGCACGGCGGACGGTCCCGGCCGGGTCGGACCCGCTCCGGTCGAGAGCGGGGCTGGCCCTGCTCGCCGTCGGCCTCGCCGGCCTCGCCGGCCTCGGTCTGTTCCGGCGGTCGGACCAGTTCACCGTCACCGACGCCGAGCGGGCGCTGTCGGCCTACGAGAGCGAGCGCGAGGAGTTCGACGAGTGGATCACGACGGGTCAGCTCCCCGACTCGACGTTCGATGCGACCCGCATCGAGGTGGACTCGCTCGCGGGACTGGTCGACGTGGCCATCGACTCCGAGCGCCGCGTCATCGAGGACACCACGCGAGGTATCTACGTCGTCCTCTCCGACGGCTACCGGTACGTCTACTACCCGCCGAAGGGTCCGGAATTAGCCGAGGAGGACGCTGCTTCGCCCGATTCCGATGCGGGCGAGAAGGATTCGGCCGCCCGGGACGACGAGAGCTAGCCGCCGGGCGCCCGTTCATACTGGCGGCTGTAACAAACTGAAGTATTTCGCCATCCCGGGGTGACAAATATCTTTACGAACTTACAGCCACCAGTATCAGCGCCCGTCGATGCGGTCGGCCACTTCGTAGCCGGCGACGATGCCGCCGTTGAGCGACCGTTCGGGGTACTGGGCTTCGGAGGCCATCCCGGCGTAGTAAACGCCGTCGGCGACCTCGGCCGAGAGGTCGTACGGGACGACCATGTCCAGGTAGCCGCGCTCGTAGACGGGCGCAGTCCGGGGATTGCGGGCGGTCTTCACCCAGTTGACCGCCCCCCGGTCGAACTCGGGAAACAGCGATTCGATGCCCGACAGCCACGTCTCCCGCACCTCCGCGTCGTCCTGCTGCCAGACGTCCTCCTCGGGGGACTGGACGTAGCGGGCGACGTACAGCAGGTGGTCGCCATCGTAGCGCTCGCGCTCGACGAAGTTCGTGTGTTCGATGAGCGCGCCGAAGGGGGCCTCGTCGGCGATGTTGAGCCAGTACGTGTCAAGCAGTGGTTCGTCCATGCTGATGACCGAGCAGACGGTGCCCTGGAAGTCGATTTCACAGGGGTAGCCGGTGAGTTCTTCGAGGACGTCCGGCATCGCCGCGACGACGACGCTGTCGACGTCGTGTGCCTCGGTCTCGCCGTTGACCTCGGACTGTACCGTGAGGCCGGTCACCGCGCCGTCCTCGGTCTTCACGCCGGTCACGCGCGTGCCCGTCTCGATGTTCTCCCGGCCGACGGCTTCGACGAGCGCGTCGAGCAGGCGACCGAAGCCGCCGTCCAGATAGCCCAGCACCTCGCCTTTGAGGATGTCACGCTCCCCGCGGAACTTGATGCGGCCGAGCAGCCACGCGGCGCTGACGTCCGCCTTGCGGGAGCCGAACTTCGCGTCGAGCAGCGGTTCGAAGAACGTCTCGTAGACGTTCCGGGTGGTGTGTTCGCGGGCGAACTGCTCGACGGGAACGTCCTCGAAGTCCTCGAGCCTCTCGTACGTGTCGAACTTCGGAACCCCGCCCCGCACGTCGACGTCGAGCGTGAGCATCCCCAGGCGGAACTTGTCGTAGAGGCTCCAGTGGGGGAACGAAAGTATCTCCCACGGCTTGTCCATCGGGTGGACGACCCCCTCCGTGTAGTAGGCGTTCTTCCCGATGCGCCACTCGACGTCCTCGCCCAGTCCCAGTTCCTCGGCGAGTTCGACGATGGTTTCCTCCGATTTCGAGAGGTGGTGGTAGAACTTCTCGATGGGGTCGCCGGCCGTCTCGTACACCGCGGCCAGTCCTCCCAGCTCCTCGCTCGCCTCGAAGACGCGGACCTCGTGGCCGCGTTGCTGGAGCCGATACGCCGTTGCGAGGCCAGCAACGCCGCCACCGACGACACCGATCATACCACCCGGTTTCAGTCGTCGTGTGATTTACTTTGCGTTTCCGTCGCCGAACCGGCGTCCCCATCGGTCCCACTGTCGGCCCGCTGGAACTCCAGGATAGCGACCGCCCCGGCGGGGTCGTTGTCCTCGTACCACACCTTCCCGCCATAGAGGTCCATCATGACCGAGACGAAGTAGAGGCCGAAGCCGCCGGCGGTCTGGTCGTTGGAGATGGAGCGTTCGAACATCCGCGTCTTCAGTTCGTCGCTGATGCCGGGGCCGTTGTCGGCGATGCGGACCTGGATCCAATCGCCGGCACCCCGGCTGTCGATTTCGACGCGGGGGCGGTCGCTGGTGTTGTGTTCGACCGCGTTCTCGACGACGCTGCCCAGCACTTCCTCGGCGAGGTGGTTCGCCAGCACCGCCTCGTCGGTCAAGTCCACGTCGACGGCGACGTCGGCGCCCCGGTCGATCGTACTCTCGACGGCGCCACGCACTGCACCTGACAGCGAGATGGCCTCGAGCCGTTCGCTCTCGCTGGCCGTCACCGTCTCGTTGATGTACTTGATGGTGTCGCTCATCCCGTTGAGCCGCTCACACCACTCGGTGATGCTGTCAATGTGCCGGTGCTGGTCCTCGTCGACTGCGCCTCTGAGGTAGTCTGCCCGCCCCTCGACGACGGTCATGGCGTTGCGAAGCGAGTGTCTGAGTACGCCGTTGAAGAACTCGATCTGTTCGTTGCGTCGCTTGACCGAGGTGCGACTCCCGCGGAGTTCGCGCTGGCGTTGGAGCTGTTCGAGGGCGACCTGCGTGGTGTGGGCGAGTGTCCTGGCGTACTGCTGGTCCTCGGTGGCGTAGCTGTCGTCAGCCGAGGCGATGACGAGGACGCCGTGGTCGCCCATCGGCACCATCAGGGCCCGTTCCATCGACGCGCCACACCCCTCGCAGTCGGCGATGCGCTGCTCGCCGCTGTCGTAGGTCAGCCGGATGTCGTGTTCGGGCATCGCTTCCGGACGGACGGTCACATCCCCGGTGGCCGCCGCGATCACGTCGCTCACCGCGGCCGGTTCGAGCCGGCCGTCGTCGGTGGCCAGGAAGACGGCGGCGGCGTTCCGGTCCAGCACGCGCGTCACGAAGTTCACCGCCAGTTCGGCGACGCGCTCGGGCCGGTTGGCCTCGATGAACTGGCGGGTGGCCGACTGCAGCGCCTCCAGCCGGTCCTGGCGTCGCTGCTGGCCGGTGACCTCCCGCAGGACGACCAGCCGGCCCCGGACGTCCCCGTGCTGGTCCCGGATGGGGCTCGTCTGTGGGTCGTAGTACGACAGCGGATCCCCCACCGCAAACACCTCCTCGCGCTCGACGTCGTCGAGCAGTCCGGGCGAGACGTCGTCGATGCGGCGGCCACCGATTTCCCCGCCCATGAGGGCCGTCGCGGCCGCGTTGTAGTCGATGATTCGCTCGTCGGTGTCGAGCGCGAGCACGGGGTCGGGAAGCTCGTCGACGAGCAGGTCGCCGGCCAGCGGCGTGACCGAGACGAAGTCATAGCGCAACAGGACGACCCCCACGAGGACGCCGTTGAGCGCGAACGTCAACGGCGTGATGTTGAGGCCGGGATGGGGCGTCGCCCCGAGGACGAACAGGGCGTGGATGCCGGCGGTCAACAGCCCTGCCGTGAGGATGACGAACGTCTGCTTGCGGTAGAGGTTCCGCGACCGGAGGAGGAACTCTCCGAAGAGCGCGTAGCCGGCCGCGACGAAGCCCGTCGAGAGCACCGTTTGGGCCAGATAGACTGGCCCGGTGGCGCCGACGAACTGCGTCAGGCCGCCCGCGGTCACCAGCATCACCGTGGGGTCCACCAGCCCGTGCAGCGGGTTCGTCAGCGACAGCAGGCCGTACAGCGACGGCACCAGCAACAGGCCGGCGAGCCGAGTGGGCGTGAGCAGCCCTGCCCGGCCCGTGTACGTAAGCGCGAACACGACCCACAGGCCGACGATGAGGCCGGAAGTGAGTCGGATTAGCAGGCACACGCCGGTCGCTACGGCCGGGTCGGCCGTGGTGAGCCAGGCGATGTTCAGCAGACACCAGCCGGCGGCGGCCACCATCAGCCAGGCGAACGGGCCCGTCCCCGGCATGGACCGGTCCCGCCAGGCGCCCGCTGCCAGGACGCCGCTGACGAGCGCACCCGCCGCGCTCCCGGCGACGAGTATCCCGACTACATCGACGTGCATCCTTCTACCGTCAGGATTCCCCTCTCGGGTTTATTCGTTTGGTCCGTGTTTTCAATCGTGAGAGCGCCTTCGCCGACCCGCTACCTTTTTGACCACACTGCGAAAACCCGCAGGCATGCTAACCGTCCGGGCGCCGGCTACCAGCGCGAACCTCGGCAGCGGCTTCGACGTCTTCGGCGTCGCGCTGGAGCGCCCGGCCGACGTGGTCCGCGTCTCGAAGGCCGACCGGACGACCATCGAGGTGACCGGCGCCGGCAGCCAGTTCATCCCGGAGGACCCCGAGAAGAACACCGTCGGGGCCGTCGCCGAGGCGCTGGACGCGCCGGCCCACATCCGGATAGACAAGGGCGTGCGCCCGGCGTCGGGACTGGGCTCGTCGGCCGCAAGCGCCGCCGCCGCGGCCGTCGGGCTCAACGAACTCTACGACCGCGGCTACACCCGCGAGGAACTGGTCCCCGTCGCAGCCGAGGGCGAGGCCGTCGTCTCCGGCGACGCCCACGATGACAACGTCGCCCCCTCGATTCTGGGCGGTTTCACCATCGCCACGCCGTCGGGGGTCCGGCAGGTCGACGCGTCCATCCCGCTTGTCGCGTGCCTCCCCGACATCGTCGTCTCGACGCGTGACGCCCGCCGCGTCGTCCCGGAACACGCCCGCGCCGAGCAACTGGTCGAGACGGTCGGCAACGCGGCGACGCTCACCACGGGGATGCACCGCGACGACCCCGGCCTCGTCGGCGAGGGGATGCACGACACCGTCGTGACGCCGGCCCGGGCCGAACTCATCGACGGCTACGAGTCCGTGCGGGAGGCCGCACTGGGGGCGGGCGCGACCGGCGTAACGATTTCCGGCGCCGGCCCCACGGTCGTCGCCGCGTGTTACGAGGGGTCCCAGCGCGCTATCGCGAGCGCGATGCTGGACACCTTCGACGAACACGGCGTGGACGCGCGCGTCTACCAGAGCCACGTCGGTCGCGGCGCACGGATTTATTGAGGCCACTCGCCGTCCGCCCTATCCGCCCCGGACGAACTCGTTGCGCGTCTCCACCAGCACCGCTTTGGCGTGGCCCTCGGGGTCGTAGCGGTCCGGGTCGTACACCTTCTTGACTTCGCCGTCGGCGAGGACGAACGTGTAGCGGTCGACGCGGCCGCCGGACGTGTCGAGACCGAACGCCTCGCCGATGTCGCCGTCGGGGTCGGCCAGCAGGTCGTACAGGACGCCAATCTCCTCGGTGAAGTCGTCGTGGCTCTCGACGGAGTCCATCGAGACGCCGTAGACGGCGATGCCGCCCTCGCGGAACTTCGGCATCGTCTCCTGGAAGTCCCGGGCTTCGATGGTACATCCCTCGGTGAAGTCCTCGGGATAGAAGTAGACGACCGTGGGCCCGGTGACATCGGGCGTGACCGTCTCGCCGTACTGGTTCCGTGCGCTGATCTCGGGGGCCGGATCGCCGGATTCGAGTATACCTTAACGATGGCAGCCGCGGCGTTACGGATCTGGGTGGGGGTGAGACGTGCCCCCGTATCCGGCGGCGTTTGGACAACCATTTAACGTCGCCGCCGGAACTCGCAGCCATGTCGCAGCCACGACTCCTGATCCTGGGCCCGCCGGGGGCAGGCAAGGGAACACAAAGCGCGAACATCGCCGACGAGTACGACGTTTCCCACGTCACCACCGGCGACGCGCTGCGGGCGAACAAGGACATGGACATCTCCGACATGGACACGGAGTACGACACGCCCCGCGAGTACATGGAAGCGGGTGACCTCGTGCCCGACGCCGTCGTCAACGCCATCGTCGACGAAGCACTCGACTCCGCCGACGGCTTCGTGCTGGACGGCTACCCGCGAAACCCGGAGCAGGCCGAGGAACTCGCGGGGATGACCGACCTCGACGTCGTCCTCTCGCTGTCCGTCTCCCGCGAGGAACTCGTCGACCGGCTCACCGGTCGCCGAGTCTGTGACGACTGCGGCGCGAGCTACCACGTCGAGTTCAACCAGCCCGAGACCGAGGGCGTGTGTGGCGAGTGTGGCGGCAAGCTCATCCAGCGCGAGGACGACGACGAGGAGTCCGTGCGCAACCGCCTCGACGTCTTCGACGAGAACACCGCGCCCGTCATCGACCACTACGAGGACCACGACGGCTTCGTCGCCATCGACGGCGAGCAGCCGCCCGACGAGGTCTGGAGCGACATCCGGCGCGCAATCGACGAGCGCACAGAATAAAGTTCATACGTCGCGCCCGCTTTCCACACCACAATGGCACGAACCGCGCCGAAAGTAGAGCGACTCGCCGACGACGGCGAAGCGATGACCGACGCGCTCGGCGAGGTGCTGGCCGTCGCCGAGGAGCAGGGGGCCGTCACCTGGAGCGACGTCAGCGACGACATCACCAGCGGCGAGTGGGGCCGGCTCATCGAGTCCGGCCTCCTCATCGACGCCGACGGCGAGGGGTTCGTCGTCGAGGACCCCGAGGCCGTCCGCGAGGCGCTCGAAGACGCAGATGCCGAACCCGAAGACGATGACGACGAGGGGTGGAGCCAGTGGGACAAACTGGCCGCCCTCGGGACGGTGGGGCTGTTCGCCGGCTACTCCATCAACTCCATCCGGGACGCCATCGGCGGGACCATCGACCTCGCACTGGGCCCGCTGGCCAACGTGCTCCCGTTCTACGTCCTCATCCTCGTTCTGGCAGTGTTCACCGGGGCAACCTCCTCCATCCTGCAGGACCAAATGATGGACATGTCGGGGATGGGCGACCACCAGGAGAAGATGGAGCAGATCAAGGAACGCCGCAAGAAGGCCAAGGAGGAAGGCGACGACGAGGCGCTCGACCGTATCGAACAGGAGCAGATGGAGCTGATGACCGACCAGCTTGGGATGTTCAAACAGCAGTTCCGCCCGATGGTCTGGATCATGCTCATCAACATCCCCGTCTTCCTCTGGATATACTGGATGGTCTTCGGTCCCGGGCTGACCGTCGGTTCGCCGGTCATCACCCTGCCCATCTTCGGGGAGGTGGCAAGCTGGCGGGACGGGCTCGTCGGCCCGATGCAGGCCTGGATCGTCTGGTACTTCCTGTGCTCGCTATCCTTTACCCAGGTCATCCGGAAGGCGCTGGACGTCCAGACCACGCCGACGGGTAGCTAAACGGACACTCCTTGATCTTCTCGGATGAGTGCTCTCAACCCGCCTCTCGCTTTTCCGGACAGTTGGGGCTCTCTAGTTGTACTGAGTTATCGGAACCCGAGTGAAGCCAGTCGTCGGACCGACTCCGGCTGCAAGACACAACTCCTTTCATCGGTAGCCCCGGAGAACCACCATGTTGATTACCGTCTCCGGTCCCGCGGGCAGCGGGAAGAGCACTCTCGCCCGGAGTCTGGCCGACGCGCTGGACTACGAGCACGTCTCCGGCGGTGACATCTTCCGCTCGCTGGCCGAGGAGCGGGAAATGACGCCGCTGGAACTGAACAAGGCCGCCGAGGAGGACGCCCAGATAGACCGCGACCTCGACCGACGACTCCGCGACATCGCCGCCGAGCGCGACGACGTGGTGCTGGAGTCACGGCTCGCGGGCTGGATGGCCGGCGAGTACGCCGACATGAAGCTCTGGCTCACGGCGCCGCTGTCGGCACGCGCCGACCGCATCGCCCAGCGGGAGAACAAACCCTTCGAGCAGGCCCGCACCGAAACGGAGGAGCGAAGCGAAAGCGAGGCCCAGCGCTACGCCGAATACTACGACATCGACTACGACGACCTCTCCATCTACGACCTCGCCATCAACACCGCCCGCTGGGACCCACAGGGGACCCTGAGCATCGCGCTCCACGCCGTCGACTCATACGACGCCGAGGTCGACGAGGGCAAGGCACCGGTCGAAGGCATCCGCTACGAGTTCTGATGGTCCGCGCTCCGCCCGACGAGCGACCCGTCGACGCCCTGCTCTCCTTCGGCGTCGTCAACCTCGACAAACCGCCCGGGCCGTCAGCCCATCAGGTCGCCGCGTGGGTCCGCGACGCCACCGGGCAGGACCGCGTGGCCCACGGCGGGACGCTCGACCCAAAGGTCACCGGTTGTCTCCCGATCCTGCTTGGCGATGCCGCCCGCGCCGCGCGTATCTTCGACGACGCGGTCAAAGAGTACGTCGCCGTCCTGGAACTGCACAACCGCGCGCCACCGGACTTCGAGTCGGTCGTCGCCGAGTTCGAGGGCGACATCTACCAGAAGCCGCCCCGAAAGAGCGCCGTCAAACGACAGCTCCGGACACGCCGGATGCACGACCTCGACGTGCTGGAACGGGCCGGCCGCCGCGCGCTGCTGCGTGTGCGCTGTGGCTCGGGCACATACATCCGGAAGCTCTGTCACGACATCGGGCTGGCGCTGGGCACCGGCGCCCACATGGACGACCTGCGACGCACCGCCACCGGCCAGTTCGACGACCGCTCGCTGGTGTCGATGCACGACCTCGTCGACGCGCTGGCCTTCGCCGAGGACGGCGACGAAGCAGCGTTGCGGGCGGCCGCCGAGCCCGCCGAACAGGCACTGGCGCACCTGCCGCGAATCGTCGTCGCGCGCCAGCCGAGGTGGACGAGGTCGTTCCCGGACAGGGCGAACTGGTCGCCGTCTTCACGCCCGACGGCGCTGCCGTCTCGCTGGGGACGCTGGTCGGCGATCCGGACGCCGAGTCCGGAACCGTCGTCGCCCCCGAGCGGGTGCTGGTCTGAGGAGTGTCTATTCGGCACCGACAGAACGTTGTAGCAGTGTCTCGGTTTTCACCCGGAGGGCCAGCGATGCCGGCACGAGACTACAACAGTCCGTAGCACGGCGCCCCCGAAACGACACCCTTAATTAACGAACTCTCCTCGCCTAAGACACGGGACCGTGGGGTAGCGGTATCCTCGGCGGATGGGGTCCGTCGGACCTGAGTTCGAATCTCGGCGGTCCCACTTCGACTTCACCCAGATAAATATTACTGGGAACACAGTACTCAGGTAAACAAATTTCTATCAATTTCAAACCAAATAAACTCCGGCTTTATACGCGAACGAGGCACCTTGAGCTCTTCGTTTAACTGGTGGAAAAAACGCCGATCTGTGAGTTCTGTAGCCC